>NZ_CAWPCB010000039.1:0-89931 GCF_963886535.1 Proteus sp. G2675
GCGAAGCTCCTGATCGAAGCCCCAGTAAACGGCGGCCGTAACTATAACGGTCCTAAGGTAGCGAAATTCCTTGTCGGGTAAGTTCCGACCTGCACGAATGGCGTAATGATGGCCAGGCTGTCTCCACCCGAGACTCAGTGAAATTGAACTCGCTGTGAAGATGCAGTGTACCCGCGGCAAGACGGAAAGACCCCGTGAACCTTTACTATAGCTTGACACTGAACATTGAGCCTTGATGTGTAGGATAGGTGGGAGGCTTTGAAGTGTGGACGCCAGTCTGCATGGAGCCAACCTTGAAATACCACCCTTTAACGTTTGATGTTCTAACCTAGGCCCATAAACTGGGTCGGGGACCGTGTCTGGTGGGTAGTTTGACTGGGGCGGTCTCCTCCTAAAGAGTAACGGAGGAGCACGAAGGTTGGCTAAGCATGGTCGGACATCATGCGGTTAGTGCAAAGGCATAAGCCAGCTTGACTGCGAGAGTGACGGCTCGAGCAGGTACGAAAGTAGGTCTTAGTGATCCGGTGGTTCTGAATGGAAGGGCCATCGCTCAACGGATAAAAGGTACTCCGGGGATAACAGGCTGATACCGCCCAAGAGTTCATATCGACGGCGGTGTTTGGCACCTCGATGTCGGCTCATCACATCCTGGGGCTGAAGTAGGTCCCAAGGGTATGGCTGTTCGCCATTTAAAGTGGTACGCGAGCTGGGTTTAGAACGTCGTGAGACAGTTCGGTCCCTATCTGCCGTGGGCGTTGGAAGATTGAGAGGGGTTGCTCCTAGTACGAGAGGACCGGAGTGAACGCACCACTGGTGTTCGGGTTGTCATGCCAATGGCATTGCCCGGTAGCTAAGTGCGGAAGAGATAACCGCTGAAAGCATCTAAGCGGGAAACTTGCCTCGAGATGAGTCTTCCCTGTCGCTTTAAGCGACCTAAAGGAACGTTTAAGACTAAGACGTTGATAGGCTGGGTGTGTAAGCGTAGCGATACGTTGAGCTAACCAGTACTAATGAACCGTGAGGCTTAACCTGACAACACCGAAAGTGTTTTGTCAGAGAGACGAAACGATGAAGTCAGCTTGTTCAAGATTAAATTACTGGCGACTTACCGAAAGGAAGGAAGCGAGTAATAGACAAGAATTTGCTTGGCGGCCATAGCGCGGTGGTCCCACCTGATCCCATGCCGAACTCAGAAGTGAAACGCCGTAGCGCCGATGGTAGTGTGGGGTCTCCCCATGTGAGAGTAGGGAACTGCCAAGCATTAAATAAGACGAGAAAGCCAACCCAATGGGTTGGCTTTTTTGCGTTTGATATTTTTTATTCTCAATTTTATCCTTTAACTAAGGAAAAGAGTTATTTCAATTGCTGATAGAGTAAACTGCCAGCAGCGGCTCCTGCCACATCATAAGCAAAATCATGCCAGCTCCATCCCGTACCTTGTGGTCGACTATCATAAAGCTCTTTAGCGACGCCTAAACTTATTGAAAAGGATAAGCCAATAACTAATCCTTCTCGATAAGAATAGTTCTGATGAGCTGCGTAAGCATTAGCTCCTGCGGAGGCTACCATAGAAAATAAAAAATGCTGTGCTTTATCTTTTCCTTGCCAATTATCATTGGCAACATGAAAGGATTGACAACCATTTAACGTGACGAGTGAAAGTAAAACTATCAGATAGAAGCCATTACGCTTTAGTTTCATATAATATCCACGCCTTATTACTATATCTTGATCGTTAGATAGTTGAGCTTAAATCTTAATAAGTTGAAGTATAGTGGATTATAGCGACAAAAAAGCCTTACTTATTTTAAGTAAGGCTTATAAATAGAGCTTAGCAGTATAGTTAAATTAGAGTATACGACTAATTAGTCTATCAACACGGATACGCCGTAAGCGTTTAATTAATTTTTTCACTTTTAGAGGGTAAAATTTAATACTCTCTAATTGTTGATAGCTTTTAACAATCAGTGTTTTTTCTCTGATACAAGCTAACTCTTTATGGCGTTGTTCATGTAATTCATGATGTGGATCGTGAATTAAGATGGCATTTTCAAGATCTAATCCCCAAGCTCGAGGGTTTAGATTATTACCTGTAATTAATTGCCACTCATCATCAACCCACATGCCTTTTAAATGATAGGTATTATCACCGTCTTTCCAAAGCCTTACTGTTAATTGGTCATTATCAATAAAACGTTGAAAACGTTGGGTGAATTTACGAAGATTAATCTCATATAAATAAGGTAAAGCACCTATTATTTTAAAGGGCTCTTCTGGCGGAATATAAAAGTCATTTGCCGTTTTATCACCAATAATAATCTCAACCTGTTTACCATTTCTCAGTAAATGACTAATTTGGCGCACCAAAATAGCAGGTAAATTAAAATAAGGTGTACAAATAACCAATTTTTCTTCAGTCACGGCCATGAGGTGGGAAATAGTCTTATTCAAGATATTTTTCTTGCCTAAGCCGACCAATGGAGTCACTGTTAACTGATTATTTGAGGCATTTCCTTTAATATCGTAACCATCATGTGTGCGTAAATTAAAGCGGAATTGACGGATACAATTTTTAATTTCTGCACAACGCACTCTCTCTTCTGAATCAAGACGTTGAATAGCATCTGATTGCAAAAGGCTATCGACAATGAATTGCTTCATTGTGTTTGCGAGTTCAGCATTATGAATGATGTGATATCTGTCATAACGGTATTTATCAAGTTTATGCAAATAGACGTTATTAATACTTGCACCACTGTAAATAACCGTATCATCAAAGATAAACCCTTTTAGATGTAATACGCCTAATGCTTCACGTGTATTAACAGGAATACCATAAATAGGGACGTCAACATCAGGATGCTGTTGTGCAACTTTATGATACCAATCTGCATTTGTTGCATCAGCAGAGACACCTATACGACCGCGTTGAGCACGATGCCAATCAACAATAACGGTGATGGAAAGTTCAGGACGTTGTTGTTTTGCGGTATAAAGTGCTTCAAGGATCTCCTCGCCCGCTTCATCATGTTCTAGATAGAGTGCGGTAATAAAAATCTCGTTTTGAGCTTGCGCGATATATTTCAATAAGGTGCTGCGAAACGCGGATGTCTGATAAAGCGTTTCAACATCAGCAACTGACTGAGCTAATTTAGGCAGTTGTGCAAGGTGTTGTTGATGCTTAGCAAGTTTTAGTTTAGACAACATCACAGTGCTTATTTCTCTTGTTTATGATGACTAAAAGAGTCATCTTCTATGTAAAAAATTCTGTAACCGATCTTCTGATCATAACATTAGTTATATAGGATGTACGCATAAAATCATCTTATAGAGTGAATTTCTCTTAGGATGTGTGAATAATCACATTCAGAAATTTTCTATTCGCGATTTTATCACTATACATCACTGAGAGGATCAAGAAGCAAGTTGAGATTGACTATTCCTTCATCAAACTGTACTTCCACAGAAAACCCTAATTTTTTAGCAAGACTTATCATATTACGATTTTCAGGCATGGTAATGGCAGTTAACCGTTTGATGCCATGCGCCTTAGTATAGTTGATTAATTTCATCATTAATTGGTGACCCAGTGTATTACCTTTTAAATCAGAGCGTACCAGAATAGCAAATTCAGCCTGTTGATTATCAGGATCTGCCATAGCTCGAGCAACACCAATAATTTCTGGATCATCGTGAGGGTGGCGAATGGCGACAAAAGCCATCTCACGATCGTAATCAATTTGTGTCATATTAGCGAGATCGTCATGGGTAAATTCGCTGATCTCACTAAAATAGCGATAATAGAGATCTTCTTTGGTCACTTGATTAATAAAGGTTTTTAGTAGAGGTTCATCTTCAGGCAAAATAGGTCGAATAAAACAAGGTTTGCTATCTCTTAAAAAGAAAGTTTCTTCTAATTCATTGGGATACGGGCGAATAGAAAGTTTTTGATGAGGATCGCCTTCGATTGGTGACAGCTCCATAGCCACGTCTAACAAAGTGAAATCATTACCCGATACTAACAACGGATGTATGTCGAGCCTGACAATTTGTGGACAATCTAATAGTAAGTGTGAAACTTGCACCAAAAAATGGCTTAAGCTTAGGATATTCAGTGGTTGTAATGCACTTCTAGGTTGGAGCTTGCCACTTTTTATTGCATTAATGACCAGATAACGAGCTAGCGCCATATTAAGTGGTGGCAAAGCAACGGCAGCTTTTGTTTCGATTTGCCACTCAACGCCTCCTTCTCCTAATAGAATTAGTGGGCCAAAGATGGGGTCTTGTTCAATCGCAACACGTAGCTCTTGGGAGCCTGCACGGTTTGCCATACTTTGTACTAATAGTCCTTGAATTTTCGCTTGTGGGTAAAGCTCGCTTACCCGCTCGATAATGGCATGTGCAGCCGATTCAACTTCATTGCTGTCTCTTAAATATAACATAACCCCCTGAACTTCCGATTTATGAGGTATATCAGGAGAGCGTAATTTTAGCGCGACCGGATAGCCTATTTTTTCTGCAATACTGACCGCTTCTTGTGCATTATGAGCAATCCAAGTCGGTAAAGTATTAAAGCCATAGGCTTCCATAATGGGCTGGACTTGGTGTGTATCAAGGCGATACTGTTTTTTGTCGAGAGCGTCTTCAATACAGCGATGGGCTTGCTGGGTGTTCATTTTTATTTCTAAAGGTAATGCCGGCGTTTCCTTTAGTTGTTTTTGGTTTCGGCGGTACTCCACCATATGCATAAAAGCGGTAATTGCGCCTTCAGGAGTGCGATAAGTGGGAATACCCGCTTCACTAAATAATTTACGTGATTGTTGAGATGAATATTCGCCTCCCCAATTAGTAAATAGAGTGAGCCATTTTCTTCTGGGGTGCTTATTAATTGCTTCAATAACTTTTTGTGCTGTTTCAATACTTGGTGCAATAGCACTTGGTGTATGAATTAAGAGTAATGCATCATGATCATGGCTATCTAATAGACAATTCACTGCCCTAATATAGCGCTCTACCGTGGTATCATCACCTAAATTAAGCGGATTACGAATAGCAGATGTGTCTTGCACAATGGCTTGCAATTGTTGCTGAGTATCAGCAGATAATTGTGCTAATTTGCCTGACTGTAAAAATAATTCATCTACGGCCATTGCCGCAGGAGCGGAACCATTGCTGATGATCATCAGTTTCTCGCCTTTTAATGGCGTCATATAACTGAGGGTTTCAACCGCTGAAAACATCTCATGAGTATCTTGTACGCGTAACAGTCCTGCGCGTTGGAAGGCTGCATCATAAGCTACATCATAACTTGGCGTATCGCCTAAGAGTAATTGGGCTTTTTGTGTTCGACCACTTTTTATAACTAGTATTGGCTTATTGCGTGATGCACTACGTGAGGCAGACATAAAGCGCCTTGCATCATGAATATGCTCTAAATGCAGTAATATTGCACTGGTTTTACTATCTCTTGCTAGAAAATCCAGTAAATCATCAACTTGGATATCTTGGTTATCACCTAATGCAATAAAATAGGAAAAGCCAATATTGCGGTAATACGCCCAATCTAGGATGGTGTTAGCTACTGCTGCTGATTGTGAGATAAATGCCAATTTGCCTTTTTTTACAGGAAGGGGTGAAAAGCTGGCATTTAAGCCTTGCCAAGGGGCTAATAAACCTAAACTATTTGGACCTAACAAGCGAATATGGTATTGCTGGCAGAGTGTCTTAATAGCTTGAAATTGTTCTGATTGTGCTGAAAGAACAATCACGGCTTTACAGCCTGATTGACCTAATTGCTCAAGAAGTTCAAGATTGCGGCGATGATGAGTACAGATAATTGCCAAGTCTGGTACTTGGGGGAGTTTATCAATAGAAGGATAAGTAAAAACACCAGAAACAGAATTGCGAGTCGGATTGACTGGAAAGACTGGCCCATTAAACCCACCACTGAGTAAGTTTTTCATCATTGTGGTGCCTGCTCTGCCTACTTTGTCAGAGGCGCCAATCACCGCAATTGATTTAGGACGTAATAGTGCTTCAAGGCCTCGCTGGCTCATATCAACTCCTAAGTTTATGATAAACTGTATTCAATGTAGCTGATTTACTCTTCTTTTGCCTGACGTCTGTCTGGTTTTCCAATTAAATATTGTTGACGAAAGTAACTAAAATGAGAAAAAAGCTGTTGTGACGCTAAATCATCGCCGACATTGGCTAAAATAGAAGCGGCAACTTCAGCGGTACAATGTTGCTCTTCTCTTGCTGCTTGACGGAGCATGTAGTCACATTTACTGGCTTCATTAATTGAAAACAGTGGTAATGCATCAAGGTAGGGGCTTTTACGAAACATTTTTCTCGCCTCTGTCCAAGTGCCGTCTAGTAAGATAAATAGCGGTGGCTTACTGTTTGCAGGTAACTGGTGATAAACTTTTCGCGAAGGAGAAGCATAGCTGTCTGGGAAGACGACATAAGCTTGTCGATGCGGATCATTAATTGCATCAAGTAAGGCTTTTTCAGGCTCGGTACGTGACCATAAAAAGGCAAGTGTATCGGGTAAAACATCGGCAATTAATTTTCCTGTATTACTTGGTTTCATCACTTCTGTATCGTACATCATTAAACAAAAACGGCTTTTCGCGGTTTGATGAATGATGGTGTCACACAGACACTGTTTTTCAGGTAATAAACAAAAAGTGCATCGTTTAACACGAAAGCCTCTGGCTTTATATGGGCGTGTAGAGATAGAAACTCGATATTGACGAAGTCGAGAAACCGCATTGTCATGCATAACAGAAAGACCACAATCATAAATAAAGGAATGAATATTACCATGATTCCCAAAGGTCTACTATCAGTTGTTTTTTATGAAAGTTTATTTACCGTATAGTGGTAGGATTATTATTATTTAATAAATTTTGGTGACTTATGAAGGTAACACAAATCCTTTTTTGTAATAATGAAAATAGTATTACAGATAATGAAATAAAAAACCTATTTAATATCTTTGATACTCAGGTCATTAATAATAGTAGAGTGGATGTTAATCTTGAGACTGCCAAAAATCAAATAAATAAACTCGCTGATGCAGTTAGGAATGGAAGCTCAATAGATTTAGATTATTTAGTAAATATCATGTTTCATGATGATATAAAAATAAGCTTATATGCAACTAATCAGCTCTACTTAATTTATCCAAAATTAAACAACTCGATAAGAGAAGATATTAAAGAATTAGTCAAATTACTCTATGAAATAAAAATAAAAGAGGATCAAGAGTATTTTAAAGAACGACCTTTATTAAGTGCAATGGCTTGTGAGGAAGCGATTGCTAGACAAAAGGGAAAAGGGGAGAATGTTTTTATCTTAGCGGTTGATAATTATTTAAATATAAAATGTAATGATAGCGTATTGGCCAATAGTAATGAAAGCGTAAGTAATAATAATCGATATATATCTTCATCTGAATTAGAGTCTTGGGCGTCATTTCAACCCTATCAGTGTGATATTGGTTCCTATGAATCAATACTTAAAAAAATAGAAAATAGCAAAGGATCCGCGGAGTTAAAAAATTATGTGGTTTTAGTCAATAATAACCATTGGGTTGCGTTATTGACTTATAAAGATAGCTGTTTTTTATGTGATTCATTGCCCTCAAGCAAAAAAGATGAACGTCATAACTTATTAATTGAACTAGAAAAAAAAGGATTTAATACTATCAATATAGAATATAATCTACAAGAAAATGTACCTAATGGATGTGGTCTTTTGGCGCTTAATTATATTGATAGTTTACATAATGAATGGAATAAATTTAATCATGAAAAAGAAGATGATTTAATATCCACAATAGAAACAGTATTACAAAAAACAGGAAAAGACTTTCTAAACCTAAGTTGTGGTGAGCAAACCACATTTAATCATGATGTTAGGAAAAAATTGATTATGGATACACTTTTTTGTATTGTTAAATCTAATGATGAATAGCTCCATTAGTTATTGATATAAAAGCTATTTTTTATTAATAAAAAGCTAAATCTAATTTTATTTTTAAAGAGAGTGTTTTTTGATATAGGTTTATCTCTTACTCTGCGTGATTCTCTCGGTGACAGTTGCTAAACTATCATGTAATCTGCGCCCCTATTGCAGTTGGAGAGACTAATGAACGATTCTTATGAAGGTAAAAACGGCAAAGTAAAAGTGATGTATGTCCGCAGTGAGGACAGTGCCGATAATAAACCTAAAAAACCATCCCGCCGCCCTAATAATGCTCGTGGTGATACTGACCGTAGTCATCGTCGTGATGATAAACGCGGTGATAACAAATTTTCTCGTCGTGATGAACGTGGTGCAGGTAAGTCTTCAGGACGTAATCCATCACGCAGTGGATCAAGCTCCTTACGTGATAACGATAGTGAAGGTGGTAATTATTCTCCATGGAAAACGATTTCTCGTCCGGGAGATGAGCCATTAAAAGAGCATGATGGAATTACTGGTAAAAGCCAAATAGATCCCGAACAGCTTCGCCGTCAGCGTTTAGAAGAGACGCGTATCTATGGTGAAAATGCTTGTCAGGCTATGTTTAAAAACCGTCCAGAAGCCATTGTTCGAGCTTGGTTCTTACAAGAAGTAACACCTCGTTTTCGTGAAGCGTTAAAATGGATGGCGGCAAATCGTAAAGCTTACCATGTTGTTGAAGAAGAAGAGATGGTTAAAGCGGCGCGTACTGATCATCATGGTGGCGTTTGTTTCTTAATCAAAAAACGTGTTGGTCATGATGCACAAACCTATTTAAAAGATGCACCAACAAAAGATTGTGTCTTAGCGCTTGAAGATGTGGGTAATCCACATAATGTCGGTGCTATTATGCGTAGCTGTGCTCATTTTGGTGTGAAAGGTGTCATTTCTCCCGACTCATCAGTGTTAGAATCTGGTGCAGCAGTGCGTACCGCAGAAGGTGGTGCCGAGTATATTCAAGGAATTGATGCTGATAATTTTGCTCAGACATTAGAGCAGTTTAAACAGGCTGGCTATACCTTAGTGACAACCTCAAGTCACAAAGGAAGTGTGCCGCTAGCAAAAGCTCAATTACCTGAAAAAATGGTATTAATCTTAGGTCAAGAGAAGGATGGCTTAAGTGATAGCACGTTAAAACAAGGGGATATGAGCATTTACATTGGTGGTACAGGCCATATTGAAAGCTTAAATGTCTCTGTGGCTTCTGGCGTGTTATTGGCTGAATGGTGGCGTCAACATCACGGCTAATTATTTAATTGTTAGATGATTTAAAAATCCCGCTGAATAATGAACTGCAGTCAGTTCACCATGTTCAGCGGGATTTTTCTTTAATTAACTAATCAATTCATTAATGGTTATTTACCCGGTGAGAATGGCGGTTTAGCAAACCAAACAACCACCAGCATTAAAATGAATATTCCTGCCGCTAGCCAGAAAATTTCATTCGCTGAAATAATCAGACCTTGTTCAGTGATTGTTTTAGCTAAATAAGCGGAGGTTTGTTCATCAGAAAGCCCCAATTCTCTCATCTGTTGAAAAGCCAATTGTGCATCGGGATCGAGTGGATTAATTTTTTCAACAAAGGTTTCATGATGTAATGACTCCCTTTGTGTCCAAATGGTTGTCGTTAATGATGCGCCAATTGCACCCGCTAAGGTTCTTAAAAAATTAGATAAACTGGATGCCGAGGCCATTTTCTCCGGAGGTAATCCCGATAAAGTCATCGTGGTTAATGGCATAAAGAAACATGCTACACCTAAACCTTGCCAGAATTGTGGCCAAGCAACTGTGGCAAAATCCATTCCGGGTTCAAAAGTATAAGCTCGCCAATAAAAACATACCGCAAACATAATAAAGCTAAAGCTAATGATATAGCGTAAGTCGACTTTTCCACCAAATTTTCCGATGATTGGTGTAATGATCAGCGGTAATAAACCAACAGAGGCTGCAGCTAAACCCGCCCATGTTGCGGTATAACCAAAGACTTCTTGCAACAGGAGAGGGAGTAACACAATAGTACCGAAATAGATCATATAAGCGAGACTAAGGGTTAAACAGCCAATAGTGAAATTGCGACTTTTAAACAGAGAAAGATCAATAACAGGGTGTTCGTCAGTTAACTCCCACACAATTAAGAAACTTAACGCCACTACAGCAATAATAGTAAGTACAATAATTTCAGTTGAATTAAACCAATCCAGCTCTTTACCTTGATCAAGCATGATCTGTAGTGCACCAACACCGACAACCAATAGTACGAGACCAATGGTATCTATTGGTTTAATTTCCGTTTTGGTTTCGCGACCCGCTAATGTATTTGAGATGCACATAATAATTAACACACCAAAAGGTACGTTAATAAAGAAGATCCATCCCCAATGGTAATTATCACTGATATAGCCACCTAAAATAGGGCCTAAAATAGGTGCAACGACAATGGTAACCGACCATAACGCTAATGCCATATTGCGTTTTGCTGGTGGATAGTTATTCAATAGCAAACTTTGTGATAACGGAATTAAGGGGCCTGCGACTAAACCTTGAAGTACACGGAAAAAGATCAGCATTTCTAAACTTTGAGAAATACCACACAGCCATGATGTTAAGGCAAATAGTGCTGTTGACCACATAAAGAGGCGTACTTCACCAATACGTTTTGCCAGCCAGCCAGTAATAGGAATTGAGATAGCATTTGCAACACCAAATGAGGTAATAACCCAAGTGCCTTGAGAATTTGATGCACCTAAGTTACCCGCTATTGTCGGGATGGCTACGTTAGCGATTGTTGAATCGAGAACTTGCATAAAAGTGGCCAGCGCAAGTGCGATGGTCATTATAGCAAGTTTTCCTCCTTGTAAGGGTTCTTTAATCACCTTTACACCTCGCTTTATCATCCTGCATTTTGTTCAATGATTTCATTAATCAATGAATTGATTTCTGACATATCAATAGTGAGTGCATCAGTATGATAAGCCGGTGCTTGACGTTCGCTCTGTGATAATACTTTTCCATCAAGATTAACGGTATCCACAGTCACTTCAGTGGATAAACCGATACGTAGCGGTTTTTCTGCAACTTCTTTTTCATCAAGGGAAATACGTACCGGCAAGCGCTGAACTACTTTTATCCAGTTACCACTGGCATTTTGTGCCGGTAATAGTGAGAATGCACTGCCTGTTCCCATATCTAATCCCTGTACACGACCATGGTAAATAACTTTTTTACCATAAAAATCAGTAGTTATTTTCGCGGGCTGTCCGATACGCATATTGGCCAGTTGCGTCTCTTTAAAGTTAGCGTCTATCCACATACCTGTGACAGGTACGACGGCCATTAACGGTTTACCCGGTGCAACTTGTGCACCAACTTGAACGCTACGACGTGAGACATAACCTTCAGCAGGACTTAGTATTTTTGTTCGTTGTAAAGCTAGCCATGCATTACGCACTTCTGTTGCAGCTTGTAATACAGACGGTTGTTGTGCAATAGGCGTGGTTAAGATAATGGCTTGATTAGCATTATATTGCTCTTTTGCTACATCTAATGCCGCTTTTGCCGTGGCAACAGCTTCTCTTGCATGTTGGAGTTCTTCTTTTCCAATGACATTTCGCTCGCCTAATACTTCTCTACGACGCAGATCATTTTGCAATTTTGCCAATTCAGTTTCACGTAAAACAATATTCGCTTTTAATTGACGACCATTGATGATTTGCTGATGCATTTGACGGACACTATTGGCTAAAGCGGTTTTTGCTTTATCTAATGCAAGTATTTCATCGCTATCATCTAATTGGACTAGAGGTTCACCTGCTTTTACGTAGTCTGTATTGTCCACATAGACAGTCGTTACCGAGCCTGAAATTTGTGGCATAACCATAATTTGATTGCCTGTAACGTAGGCATTATCTGTGGTTTCATGATGTCTAAGAACCATAAACCAGTAAGCGGTATAAGCGAGCCCCGCGAGAATAAAGATAAAAGTCAGTAGCAATAAAACATTTCGGCGAGTTCGTTTTTTATTGCGAATGGGAGCCTGAGGTGGATTTTTTTCCTCATTTACACTCATTTAGAAGATCTCCATAAACCAGAAAAAAGCATTATATATGTTTCCAGAATAAAATCCGGAAACATATATATTGGGCTTATATTAGAATAATAATTAGCACGAAAGGCCAATTATAAATGTGAATGAATATATTTGTTTATCAATTCATGTTGTAAATGAGGCTGGCGGTATTTGGTCAGGATATCGCAATGCCTCTTGCTCTTAGGCTACGTTTACTAGATGTAATGGTATCTAGTAAACGGAGTCTACTTTCGCACAAATGAGTGGCGAGTAGTTCTACGGCTTTGTCCGTATCTCTCGAACGAAGTGCGACAAATATTTCACGATGCTCATCCCACGCTGGATTAGACGGCGCTCTATCAAGCCATCGTGCTCGCGAAAGCCTACGTAGGGCATCATTTATCCCTTCAATAATAAATGCGTTATTACAAAGGCGTGCCAACTCTCTATGGAATCGTGTTCCAGCATTTTCCATGCTCTCTTCTGGTGAATCTACCGTGGTTTCTTTAAGCAGGCGTTCCAAATTGTTCAACTGTTCTTCGGTGATCTGGCTGACTGAAAGTTTTAATGCTGCTACCTCCAGTATTTCTCGGTAAATACATAATTGTTCGATTTCATCGGCATCGATTGGTGCCACTAACCAACGTATACCATCACGACATATAAGTCCCTCTGATTCCAACTTTTGTAATGCGGCTCGAACGGGAGTTCTCGATGCGTTAAATTTCGCTTCAGCCCAGCGTTCAGTTAACCGTTCTCCTGGGCCTAGTTCCATGTTGAGTATCAGTTTTCTTAATTGTTTTTCAACCTCTAATACTTGGCTCATAACGGCAATACTCTCCTAAAAATTGACAGTAAAATAAATTATCTATATGGTATACCAACTTGGTATACCAGAAAAGAATATTTCTATGACTCAATTATATAACAGCTTTTGGCGTCGAAATCTGCTCGTTTGCTTTATTGGTTCTTTTTCAACTGTTTTTGCAATGACCTTGATGTTACCGTTCCTCCCCCTATATGTTGAAGAGCTTGGTGTTCAAGGTCACGCCGCCATTGTCCAATGGTCTGGCGTGGCATTCAGTGCAACGTTTATCACTGCTGGCTTAATTGCTCCAGTATGGGGAAAGCTCGGTGACAAATATGGACGTAAATCGATGCTCGTAAGAGCCAGTCTTGGTATGGCGGTGACCGTCTCACTTATGGGAATGGTAACAAATATTTGGCAACTTGTCGGTCTAAGGCTATTAGTTGGTTTGGCGGGGGGATACTCATCTGGAGCAACTATTCTTATTGCAGTACAAGCTCCAAGAGAGCGTGTTGCTTGGGCGTTGGGCATTGTTTCATGTGGTGTAATGGCGGGTAATCTTATTGGCCCTCTAGCTGGAGGGTGGTTACCTGACTTGTTCGGTATTCGAAACACGTTTTTCTGTGCCGGTGCACTGATCTTTTTATCTTTTATCATGACCCTTACGCTTATCCGTGAAGATACGCCGAAATACATAAATACTACGACAAAAATGCAAGTGAGTTGGTCGCAGTTACCAGCACGATTTGTGATAGTTAGCATGCTTTGCACGGGGTTGTTGCTGATGCTGGCCAATATGTCGATAGAACCTATTATTACAGTCTATGTGCGTACACTCGTTAATGATCCTGCTCAGATAACTAGGGTTGCAGGTTATGTCATGGCCGCTGCTGCCTTAGGTAGTATTATTTCAGCCTCTTGGCTTGGGAAATTAGCAGATAGGATAGGGCATTTGCGTATTATCACGCTGGCACTAGCTATAGCCGGTTTATTGCTGATCCCTCAGGCCTTTGTTACCTCTGGTTGGCAACTTATTATTTTACGTTTTCTTATGGGATTAGCATTGGGGGGATTGTTGCCTTGTATTGCGGCAGTAATACGTCATCACGTTCCAGAAGGAATGATAGGCAGTATCCTTGGCTATTCGGTCGCAGCCCAGTTTGCAGGTCAGTTCATCGGCCCGTTAATAGGTGGCGTTATTGGTGGTCATATAGGTATGCGCGCAGTTTTTCTGGCAACTAGTGTTGTCTTATTGTTGGGAGCCGCTTGGAATTTTAAATTACATCGTAATTCAGTTATACGCTGATGAACTTCGTTCTTCTTCACCTGTATATTTCGGAGATTTTATGACAACACAATTCAACAATAACAATAATAATATCGATAAAAATAGTGCTCTGCTGGTAATGGATTTTCAGACGACCATTCTTAATAATTTCCTTCCACAAGATCGTGCTGAAGATGTTATTCGTAATACATCATCATTAATTTCCGCTACGCGTGCAGCAGGCATACCGATTATCTATGTTAGTGTTGAGTTTCGTGAGGGGTATCCTGAGGTTAGTGAAAACAACATAATTTTCTCATCGATTAAAGACAATGGAATATTAATCACCAATAGTGAAAGTTCCGCTATTCATGATGATATTTTTCCGCAGGAAAATGAAATCGTTATTATTAAACGTAGAGTGGGGGCTTTTTCATTTACTGAGCTTGAGATGGTTCTTCGTACACAAGGTATTGAAACCTTGATCCTTGCAGGAGTCACGACGAGTGGCGTGATCTTATCTACAGTTAGTCAGGCATTTGACCTAGATTATCGTCTAGTGATTGCAAGTGATTGTTGTGCTGATCCTGATCATGACACACATGTTTTTTTACTCGAGAAAATCTTGTCTCAACATGCTGTTGTAACCAGTTCATCTGAAATATCAAAATATTGGGTATAAATAGCCTAAGTAGCCAATGTTACATAGATCTTGTCGGTAGTATGATAGATTAAATATCAGACATACATGATTGAGTGCAAGGGCTGGGGAATATTGGCTTTTGGCACAGAGCGACCTGTCAGATTTATGTTAGCTCTGTGCCATAGCTAGTCAGGTCAAATCTGAGCTAATACAGATTAGATCAATAAGTTTATTGATGGTGATGGTTATTCCTGCTGATTATCCGCTAATGTATCAAGTTGTAGTAATAATTTACGCATTAGGGTTTCCAGTTGTTTTTGTTCACCTTCATCTAATACCGACCAAATTTTCTTTAAACATTCGTGCTGTGGTGGTAATAAGCTATTTAAAAACTCTTCTCCAGCATCAGTTAAATGAAGATGTAGACAGCGACGGTCATTATGACTTTCACGACGCTCAATCCATCCTTGTTTTTCTAATTCATCTGCAATACGAGTGGCATTTGTTCTTGATGAGCCTAACGCCGCACTCAATTCTGATGGTTGAATACTACGATTTTCCGTTGTATCTAAAATCATAAGTGCCATAAATAATGTCTCGTTAATGCCCTGAGACTTTAACATATTATTACGACTTTCAAGAAGTTTGCTCTGGACGTGCATAGACAGGCGAGTTAACAAAATTTCTTGGTAAGGAATATCTTTGTTAAGCGATTTCTGTTGTGTAGCGCGAGTGTTTAGTAGTTCTTCTGTTGGCGTAAATGAGCTTTCCATTTTTAGACACCTTGTTAGTTTCGATAATTAGGATAACGTTGTTATCAACATGTTAAATGGTATATTAAACACACAATTTAGCAATTTTTATTATTTATAGTCACTATGTTTTTTTGATTATGCTACCTGATTCATAAATTTTTTGAATGATAACATAAAAAAATCACTAGGTGCTTATCTATTTACAATAAGTTATAAAAATCAATTTATCCCTTATTTACTTATGAATAATAGTCTATTTAGGAAAAAATGGATCGATTTCTACGATAAAACACGTAATAAATTTATTTTACACTATAATGATTCTATTGTTAATAATACCACTTAGAAACTATGCCGTTTATGCTATATTGATATAATTGATATGTATTTCTTAATAAAGAATGAGATGATGATATACATAAATAGTAATCACGCTGTTAAAACATTTACGTTTTGTTCTGTTTAGAGGGGTATTGCTGACATAAAATACCCCTTTTGAGATAAGTTTTATTATTCAGATTGGATCACTGGATCATTTTTATAACCAAATAACCAAACCAGTAAACCTAATAAGCCAATGATTGCGCCGGCGCTGGAAACACCAATCCAGCCATATTGGTGATAAGCGTAACCCGATAATAAAGAGCCTAGGGCGCCCCCGATAAAATAGCTAGTCATATAAGCGGCAGTAAGCCGATTTCGGGCATCAGGTAAAATACGGTAGATAGTGCTTTGGTTAGTGACATGAACACCTTGAACGGCTAAATCTAATAAAACCACACCAATAATAAAACTAATCAGTCCAATCCATTGATAATAAGGGGCGATAACAATAAGTCCCCAACAAATGAAGAGAAGAATTAAACCTGAAGTAGTCGTTTTTTTACCTTTGCCTTTATCAACCCATACACCCGCTTTACCCGCCATTAGTGCTCCCGCAGCACCGACAAGTCCAAACAGGCCAATAACTGCATCGGAATAATTAAAGGGATCAGAAGCGAGTAAAAAAGCCATTGATGTCCACAGTAAACCAAAGTGGGCAAAGATAAGCGCACCAATCAGTGAGCGGGTACGTAATACTGGGGTCGTGGCAAACAATTTAAAAATAGAACCGAGCAGTTGAAAATAATTTAAATTTGTTTGGCTTTTATAGGTAGGTAAACAGCGCCATAGTGTAATAGCTAAAATAGCTAGAAAAACACTTGCTAGCCAGAAAATGCCCTGCCAATTAGTAAAGGAAGCCATCAGCCCTGACGCTGTTCTTGCCAGTAAAATACCAAGTAAAAGCCCACTCATAATAGTACCTACCGCTTTTCCTCGTTGATGAGGTGCAGCAAGTGTAGCGGCAAAAGGAACCAGAATTTGGGCGACGACCGAGAACATACCTGATAGGGCAGTACCAATTAACATAAGCCAAATATTAGGTGCCATTGCCGTAATTAATAAGCCGCTCGCTGAAATCAGCGTCATGATAACAATCAGTGAACGACGTTCAAAAATATCGCCAAGGGGAACCAATAGCATTAAACCTAAGGCATAACTTAATTGTGCTGTAGTGACAATAAAGCCAGCTAAAGTGGCAGAGATATGAAAATAATTTGCAATTGAATCAAGTAGCGGTTGTGCATAATAGTTACTTGCGACAACCATGCCAGTGGCAACGGCCATAAGTAAAATAAGGCCTTTACTAAGAGAGGTTTGTGGTGCTGTGTTTTCCATAATACTGATCACAAATTATTTGTAAGGTAAATGATAGTAACATGAGTCATTTTTTTGCGGAAAGAATTACTGTGATAGCAATGTTCAATCAATCGGGCATGAAAGTTTTTAATCTATTTTTATAATAGATTAATATTAAAAGTAAAATGTGATTTATTCTCGGCAGATAACCGAATATTTGCATTATTTATTATGCTAAATAGATGAATAGCCCCATTCCCTCACTGTCCTGATTAGACAAGTATTAATCCATATAGTAACCAATGTTATTAGTTAATTATATCATTAATATTAAATTATTTAGTTATTCTGTTTTAAATATAGCTCATTTTTAGTTTAGTTAACTTTTTTATGGTTTAGATCAAAAAAAGCTATGTAATGATAATAATTATCATTAACATGATTGTGTTGTTAAATGTATTTTTAGCTATTTATTTGCGTATTAATAACCATATAAAAGATACTATTATGAACTTTTTGTTAATTAAGCATGAGCCTCATTTTCAGGGAATGGGGGCCGTTTCATTTTCATCTCATGCGATTTTTTTATTACTCACTACACTTGCTTCGTTTAATAGCGTTGCTTCACAAAGCACAGAAAAAACATCACAAACTCAACAATCTGAAACTGTGGTGCTTGATCCTATTTATGTTTCCGGAAAATTAAATTCGAGTGTTGAAGCAGGAAGCACGGCTTTGACATTAAAAGATATCAATAGAATTCAGCCAAATAATATCGCTGAATTGGTAGATAAATTACCAGGGATTTCTTCATCTGGCTCGCCAAGACCTGGTGGGCAAACTTTAAATATTTGGGGAATGGGCAATCCGGAAGATGTGAAAATCACTCTTGATGGTACACCGAAGACGTTTGAAAAATATCGTCAAGGTTCCATATTTATCGATCCTGAATTAATTAAACGCCTTGATGTCGATAAAGGGCCACATAATATCACCCAAGGAAATGGAGGATTTGGTGGCTCCGTACGGATTGAAACGAAAGATCCGGATGACTTACTGTTACCTGATCAGCATATTGGTATATTTTTAAAATATGGACATCATACTAATGATAGGCAAAATCGTTATAGTGGTGCGATATATGGCAAGTTAATGGATGGAACGGCTGACGGTCTATTTTATTTTAATCGTCGTAAAAGTGATGATTTACGTCGTCCTGATGGCACTAAATTTGGTTATTCACAATCAGATCAAGATTCGTTTTTAATTAAAACCAATGTCTATTTAACAGACGCACAAACATTAACTTTATCAGCATCAAGATCTGTCAGTGATGGCTGGACGCCTTGGGCTGCGAAGCGAGATGAACTGGCAAAACCGAGTCAATATGATGTTGATAAATATGGTTTTGATGGAGCGATGAAACGTAAGTTAGTTTATCGTGACCAAAAAGATGACACTGTGAGTGTGAAATGGAATATTCAGCCAATTGATTCTGACCTGATTAATTTCACATTGACTTATGGTTATTCAAATACCAAACAGAATGATAAACGCCCTGATAATGCGAGTTCTTATCTAAGTAGTAGTATGGGTAACCAAAGTTGGGTCAACTATAAAAATCATCAAATTGAAGTGAAAAATGAAAGTACCGTGATGCAAGGAGCTACCGAACATGTGATTTTAGTAGGAGCGCGTTGGCACCGTAATGATCGTAATGTGTTAATGTTTACGCGGGATAAAGCGAAAAATCCAAATTATAATTATGGCTATTATGCACCACCTTATATGCCAGAAGGGACGCAAACAACCACGAGTTTTTATCTTCAAGATTCAATTAGTTATCGAACACTAACCCTCACGCCTGGTGTGCGTTATGATATAGTGAAAAATCAAGGAGTAGGGAGTCGAGCGAAGGTTTATCAAGATCCTAATCCCTATTACGGTCATGATTATAGTGATGTAACTTATCGTGGCATTACACCTCATTTGGGTATTTTATGGAAAGCGAGCCCCAATATTAGATTTTTTGGTGATATAACTCATACATGGCGTGCGCCGTTAATTGATGAACAATATGAAGTGCAAGCCAGTATCTCTAGTTTGACAGGCACGAGTCGCCATTTAGATAAAGAGACCGTTACCGCAACACGGATTGGCGCCATTGTTGATTTTGAAAATGTTTTCCAACAAGAAGATCAGCTGCAACTTCGAAGTACATTTTTTGATACCCGTGGGAAAGATGAGATATTCCGTCGTCGCGGTGTCTATTGTGAAAGCGGAAAAGTAACCGGAAACAATGGAAGTTGTCCTCCTTCCCTTGGAAATTATCGCAATTTACCTGGCTACCATATTCAAGGTATGGAAATAGAGGCATTTTATGACAGTGCTAATCTCTTTGGTCGCTTAGCGTATTCGACAATGAAAGGTAAACGCGATCAATCTCCTCGTGATCCGTGGTTTGGACAAAAAACATGGATTGCAGAAATTCAACCGGATGCATTACATGCCACCCTTGGAATGAAAATCCCACAAATAAATATGGTTGCAGGGTGGACAGGGGACTTTATTGGCGCTCAACGTCGTTCACCGATGGATGCTGATCCGGCTGCTACTTATTGGTCATTACCAAAAAGTAAAGGCTATGCCATTCATGGACTATTCGCTAATTGGAAACCTGCTTTTATCGATAATACCGAGATACGTTTTACTGTCGCCAATTTATTTAACCGTGATTATTACCCTTATTTAGGTGAGTCGGTATCTGGTACTGGGCGAGATTATCGCTTTACTGTGGTTAAAAGTTTTTAGTTAGACAACAGGACAACAGCCATAAGATAAAAAAAGCAGAGCATATTAATAATGCTCTGCTTTGACGTTATTTAAGGATTATCACTATTAATTAGCCGCTTTACGCGCTTCTTCTACCCAGCCATCAAAGGTTTTTTGATGTGCTTTGATCCACGCGTTAGCATGACGTTCAATATCTGCTTGTGATTTTTGACCATTATGCATACGTAAGTTTTGGGCGTTGATATCAGCCACTGAAACTTTCATTATTTCAAATAACTTAGCAGCAGCAGGGTTGGCTTCGGCCCATTTTTTATTTGCTGCGATATGCATTGTACTCGGTGGGAAACCGTAGTTTTTACCGTTTGGTAAGGTTGTATCGGTTTTGTCATCTCCCGGTAATGAAGAGAAGGGAACTTGTAGCCAAACGACATCTTTACCCGGCTTTAATACATCACTTATCCAGTACGGTGTCCAAGTATAATAGAAGATAGGTTTACCTTCTTTGTAACGAGTAATGGTATCTGCCATCATTGCCGCATAGTTACCCTGATTATGGGTGACTGATTTCTCTAAATCATAGGCTTTTAAGTGATTATTAATAGCTTCTTCACAACCCCAGCCAGGGTTACAACCGGTTAAATCTGCTTTTCCATCACCATTGGCATCAAATAATTTGGCAATTTTCGGATCTTTAAATTGCTCTATATTAGTGATGTTATATTTTTCAGCCGTTTTTTTATCGATTAAGTAACCTTGGGCTGCATTAACCACATAATCACCTTTACGATAAAATGTGTTATCGCCACCTGCGGCTTCATATTGTGAGTTATGCAAAGGTACCCAACTAACCGCCATAAAAGTGGCATCACCATTAGCAATAGAAGAATAAGCTACGTTGTAGTCAACTTCTTTAATGGGTTGCACTGTGTAGCCGAGTTTTTCGAGTGCTTTATTGACAATGAGTGTCTGAAAAGTTTCTTCAGAAATAGTACTTTGTACCGGTTGAACCGAAACCCCTTTACCGGGTAAATCAGCAGCGGATAACTGAGTGCTTATCAGTGTGGCGGACAATACTGTTGCCCAGAGAACTGGATTACGCATAGTTTTTCCTTCTGTTGTGATGGGTAAGAGATAATAGTCGCTGTGTCGTGCTACTGTTATCTCTTATCTTAATTGAATAAATATGTTTGATTGTTAGTTAATCTTATTGTCAGTATGAGTTATGCGGCTTTTTTACCAAACAGGCGGCAGATCAAACCAATCGGGCCTGTCATATACCAGCGTCTATTACCTTTCAGGCGACTATTTTGGCCTAAAGATTGAGTTAAGCGGTCAAGAATAATCGCGAGGATCACAATACCGGCACCACCTACAGCCGCTAATCCCATATCTAGGCGACCAATACCACGTAATACCATTTGACCTAAACCACCAACGGCTATCATTGATGCGATAACAACCATTGACAGTGCTAACATTAAGGTTTGGTTTACCCCAGCCATAATCGTTGGCATTGCCAGCGGTAATTGTACTTTAAACAACATTTGTCGAGGATTTGCCCCAAATGATTGAGCCGCTTCAATGAGATCTTCCGGTACTTGTTTGATACCTAAAATAGTTAATCGCACTATCGGTGGTAAGGCGAAAATAATCGTGACAACTACACCGGGTACGTTACCAATCCCGAATAACATCACGATAGGTACTAAGTAAACGAAAGCGGGTGTTGTTTGCATGGCATCTAAAAGTGGTCTGACAATTTTTGATGCTCTGTCACTATGTGCAAGCCATATCCCTAAGGGGAGACCAATAATCAGGCAGAATAGTAATGAGGTCAGCACTAATGCAAGGGTTATCATCGCTTCAGACCATGCACCAATAGCACCGATTAAGATCAGTGAAATAAAAGCGCTTATTCCCATCACCTTACCTGAAAGTTGCCATGCAATCAGTGAAAATAAAATAATCGCAACAGGTGCAGGCATTGAGGTAAGAAAGTTTTCAAAGCCACCTAATACTAAATCGACTGGAACGCGTATCCCTTGGAAAATAGGACGAAAATGCAGAACAACCCAGTCAATACCTTCCGTCACCCAAGAATCTAGCGGGATCAGTGTATGATTAAATGGATCCATAATATTAAAGTGATCAGGTGTGCTTTCTGTTGGCATGGCATCTAGCCAATCAGTACCAGAAGAGAGATCACTGCCTTCAGCGCCACTCCCTGTACCCCAAGGATCAGCATCAGCTCCACCGGTATCACCGCCAGCGCTACTACTCCAAGGGTCGGTATCAGTAGTGTTGCTATCCGTGGTTGCCCAAGGATCATTGTCTGTATCTGTGTTGTTATGCGTTTCTTGCGCTGAATTTTGTGTTGTATTGGCGTTTTCTGTTGCCGCTTCTTGAGTGTCCGTTTCCCAAGGATTGGCTTGGTTATTTGTCTTACTCATTTGGTGTCTCCTTATCCAGTGCTTGTAACAACATTCCTTTCGAAATTAAGCCGATATAACGGTTTTTTTCATCAATAACAGGGATCGCACAGGGAGATTGCGCAACAGTAGAAATCAGTTCATTTAATGGTGTATCACCATTAATCGCACAAGGTTCAGTTAAAATAGCGGATCCAATAGGTTGGTTCGCTTTTAATGCTTCTTCAAGAGAAGTGACAGAAACAATACCTGCAAATTTCCGTCCTCGCTCAATTAAATAACCAAAGTTTCTATCTTCATCTTCCAGTACTTTTAATGCTGAACGGGGACCAAAACCTGGCGCAATATGCAGTAGTGTTTCTGGGCGACGTTTAGCAATATCTTTAGCGCTAAATACATGACTGATATCAACGCCACGGAAGAAGGTACGTACATAATCATTGGCTGGATTATTAAGAATTTCATCAGGGGTACCGATTTGTACCACCACACCACCTTGCATAATCGCGATACGATCGCCAATACGCATGGCTTCATCCAGATCATGAGAAATAAACACAATGGTGCGTTGTTTATCACCTTGTAAGCTCAATAACTCATCTTGCATTTCTGTTCGGATTAATGGGTCAAGTGCGGAGAATGCCTCATCCATTAATAAGATATCAGGATCATTGGCCAGTGCACGAGCAAGCCCAATACGTTGTCGCATCCCACCGGATAACTCATCCGGCCAAGATTGAGCATGAGAGCTTAAGTTAACTTGCTCTAATGCTGCCATGGCTTTTTCATAGCGCTCTTCTTTGCTAATGCCTGCAAGCTCCATACCAAATGCTGTATTATCGAGTACATTCATATGAGGCATTAAAGCGAATGATTGAAACACCATACTGATTTTTTTACGTCGAACTTGTCGTAAATCTTTATCAGACATGGTGGTGATGTTTTCACCATCAATAAGGACTTCGCCTTTAGTGGGATCTATCAGACGATTGAGAAGGCGCACTAATGTAGATTTACCAGAGCCTGATAATCCCATGATGACAAATATTTCGCCTTCTTCAATGGCCAGATTGGCATTTTGCACACCAACGGTTAACCCTGTTTTATCAAAGATCTGGTCTTTGTTCATACCAGATCCTAATAATTCAAAGGCACGTTTAGGGTGCTCACCAAATATTTTATATAGGTTTTTTACTTCGAGTTTAATTGCCATGCAATATCTATTTTCCTATTTAAATATGAAAGGAATAAATTAAATGTTAATAAATTAGTTTGTTGTTTTTCCTAAATTGAGATTTTTAGTAGGGGAATTACCCTATCATAATGAACAAGCCTGACAACCCTATGTTAATTATAATTAAACAAATAATTTTGTAATTTTTTCAGGTTTTTTTTGATGATTAATAATTAAATAAAGTAAAATTATAGAAAAGAAAGAAGTCAAGAAAATCATACTAACTGTATGAAATAACATTATTTTTATTCAGATGTTAATTTTAATTATCATCACAATAGAAATAACAACAAAATAAAAAAATGTAAAAAGATACTGATAAAATAAAAATAGAAAAAAATGCATTAATATTAAAAAATCTTATGTTTTTTGAGGGGTGATCTTAAGTTATCGATAACTAGTCATAAAAATCATTCGTAAAAAATTGATAATTCTGGTTAATGGGACGGTAAAAATTACACAATCAGGTTATTTTTCAAACAAATAAAAAGGCACTAAAAAATAAGTTTTATTTTTCAGTGCATTATATTAATTGATTAATTCATAATTAATATGAATGTATTCTGTTTTTTGCTGTAGAGGGTTAGCTAGAAATCCCAGTCATCATCTTCGGTATTGATCGTTTTACCAATAACATAAGAAGAGCCTGAGCCAGAAAAGAAATCATGATTTTCATTTGCATCTGGCGATAGTGATGAAAGTATTGCTGGACTAACATTAGTTATTTCATCTGGAAATAGTGCTTCATAACCTAAATTCATCAGCGCTTTATTCGCATTATAATGAAGGAATTTTTTTACATCTTCTGTCCAACCGACAGAGTCGTAGAGATCTTCTGTATATTTAACTTCATTATCATATAAATCTAATAATAATGAGAAAGCAAAGTCTTTAATATCTTGTTTCTCTAATGATGATTTATTTAATAACTGATTTTGGAATTTATAGCCAATATAATAACCATGCACAGCTTCGTCACGAATAATTAAACGAATTAAGTCAGCTGTATTGGTTAATTTCCCTCGACTTGACCAATACATTGGTAAATAAAATCCAGAATAGAATAAAAAAGACTCTAAAAATACACTGGCAATTTTTTTCTTTAATGGATCACTATCTTGATAATAACGCAGAATAATATCTGATTTCTTTTGCAAATAGGTATTTTCTTCACTCCAACGATAAGCATCATCAACATCTGTTGTTAAGCAGAGTGTCGAAAATATCGAGCTATAAGAGCGAGCATGTACCGCTTCCATAAAACAGATATTCGATAATACCGCCTCTTCATGAGGAGTCTGAGCATCAGGCATTAAGGTTGGTGCCCCGACCGTATTTTGTATCGTATCGAGCAGTGTAAGCCCTGTAAATACACGGATAGTCAACTGTTTTTCAGCTTGGGTTAAGGTATTCCATGAAGGTATATCATTAGAAAGTGGAATTTTTTCGGGTAACCAAAAATTCATGGTTAAACGGTTCCAAACTTCTAAATCTTTTTCATCTTCAATACGATTCCAATTTATCGCATTAACACGACTTAAATAAGATGCAGACATAGTAACACTTTCCTTATCATTATTATTAAAGGGCGCATGAAACACAGCCTTTTATTTCTGTGCCGGCTAATGCTGTTTGTCTAATACGAATGTAATACAAGGTCTTTATACCTTTACGCCATGCATAAATTTGTGCTTTATTAACATCCCTTGTGGTTGCTTCATCAGAAAAGAATAATGTTAGCGACAATCCTTGGTCGATATGTTGTGATGCTTGTGCATAGGTATCGATAATTTTTTCTGCGCCAATTTCATAAGCATCTTGATAAAAATGACGGTTTTCATTGGTCATAAAAGGGGCGGGGTAATAAACCCGACCAATTTTACCTTCTTTTCTTATTTCAATCGGTGCCACAATGGGGTGAATACTCGATGTAGAGTGATTGATATAAGAGATTGATCCTGTTGGCGGTATTGCTTGTAAGTTTTGATTATAAATACCGTGAGTCATAATCGAGAGCTTAAGTTTTTGCCAATCTTCTTGGGTTGGAATATGAATATTGGATTGGCTAAATAGCTGGTGGACTTTTTGGGTTTTAGGTAACCACTGTTTTGATAAATATTTATCAAAATACTCCCCAGTGGCATATTTTGACTGTTCAAACCCTTTAAAGCGCTGTTTAGTCTCTATCGCTAATTGGTTAGAGGCCAAAAGGGCATAGTATGTTACGGTATAGAAATAGATATTGGTAAAATCAAGCCCTTCTTCTGAACCGTAATAAATCCCTTCACGGGCTAAATAACCATGTAAGTTCATTTGCCCTAAACCAATGGCATGAGATGCTTGGTTGCCTTTTTCAATAGAAGGTACTGATTCTATTTTAGTCATTTGTGCCACACTCGTCAGTGCTCTGATGGCAACATTTACGGTATGCGCAAAATCTGGTGAGTCCATCGCCATGGCGATATTCATTGATCCGAGATTACAGCTAATATCATGACCAATTTGTCGATAACTTAAATCAGGATTGTATTCACTGGCACTATTTACTTGTAAGATTTCTGAGCATAAATTGCTCATATTAATTCGGCCCGCAATCGGATTTGCGCGATTGACGGTATCTTCAAACATAATATAGGGATAACCTGATTCAAATTGAATTTCAGCTAAAGTTTGAAAAAATGCCCGTGCTTTAATTTTTTTCTTACGTATCTCTGCATTGTTGACCATTTCAGTATATTTTTCGCTAATACTGATTTCTGACATAGGAACGCCATATACTCGTTCTACATCATAAGGTGAAAATAGATACATATCTTCGTTGCGTTTAGCTAATTCAAAGGTAATGTCGGGAATAACGACACCTAATGAAAGCGTCTTAATACGTATTTTTTCATCAGCATTTTCTCGTTTTGTATCTAGAAAATGATAGATATCAGGATGATGAGCATGGAGATAAACCGCTCCAGCTCCTTGTCTTGCGCCTAATTGATTGGCATATGAGAAGGCATCTTCAAGCATTTTCATTACCGGTACTACGCCAGACGATTGGTTTTCAATGCGTTTTATGGGAGCTCCTGCTTCTCGTAAATTAGTCAGTAAGAAAGCAACACCTCCGCCACGTTTCGACAATTGCAACGCAGAATTGACTGCTCGGCCAATGGACTCCATGTTGTCTTCGATACGTAATAAAAAACAAGAGACCAATTCGCCACGCTGTTTTTTTCCACAATTTAAGAAAGTAGGGGTTGCAGGCTGGAAACGGCCACTAATTATCTCATCGACAAGGTGAGTGGCGAGTTTGGTATTCCCTTGTGCTAGGGTTAAGGCAACCATACAAACACGATCTTCATAGCGTTCGAGATAACGCTCACCATCAAAGGTTTTTAAGGTGTAACTGGTGTAGTATTTAAATGCACCTAGGAACGATTGAAAGCGAAATTTTTTGCTATAGGCATGCTTAAAAAGCTGTTTGATAAACGGGAAATCATATTGCTCTAATACTTGTGCTTCGTAGTAGTGTTGTTGCACCAGAAAATCGAGCTTTTCTTTTAGATCATGAAAAAACACCGTATTTTGATTAACGTGTTGACGAAAAAAATGGTGGGTGGCTAATTTGTCTTTATCAAACTGGATATTGCCTTGCTCATCATAGAGATTGAGCATGGCATTTAAGGCGTGATAATCGAGTTGTTCTATAGAGTGGGTCATATTTTTTATCTCATTCACTTTTTAGTCATTATTTGCTAGCTGACCAAAATGTGCTTAATCCGGTTTTTACACGTTTAACATCTTCAGGCGTACCAAGTAACTCAAAACGATAGAGAAAAGGGACTTGGCATTTTTGTGCAATAATGTCACCTGCTAAGCCGTAAGCAGAGCCAAAATTGGTATTTCCTGAAGCAATAACACCGCGTATTAATTGGCGATTTTCAGGAATATTTAAAAACTGGATCACCGCTTTAGGCACTGCGCCTTTAACGCCACCGCCACCATAAGTTGGGCAGAGCAACACAAAAGGTTGTGTGGCTTGTAGTGGTTCATCCTCTTTTATCCTTGTCGCTTGTAGATTAAGTTTTTGTACGAAGCGGTGACAATTTTCTGAGCGACTAGAGAAATAAATTAAAGGGGCAGTCGATTGCATAAGTTGCTCCTTTAGCGCGCTATTTGACGAATTTTATCTGGGCAAAAGCCAGACCAATGTTCGTCACCATTAACGACAACCGGTACTTGGCGATATCCCATAGAAACTATTTTTGCTAATGCTTGAGTGTCTTGGGTGAGATCAACCGCAGTGAAAGGAATTTTTTGTTGTTGTAATGCGCGCTCGGTTGCACTGCATTGAACACAATTTGGTTTGGTATAGAGGATCACAGACATAGAATAACCCTTATAAAAATGTGAATGTGTCTGCTCACAGTCACAATGAAAAGTGCTTAAATACTATATATAGGTTTATTCTTTTTCAACCACACTAGATATGGTGTTTTTTATTTTTGATAATGATTATTATTAAAATTAAGCAGTTAGCAGATTTATTTTATTTTCTTATCGCTCATTTGAGCAATTTTTATTAGGTATAGTAGAAAATTAGATGATTGATTTACTTACAAAGCATGTTTTAATCTTGATGATACAGACAAATCAATAGAGAACACATTATGTACCAAGATTATCTCAATACGCCGAAAGGTTTTCCAAAGCCTTATATATCCATTACCGCAGATGATGATGGCATCACCAGCCTTAACTTTGTTAGTGAAAAAGAGGCGTTAGTTAATTCAAATGCCATAATTGACCTGTGTATAAAACAGTTAAAAGAGTATTTTTCGGGTAAACGAACCCTATTTTCAGTGCCACTAGCGCCAAAAGGAACCGAATTTCAAATACGCGTTTGGCAGACTTTACAGTCTATTCCTTATGGTGAAATTTGGAGTTATAAAAAGTTGGCACTTACATTAGGTTCCGTCAACTATTGCAGAGCGGTAGGAATGGCAAATTCACGTAACCCAATCTCGTTAATTATTCCTTGCCATCGCGTCATTGGTCATAATGGTAAGTTAGTAGGCTATACTGGGGGACTTGATATCAAACGTTGGCTATTACACTATGAAAAAGTGGATATTGACGAATAGTTCATATTGTAAGTATTAAGCACTATTTCTTAAGTGATTAATGGCTTAAGTTATGGGATTTGTCTGAATAATAATCGTTTAACAGAAAAAAAATACGCGTTTCGTGATCTAGACTGTGGACAGCGAATCATCATTTTTGTTTTACTATAGCCAACGCAAAACGCTTGCGTTTATTTTCTATTTTAAAGGTAAACTTGATGTCTAAATTAAAAGGTAACGTTAAGTGGTTTAACGAAACTAAAGGTTTTGGTTTTATCACTCCAGAAGATGGCAGTAAAGATGTGTTCGTCCACTTTTCCGCTATTGTTTCAGAAGGTTTTAAAACACTTGCTGAAGGTCAAAAGGTAGAGTTTGAAGTTACTGACGGCGCGAAAGGGCCATCTGCTGCAAACGTTGTCGCTATCTAATTAACGACTTCTCCAAAAGTAAAAAACGTTTTTGAAATGACCCCCAATAGTTGGACAACCAATTATTGGGGGTCTTTTTATGTCAAATACAGGGGGGATTTAAACATCATCATTGCTACTTAGGGTGACTATGCTTGCCACACTGCATAACTCTCGCTCGTTTTGATGATGAAAAAAGACTTGAGAAATTTAAAGAGGAGCTTGCGTATCTAGCTGCGGGATAAATACCGTGGTTGAAAGTTTTTTAAATTATTAAAATCAAGAATACATCATAGCTATCATTTCAAAATATCAATGAATGTATTGATAAAATTGGCTAATTTATTGAGTAATACCACCGGGAACAAAATCAAATTAAAAGGCCTGACATTGGTTGAATATTAAGTTCAGGCCTTATAAATCGCTTAACTAAAAGAGTACAACTTTATGATTAACGGTTTTTATCTTGTTAAAGAGACTACATTTCACGGAGTAGCCAGAATGCGAATGCCGTCATCAGAAACGAGCCCGCTAAGTTTGCCCCCATGGTGCCTAATGCCCAGCCTATTCGTCCTTCATTAAATAAGGCGACCACCTCAACGGAAAAAGTAGAAAAGGTGGTTAAGCCACCACAAAAACCTGTGGTAAGCATGATTTTCCAAATAGGATCAATATTGGGAGCCTTACTAAACCAAGCAATGCCAAAGGCGATAATAAAGGCACCAATACAGTTAGCGACCAAGGTCCCCGTTGCAAAATGGGGAAAAAGAGAATTGAGGCGGTAGCTAATTAGCCAGCGTAGTACGCTACCTAAACCACCGCCGATAAATACAGCTATTGCAATGTTAAGCATAAGAGAGATTAATCGTTATTTAACCTCAATCCCTTGAGCTTGAAGATCAGCATGATAAGACGAACGAACAAATGGTCCACAAGCGGCGTGGGTAAAGCCCATTGCTAATGCTTGCTCTTTCATATATTCAAACTCGTCAGGACTGACGTAGCGTTGAACAGGAAGATGGTGACGACTGGGTTGTAAATATTGCCCTAATGTCAGCATCGTTACACCATGTTTACGCAGATCGCGCATCACGTCAATAATTTCTTCATTTGTTTCACCTAAACCGACCATTAACCCCGATTTAGTTGGAATATTTGGGTGGGCTTGTTTAAAGCGTTCTAGTAACGTTAGAGACCATTGATAGTTCGCACCAGGACGCACTTGACGATAAACACGAGGTACGTTTTCTAAATTGTGGTTAAAGACGTCTGGTGGTGTGTCAGTGAGGATCTCTAATGCTTTATCCATACGACCACGGAAATCAGGGACTAAAGTTTCGATGCGAATATTAGGATTTTTTTCACGGATAGCGGTAATACAATCGGCAAAATGTTGTGCACCACCATCGCGTAGGTCATCGCGATCTACTGAGGTGATAACAACATAACGTAATCCCATATCTTTTATCGTTTGGGCTAATTTAATTGGCTCTTGGGGATCGGGTGCGTTAGGACGACCATGAGCAACGTCGCAAAATGGGCAACGACGCGTACAGATTGCCCCTAAGATCATAAAGGTTGCGGTACCGTGGTTAAAACATTCTGCAAGATTAGGGCATGAAGCCTCTTCACAAACAGAATGCAGGCCATTTTTACGCATGGCCGCTTTAATACCTTGAATTTTACTTGAATCTGCGGGCAACTTTATTTTCATCCACTCAGGTTTGCGTAGCAGTTCTTCACGTTCTGTAACGATTGTTTTAACAGGAATAAGTGCCATTTTATCGGCGTCACGATATTTTACGCCGCGTTCCATCTGAATAGGTTTACTCATAATTGTGCCAGTTCCAGTTATCTAGGGTGATTAACACGATGTGACTGAGGTAATCAGGGTTTTAAAAAAAAATGATAAATGTTAAAAAAATTATAGCATTTTTATTGCTGTGGTTGGAATCCCAGTTGTGTACAAAAATGGTTGATTAATAATGATGCCACTTGTTCCGATGTTGCATTAGGCGCTAAATCAACCAGTTGTGTCATTTTTAGATCAGGATAACCACAAGGATTTATTCGCGTAAAAGGAGATAAGTCCATATCAACATTAAGTGCTAGACCGTGAAAAGAGCAACCTTTGCGTATACGTAATCCCAAAGAGCAAATTTTATCACCATTAACATACACGCCCGGTGCATCTGCACGAGCATATGCGTCTACATTAAATTCTGCGAGTGTGTTGATCACAGTATTCTCTAAAACAGTGACTAATTGGCGAACGCCAATATGGTTACGTTTTAGATCAAGCAAAACATACATCACTTGTTGGCCAGGGCCGTGGTAGGTCACTTGTCCACCGCGGTCAGATTGGATCACCGGTATAGAGCCTGTGTTTAAAAGGTGTTCTGCTTTACCCGCTTGACCTTGGGTAAAAACCTGTTCATGTTGAACCAGCCAAATTTCATCAGGTGTATGACTTTCCCGTTTTTCCGTAAACTGATGCATAGAATCAGAAACCGGTAAATAGGGTTTCATACCCAATTGGCGAATAATGATTGTTTTATCTTGCACCGTGAAAATCTTCATTTGTAGCGTAATTGTGAAAGGCAGTATAACGCTCCAACAAATGAACTACCAGAATGAGATGAGATTATTGCTTCAGTTTGTGTTTGATAAAGGAATATTGATAAAAAAACGACGTAGTGAGAAGGGGAGGAAGGGGAGATAGATGTGATTAACCAAGCAGTGCTTAATTGGCGATTAACCCCAATTAGGCTTTTATTTAAGTGAGACTTGCTAAATCTAGGTGACAAATCAATAACGAAATAATAAGAATTAATATAAGAAGTAAGGTGAAAGAGAAAGAGAAAGAGAAAGATAAAGAGAAGATACTGCGTAATATTGCTTCTTAAGTACGTCTAATGCCCCCTAATAGGGTAAGGGGGCAAATAGAAAACAATTATAACACCATGCGAACAAGCTCTAATTCACCTAACTCTTTATAGAGGGTTTCTACTTGTTCAATATGCGTTGCGTTGATAGTCACAGAGACTGAGTGATAGTTACCTTTGCTACTTGGTTTTACTGAAGGTGTATAATCACCGGGTGCATGACGCTGGATCACTTCAACGACTTGGTCAACTAATTCGGGTTTAGCATGACCCATGACTTTGTAAGTAAATGAGCAAGGGAACTCTAATAGTTCGTTTAATTTTGTTTTCATCATAATGTAATCCTTAAGACAACAGGCGATGTTGTTTTAATAATCTCTTTTACACCTCATCAGCACAAATAAAAAGCGCATTCCTCCTATGATGAGGAATGCGATACTGATAGTTAGGGTAAATATAGAATGGGTAAATGTGTTTATTCCAATATCGATATAATCTTTATATATGGACACATTTATCCTTTTCAAGCCTTAACCAAACCAACGTGAAAATAATAATTTGATGTAATCAATCAAGCGGCTGAAAATGCCACCTTCTTTCACTTCATTCATAACAACAAGTGGACGTTGTTCAATGACTTGCCCATCAAGTTGGAAATTAATGGTGCCAACCACTTGGTTTTTACTGACTGGCGCATGTAATTCAACATTATCTAATACATAACTGGCCTTTAGATCTTTGAGTCGGCCACGGGGGATCGTGAGATAAACATCTTTATCAACCCCTAATTGCACTTTATCAGTATCACCATACCAGATAGGTTCAGCGGCAAATTCTTTACCCACTTGCAGCGGTTTTACCGTTTCAAAGAAGCGAAAACCCCAAGTAAGTAGTTTTTTACTTTCAGCATCACGGCCTTTAGATGAGTGTCCCCCCATCACAGCAGAAATCAAGCGCATATTTCCTTCTGTTGCAGAGGCAACAAGATTATAACCCGCAGCTTCAGTATGACCTGTTTTAATACCATCAACATTGAGGCTAGTATCCCAAAGTAAACCATTACGGTTAGTTTGACGGATATTATTGTAGGTAAACTCTTTTTCTTTATAAATGGCATATTCTTCTGGAACATCACGAATTAATGCGGCGCCAATCAATGCCATATCTCGTGCACTACTGTATTGCCCAGGTGCATCTAAACCATGTACAGTTTGAAATTGTGTGTTTTGTAAACCTAGACGCTTAACATAGTCATTCATCATAGTGACAAAGGTATCTTGGCTTCCCGCAACATAAGAGGCCATTGCTACACAGGCATCATTACCTGATTGTAGATTGATACCGCGTGTTAATTGTGAAACGGTGACTTTATCACCGGGTTTTAAAAACATTAATGATGAGCCGCGAAATACAGGGTTGCCCGTTGCCCATGCTTCTTCACCAATAGGAACAATATCGTTGTTCGATATTTTTCCTGCACGAATGGCTTGACCTATAACATAACTGGTCATCATTTTGGTTAAACTGGCTGGATCACGACGGACATCTGCGTTTTTTTCCGCGAGGACTTTCCCAGAATTATAGTCGATAAGAATATAGGATTCGGCTTCGATATTAGGAACAGCGGGTATCATTGTTTTTAATGTGTCATCAGCAATAGCATGATGGCTAATAGCTAATAATATAAAGGTTGCACTAAATAGACGTGTTCTTAGTAATTTCACTGGGCGTGTCTGTTTCATTCTGTTTGTCTGTTCCGGAAATTCAGGGAAAATAAATAAAAGTTGATAAGAAAAATATCAGCAAACTCAGGTGATTCTATGCCTGAATTTGCTTTTAGAAAAAGAGTTTTTACGAATTATTACCCTTTATTGGCTAACAATAAACCCATCGATATTTTTACTTTGTTTCAAAGCACTTTTTATTGTTTCGGCTTGCGCTTTTGATGAGTAGGGGCCTAATTGCACTTTATGTAGTCCATCAGTTGTATTAATGACACCTTGGGTATTTAAAGCATTGGTTAATTCAGTTAACCATGTTTGTGCATTAGTTTGATTACTTAAAGCACCTACTTGTACATAGTAGCCTTGCGCTATTGCGCTAGATGAAGATACTGGCTGTGGAGCTGGAGCTGGAGCTGGAGCTGGAGCTGGAGCTGGAGCTGGAGCTGGAGCTGGAGCTGGAGCTGGAGCTGGAGCTGGTTGAGTCACAGTTATGGGAGACGGTGCTGTTACAGAGGGTTGGGGAGCCATTGTCGATGACTGAGTATTAAAGTTAGGACGCTCAGGTAATGTAGTGGCTCTTTTCTCTATTTGTGCACCTTGGGTACCAATACCACTTATTTGGCCATTTTGATCAACGACAATACCTTCAATTTGAATAGGGGTTGTTGGCATTAACTGCAAACTGTTATAAACAGCAGGTGTAACCTGTATTTGTTTGCCTTCAACGTAAGGACCACGATCGTTAATTCGCACAATCATTGTGCGTCCATTGATTAAGTTTGTTATTTTTGCATAACTTGGAATAGGCAATGTCGGGTGTGCCGCAGCAAACTCATAAGGATTGACTCGTTCACCTATGGTTGTTAAGCGACTCATTGCTAAGCTGTCGTAAACAATCGCTTGTCCTCGTTCACTAAAGTTCGCCGGATCTTTGACTATGCGATAAATTACCCCATTTTTACGATAATCTTGATTCGCAGTCGGGTGATAAGGCTCATAACGAGGCTCTATACCTAATACGGGTTGTGTAGGTACATTTGGCAACCTTGTGGTTGGCTGATTATTATTCACAGGTTTATCAGCAACACATCCTGCAAGTAGCAATGCACTGACACCCATCAAAACCCATTGCAAACGCATAGAAACCTCATTATAAACTTTTTGATAATAGTTTTCGGTGTGTATGAATTGACATAACAATGCCAAATCCTGCCATTAGTACAATTAATGCCGATCCCCCATAGCTTACCAGTGGTAATGGCACGCCGACTACTGGGAGGATCCCACTCACCATACCAATATTGACGAAAACATAAACAAAGAAGATCAGCATTAATCCACCAATCATGACTCTGCCAAATGTATTTTGTGCTTTTGTCGCGAGATAAAGACCTCGAGCAATTAAGAGTATATAGAGCGTTAGTAGGATTAAAACACCAATCAGTCCTAATTCTTCTGCGAGTACGGCAAAAATAAAGTCGGTATGGCGCTCTGGTAAAAATTCAAGTTGAGACTGAGTCCCTTGTAACCAACCTTTGCCATGTAATCCACCAGAACCGATAGCAATTTTAGATTGGATAATGTGATATCCGGCTCCTAAGGGGTCAATTTCAGGATCAAGTAACATCATGACCCGTGTTCGTTGGTAATCATGCATCAAGAAAAACCAGAGTATCGGAATAAATCCAGCAATTAATAGTGTTGCGACAGTAATCAAACGCCAACTCATACCGGCAAGGAAGATAACAAAAATTCCTGAAGCAGCAATTAAAATAGAGGTACCCAAATCAGGTTGTGCTGCCACTAAAAGGGTTGGAACGAAGATCAACACTAAGGCTATTGCTGTGTTACGTAATGTTGGCGGGCAAACATCACGGTTCATAAAGCGAGCGACCATTAGAGGAACGGCAATTTTGGCAATTTCAGAAGGCTGAAAACGTATGATACCTAAATCAAGCCAGCGTTGTGCACCTTTACTAATTTGCCCAAAGACATCAACAAAAATAAGTAATACAACACAAAATACGTAAAGGTGAGGAGCCCAATTTTCATACACCCGTGGAGGGATCTGCGCCATGATAATCATAACGATAAAACCCGTAGCAATTTGTCCCAGCTTGCGTTCCATCATATCGGGATCTTGCCCACTTGCTGTCCACATAATAAATGCGCTATAGCATAATAAGGCAATAATACAGAGCATAAAGAATGGATCGATATGTAAACGCGTCCAGAGTGATTTTTTCTTGTTATTTTCTGTCATTGGGTTATTCCTCTGAGCCACGCGGTGAAGGCGGGGAAATAGGCAACTCGGTGTTGTTGTCTCCAAGTATAATGTGATCAAGTATTTGGCGAGTAATATCCCCAACAGATGGGCCAGCACCACCATTTTCTAAAATTATAGAGACGGCAACGGTAGGGTTTTCATAAGGCGCAAAAGCAATCATTAATTTATGATCACGAAGATGTTCTGCTAATTGGCTAGCATTATAGGTTTCATAACTAAATACCTGTGCTGTACCTGATTTTGCGGCAATCTTATAAGGAGCATCAGCAAAGCTACGTCGCCCTGTACCATTGGGTAGATTGGCAACACCATACATACCGTACTTCGCTAACTCCCAATAACCGGAGTTGATATCGCCAATTTGGCGTGTCTCTTTATCCACGTAAGGTAGCATTTCATTACCTAACTTGGTGCCATAAAGTAAGTGAGGGGTTTTAACCTGACCATCGTTAATTAAGGTCATTAACGCTTTTGACATTTGGATTGGGGTCGCCGTCCAGTAACCTTGACCTATACCAACAGGGATGGTATCCCCTTGATACCAAGGTTTTTTATATCGTTTTTGTTTCCATTCTCGGGTTGGCATAATGCCATTACGCTCTTCAGAAAGGTCAATCCCCGTGTATTCACCATAGCCAAAGCGGGACATCCATGTGGAAATACGATCAATACCCATATCATAGGCAACTTGATAGAAGAAAGTATCTGCTGACTCAATAATGGATTTAGTAACATTGAGTTTTCCATGACCCCAACGTTTCCAGTCACGATAGCGTTTTTCAGAGCCGGGCAGTTGCCACCAGCCCGGATCATGGATAGTTGTGTTAGGAGTAATAACCCCTTCACTTAGGGCTGCAACAGACATAAAGGGTTTAACCGTTGATGCAGGAGGATAGAGCCCTTGGGTTGCCCGGTTTATTAATGGTCTATCGGGATTATTAAGTAGGCCTTGATAGTCTGTATTAGATATTCCCCCAACAAATAGGTTAGGGTCATAACTTGGATTAGAAACCAGTGCTAATATCTCGCCGTTACGAGGATCTGTGACGACCACAGCCGCTCGGCTGGTGGTTAGTAGCGTTTCAATATAGGTTTGTAATTCAAGATCAATAGTTAGGTAGATATCTTTACCGGCTTGTGGTGGTTGCTCATGCAATTGGCGGATCACACGGCCACGGCTATTAACTTCGACCTCTTCATAACCGGTTTTACCATGCAAAACAGATTCATAATAGCGTTCAATACCTAATTTACCGATATCTCGGGTTGCTGCGTAATTAGGATAGAGCCCTTCTTTTTCAAGACGTTCTACATCTTTATCGTTAATTTTTGCAACATAACCAATAACATGAGTAAGGGCTGAACCATAAGGGTAATAGCGACGTTGATAGCCTTTGATTTCTAATCCGGGATAGCGATATTGATTAATGGCAAAACGTGCCACTTGCACTTGGTCAAGTGACGTTTTAAGCGGAATAGAACTAAAACGACGAGAGCGTTTTCGCTCTTTTTCAAATGCAGCAATATCGTCGTCAGTTAAATCAACGACCTCTCGTAAACTCTCCAATGTTTCTTGGATATTAGCCACTTTCTCCGGTACGATTTCTAATTGATAGATAGTACGATTTAGGGCAAGTGGAACCCCATTACGATCGTAAATAATGCCTCGGCTCGGTGGGATGGGAACTAATTTGATCCGGTTATCATTCGAGCGAGTTTGATAATCATCGTGGCGAGCGACTTGTAAGTGATACAAGTTAAAAACTAAGATGCCCGTTAAAACTAAGATCCCTGAAAATGCGACAATAACACGGCGGATAAAGAGTTTTGACTCCGCTGTATAATCTCGAAACGGGGTGCGTTTTCTTTTCTTCATCCCATTAGTTGATTTCACTTACTTACCCGCCAATTTATTATTCCCGATGATAAGGATGGTTTGTGGTAATACTCCATGCACGGTAAAGGCTTTCTGCTACCACTACACGTACTAGCGGATGTGGCATAGTTAATGGAGATAAAGACCAACTTTGTTCTGCAGCTGCTTTACAAGCGGGGGCTAAACCTTCAGGGCCACCAATTAATAAGCTGACATTTCTTCCATCTAACTTCCAGCGATCGAGTTGCTCGGCAAGTTTTGGGGTATCCCAACGGGCGCCAGGAATATCAAGGGTGACGATACGATTTCCTTTACCTACCGCTGCTAACATCTGTTCGCCTTCTTTTTCGAGAATACGCTTAATATCAGCATTTTTCCCTCGTTTACCCGCGGGGATCTCGATGAGTTCTAAGGGCATATCTTTGGGAAAGCGGTTAAGATAATCCATAAAGCCGGTCTGGATCCAGTCCGGCATTTTTGTACCAACGGCGATGAGCTGTAATTTCAAACTCAGCTCCAGAGTTTTTCGAGTTCGTACATACGGCGACTGTCTTCTTGCATTACGTGTACCATGGCTTCACCAAGGTCAACAACAATCCAATCAGAAACGCCTTGTCCTTCGATGCCTAAAGGTTGTAATCCTGCTTCACGACAGTCATCAACCAGATTATCGGCGACAGACATTAAGTGTCTGTTTGAAGTTCCCGTACAGATGATCATGTAATCAGTGACACTTGATTTTCCACGAACATCTAATGCGATAATGTCTTGAGCTTTAGAATCCTCAAGTTTATCAATAATAAATTGCTGTAATTCTGAGCCTTGCAAAAGGGTCACCTTTTTCTATTTAGTTAACTCAATCGAGAAAATAACAAAGCGCTATTTTAAAGGAATTTATACCAATAAATCTATTTTACTCGATGATTTATTCCAGTTGTCGATAGCAAAAACATCTATCAAGTATGGTTGCTATTCGACGCTTGATTTAGAAAAATTCATATATGCCTATTTATTGCGCCATAATAAATAATAAAAGCCGGCAGATAAGAACTTTCCAATTAGACGACAGTTTTACTCCACAGTTCCCTTAATGGGAGCCGAGGGTGAGAATAACAGTAAAACAATGTCTGTCAATGCTCGTGAAATACCTGATAACGGTATCATCACGTCAATGATTGTATCATTATACGGTGTAATGTTGAGATAGTGACTAAGAGAAACAGACGAATGAAAGAAAATTATTATTATTTGGAGCAAACTTCAGAAATAGCGAGTAACAAAAACGCATTGTTACAGGCAGATTGGCAACGATTTTGTCAATTGTTATGCTATGAAGGCATTGAAATTAAACAAAATAATGATCAAAAACGACAAAATAAGGCAGTGATTTGTCGGGTTAAAATGAAAGGGGACTATTCATCAACCTTATTCACGCAGATTTTGGGGGGAGGAGAGTTACAATTAACCCTTGAACAATTTTCTCAACCTAGTGGATTGGAACATTTTCTGACACAGTTTTTTGCCTTAATTGATTATCAACAGCAGGTAAATGCTAAGTTGAGCAAAAAAGCACTGATCCAATTTCATAGTCGATATAAATATTTGTTAATGGCTTATTCTCAAGTCGCTTATCGAGAATTGGGGCGTTATATGGCCAATATCCCTAATTCGCTACCGCTGTTACAATTTGCCGAGCAGTATCAAAAGGCCTTAATGAAAGCACTATCAATACCAGCAACTCGAGAAGGGCATACCAATGCATTAATGCATATGGCGGGATATTTTAAGCGAGCACTTAGCGCAGAGCAAAAACAGTTGTTAACACAAGAGATTTTATCTTATCGGCAAGGAAAAACGAGTCTTTCGGCTCCTTTGTCACGGTTGAAAAACTACTTGGCGTTTTATCCTGATAATTATCTACTTTCTCAACGCTATTTTTCACCTTATCCAGCTGTATTTGATGACTTAAGAGCGCAATTTTAATCTCTAAGATCTGTTATCGATACAACTGATGCTGTTTGATATAGTTTTCAACAGACTCAGGCAGAAGATCATGACAATCTAATCCTGCTTTATGTCTAGCCCTAATATCGGTAGCTGAAATATTGTATAAAGGAGTATCAGCAAGAAAAATTTTCCCGGCGGGTAAACAGTGAATATCTGCTTGCTGTTTGGTTTGATGTTGTTCAAGCCAGGTTTGCATTTGTGGTGATGTAAATGTGGTTTGGTAACCTGGGCGAGCGCAAACCAATAAGTGACACACATCTAACAACTCTTCCCATTTATGCCAAGTATCAATTGAAAGTAATGAATCTTGTCCAATAATAAAGGCTAATGGCTGTTTCTCACCAATTTCTTGTCTAAACGCTTTTAATGTCTCAATGGTATAAGAGGGAGTCGGTTTCTCTAACTCTCGAGTGTCGACTTTGAAAGCACTAAAAGGTTGTAATGCGAGCCGCACCATGGCTAATCGCTGTTGTGAAGAGGCTTCTGGTTGGGGGCGATGAGGGGGAATATTATTAGGCAACCAAATCACTTCTTTTAGCCCTATCAAGCCAGAAAGGGCTTCTACAGGACGTAAATGCCCATAATGGATCGGATCAAAAGTACCACCATATAGAGCAATGGCTTGATGAATTAAAGGGGGGTTATTATTGGTGCTAGCCATGGCGAATAAATCCTTCCGGTAATGCTTTTCCACATAATAATAAGCCAAGGGCATGAAGTTCAGGCCAAACGTTTTGTCCGTGATCCTGTTTAAGGGTTATTTCAATCTGGGTAAGTAATCGCATGGCAGTGAGTAATTGATGCTCTGACAAACGTTGTAACGCGGCGGTAAATATCGGACGTCGGTTTTGCCATATCCGATGTTGATCGAAAACGGATTTTAAGGAGGCCGTTTTAGCGCTACGATGTAAGGTAATTAATTGCATTAATTCGCGTTGCAATGTTCTAAGCAGAATAACGGGTTCAGTATCCTCTCTTTTTAGTTGCTGCAAGATATGCCATGCCCGTTGGGTTTTGCCTGCTAATAATGCATCAATCCAATGATAAGCAGTAAAATGAGAGGCATCATTGACAGCCGCTTCAACTCTTGGCAGGGTTAATTTACCATCAGGATAGAGCAAACAGAGGCGTTCAATTGCTTGAGCTAAAGCGAGTAAATTTCCTTCATAGCAGTAACACAGTAATTGATTACCTTGTTCATCAAGCTCAAGGCCTTTTTGCTTGGCGCGTCTCGCTACCCAATTTGGTAATTTATCTAACTCAGGGGTTAAGCAAGTCACATAAATACCTTGCTGGCTGAGTGTTTTAAACCATTCGCTATTTTCCTGTGCCTTGGTTAATTTATGTCCACGTAAAATTAACAAGAGATCTTCATGCAATTCGTGAGATAAGCGTAAGAGCTTTTCTGACATTGTCGCATTAGGACCATTTTCAGGAAGATGGAGTAAGATAGATTGCTTTTGTGAAAAAAGACTCAGTGACTGACAGAGTGAATATATTTCATTCCAATCAGTGCTGTTATCAAGGGTAAATTGATAATGTTCCGTAAAGCCTTGTGATTTTGCCACTGTTTGAATGGCATCTTGAGATTCTTGGAGTAATAGCGGTTCATTACCCCAAAGTAGGTAACTTTGGCGCAACCCCTCTTGGAGTTGCGCATTAAGTTGTTCTGGATAAAGGCGGATCATTTGGCTGGTGAGATTATCTGTTTCGCTTTAGCTGCCTCTGACGCTTTTTGGCGTTCAGCATTGTGAACCACCAATAATTTACGTACTAAGATAGCGGTAGCCTGTTCACGCATTTCCTGTTTGATAATATCATTTTCGGCATCTTTAGCTAATGCTTCTAATGGGTTATCAAAGAATGGACGTGAAACCTGTGATGAAATAGGGTAGATGGTTCCATCAGGCATAATCACTTGTGCATCTAGGACAAAAGTGAGCTGACGTTCAGCCGATTTACCGTCTTGATACACAGAGACAGTCTCTTTATTTTCTGAAGATCCAACAATTTTGAGAACAGGAATATCTGCTTTTGGCGTTTCAACCAGTTGAACTCCACTTAATCTCAATTGTTGACGCATTACACGAGACAGTGGCCCGTATGGGTCACCAGAGCTTAGGTAAAGCGTTTTTAATTCAGCTGGAACTTGGGTTTTACCTTGTAGGTGAAAACCGCAGCCAGCGGTGACCAACACCGCTAACGCAAAAAACAGCGAAAATAGATATCGCACTAAGCCTCCTTATCAGCCAACAACGATGTTCAGTAATTTGCCCGGTACATAAATCACTTTACGTACGGTGACATTTTCTAAATATTTAGCAACACTGTACTCTTTTGTTGCCATTTCCTGAACATAATCTTTTTCTGAATTAGCAGGAACAGTGATACGACCACGTACTTTACCATTAACTTGAACAATAATAAGTTTCGTGTCATCGACCATCGCTTCTTCATCAGCAACAGGCCATGGTGCAACATCAATATCTTCTTTACCACCTAACGCTTGCCACATAACAAAACAAGCATGTGGAATGATAGGAGAAAGCATACGTACCACCGCTTCTAATGCTTCTTGCATTAAAGCACGATCTTGCTCAGTCTCTTGTGGTGCACGTGTTAATTTATTCATTAACTCCATAATCGCAGCAATAGCCGTATTGAATGCTAAGCGGCGACCTACATCATCAGAAACTTTGGCGATAGTTTTGTGTAAATCGCGACGTAAGTCTTTCTGCTCTGTGGTTAATGTTGCCAAATCAAGTGATTGAGTCGTTCCTTTTTCGGTATGCTCATGAACTAAACGCCATAAACGACGTAAGAAACGGTTCGCACCTTCAACACTTGATTCTTGCCACTCAAGTGTTAATTCTGGTGGTGCAGCAAACATCATAAATAGACGTACGGTATCAGCACCATAACGCTCAACCATGGTTTGTGGGTCGATGCCGTTATTTTTTGATTTAGACATTTTGCTCATACCAGCGTAAGTCAGTTCATGGCCTGCACTGTCAGTTGCTTTGATGATGCGATTTTTTTCATCGCGTTCAACAATCGCTTCTGCTGGAGAGACCCAATGGCGAGCGCCATCTTCACCGGTATAATAAAATGCATCTGCTAATACCATGCCTTGGCACAGTAAGCGTTTAGCAGGTTCATCAGAATTAACTAAACCAGCATCACGCATCAATTTATGGAAGAAACGGAAATACATCAGGTGCATGATAGCGTGTTCAATACCACCAATGTACCAGTCAACCGGTAACCAATAGTTAGCAGCTTTTGGATCTAACATTCCCTTGTCGTAATCAGGGCAGGTATAACGTGCGTAATACCAAGAAGATTCCATAAAGGTATCAAAAGTATCTGTTTCACGTAGCGCTGGTTGACCATTAATCGTTGTTTTAGCCCACTCAGGATCCGCTTTAATTGGACTGGTAATGCCGTCCATTTTCACATCTTCTGGTAAAATAACCGGTAATTGGTCATCAGGAACTGGAACAACGCTACCATCTTCTAAGGTTGCCATTGGAATTGGCGCACCCCAATAACGTTGACGAGAAACACCCCAGTCACGTAAACGGTAATTCACTTTACGTTCACCCACACCCATTGCAGTAAGTTTATCTGCAATAGCATTAAAACCAGCTTGGTTATCAAGTCCTGAGAATTCACCAGAGTTAATCAGGCTATTTTTCTCAGTCAGAGCGCCTGTTGATAAGTCAGGTTGGTTACCTTCTGCATCAGCAATAACCGCTTTAATCGGCAAACCATATTTAGTGGCAAATTCCCAGTCGCGTTCATCGTGACCTGGAACGGCCATAACCGCACCTGTACCGTATTCCATTAAGACAAAGTTAGCGACCCAAATAGCGACTTTCTCTTGGGTTAATGGATGAATAGCATACAGACCTGTAGCAATACCTTTTTTCTCCATGGTTGCCATTTCAGCTTCTGCCATCTTCATGTTACGGCATTCATCAATGAAGTGCTGAATTTCAGGATTATTTTGAGCGGCTTTTTGAGCTAATGGATGACCGGCGGCCACAGCAACATAAGTGACACCCATAAAGGTATCTGGACGTGTGGTATATACGGTCATAGTATCGTCGCTATCTGCGACATCAAAGGTAATTTCAATACCTTCAGACCGGCCAATCCAGTTACGTTGCATGGTTTTAACTTGTTCTGGCCATTCATCTAACGTATCTAAGTCGTTTAACAGCTCTTCAGCATAATCGGTGATTTTAATAAACCACTGTGGAATTTCTTTGCGCTCGACAGGGGTGTCGCAACGCCAGCAACAACCATCGATGACTTGTTCGTTAGCCAGTACGGTTAAGTCGTGTGGGCACCAGTTTACAGCAGAGGTTTTTTTATACACTAAACCTTTTTCATACAGCTTAGTGAAAAACCACTGTTCCCAACGATAATATTCTGGTGTACAGGTGGTGACTTCACGATCCCAATCATAACCAAAGCCCAGTTTTTTTAACTGGCCTTTCATATAATTGATATTTTCATAAGTCCACGGTGCAGGTGCGGTGTTATTTTTTACGGCAGCACCTTCTGCGGGTAAACCAAACGCATCCCAACCAATAGGTTGTAAGACGTTTTTACCCAACATACGTTGATAACGGGAAATCACGTCACCAATGGTGTAGTTACGGACGTGTCCCATGTGTAGTCGACCAGAAGGATAAGGTAGCATTGACAGGCAGTAATATTTTTCTTTGTTATTATCTTCTGTCACTTTAAATGTATTGTTCTTTTCCCAGTGTTCCTGGATAGTTTGCTCTATATCTTCGGGACGATATTGTTCTTGCATGGCACCGATAATCCTATGGTGAATTAATGGCTACCGAAGGGTAACCGCTATGATGAATTAAGACTTGCATAGCATAGCTGATTTTGTCTAATAGCCACAACTATTGATCTCAATGAAAGCCATTGTTTGCATAACTTTTTTGCCATAATGGCGAGATAGCACGAAAACAGCATTTTTTTGTTAATGATAAATGCGAGATTTTCAAGCGTTTAGCCTAATTATTGCAATAAAAATGAATTAATTGCTACTGTGTTGCGTCATCAAAGGTTGATGATTATTTTTAGCGATATTTTGCTGGCATGTAATAATTCATGCCAGCAAAGGGGAAAAGTGAGTGGGATGAAAAAGAAAATTGAAGATTAATGTAAGATTTTAGCTAGGAAATCTTTAGCCCTTTCTGATTTAGGATTATCAAAGAAGTCATTTTTCGGGCTATCTTCGACAATACGACCTTCATCCATAAAAATAATACGGTCAGCAACTTTTTTAGCAAAGCCCATTTCGTGTGTAACCACCATCATGGTCATGCCTTCATTCGCCAGCTCAACCATAACATCAAGAACTTCATTAATCATTTCAGGATCAAGTGCGGAGGTGGGTTCATCAAATAGCATCGCAATAGGATCCATACATAAAGCACGAGCAATAGCAACGCGTTGTTGTTGACCACCAGAAAGTTGAGCAGGGTATTTATTAGCGTGGTTGGCTAAGCCTACGCGTTCTAATAATTTTAGCCCTTTCTCTTTTGCTGCACCTTTCTCTCTATTAAGGACTTTCACTTGCGCTAGTGTAAGATTTTCAATAATGGAAAGGTGAGGAAATAATTCAAAGTGTTGAAACACCATACCAACTTTGGCTCGTAACTTAGCTAAATCAGTTCGTTTATCATTGACTTTTATATCATTTACTAGGATTTCACCTTGTTGTATAGGCTCTAAACCATTAACGGTTTTGATAAGCGTCGATTTACCTGAGCCTGAAGGTCCACAGACAACAACAACTTCCCCCTTTTTCACTTCAGTGGAACAATCTGTCAGCACTTGAAACTGACCATACCATTTGGATACATCTTTTAGGGAAATCATCTAAGTAGTCCTTTTTTTAAGAAAGTTCACTAACATTGAAGCGGAGAAACTAATTATAAAGTAGACAAAACCAGCAAAAAGGATCATTTCAACCTGTGTGCCATCACGCTCACCAATATTTGCCGCTGTTCGGAAAAAGTCGGTCAGACTTAATACATACACGAGTGAGGTATCTTGAAATAAAACGATACCTTGTGTGAGCAATAAAGGGATCATGGCACGAAATGCTTGAGGTAAAATCACTAAACGCATCGTTTGTGATTTTGTCATTCCTAAAGCTAAGGATGCTGAAAACTGGCCTTTACTGATGCTTTGTATACCTGCTCTGATGATTTCAGAGTAATAAGCAGCTTCAAATAGAGAGAACGCTACCATTGCTGAAATTAAACGGATATCACTTTTTGGTGAAAGGCCTAGAACATTTTGTAATATGTTAGGCACAATTAAATAGAACCACAGTAATACCATCACTAAAGGAATAGAACGAAAGGTATTAACGTAAGCGGCCGCAAACCAACTGATGGGCTTAAAAGTAGATAAGCGCATCACTGCAAGTATTGTTCCCCATAAAATACCGATAACAATTGCTGTTATGGTAATTTTTAAGGTAATCACCATGCCATCCATTAAAAAAGGTAGGCTAGGAACAACAGAACTCCAGTCAAACTCGTACATTATTGACCTCCTGCTGTGCCAGGTAAACGCACCCGTTTTTCTAACCAGTGCATAATCAACATAATAATGACGTTAATAAAGACATAGGCTAGCGTGATAGCGGTAAAGGATTCATAAGCTTTAGCTGAATAATCTAATAATTTATTCGCTTGCGCAGCCATATCAATCAGGCCAATCGTTGAGGCGATTGCAGAGTTTTTGACTAAGTTCAGCATTTCAGAGGTCATTGGCGGAATAATGACGCGATAAGCATTAGGTAATAAAACATAGCGGTAGGTTTGTGGCAGTGTTAAGCCTAGTGCTAAGCCTGCTGCTTTTTGTCCTCTTGGTAATGAATTGATTGCCGCCCGCACCTGTTCACACATGCGCGCTGCGGTAAACAAACCTAAACAGAGTGCTGAAGAGACAAAGAATTGGATATTCGGCGTTAAGTCCATTTTGAACCAATCACCAATAGCTTGTGGTAAGAGTTCAGGGATCACTAAATACCATGTGAAGAATTGTACAATCAGGGGGACGTTACGAAATAGTTCAACATAGATAGCCCCTAAACTAGAGAGCAAGCGATTAGGTACGGTTCGTAAAATACCAAAAAAAGAGCCGACAATAAAAGCGATGATCCAAGCACAAAGAGATAAAGCGACAGTAACTTGAAAGCCTGAAATAAGCCAACCTAAGTAAGTTGTATTTCCAAAAGGGGCTTCTTGGAAGAATATCCCCCAATCCCAATCAATCGACATGATTTCACCTCCGGTGAAAAAAATGGGGCAGGGAACGGCTGCCCCAAACTTCACTGATCTGTCTGTCCAACAGATACTTTATAATTATTAATTTTGCATCAATTACTTATATGCATTGTTAGTTCAATGCTTTATCATTTGGTGATGCAAAGAGTGCTTTCATTTCATCCGAGATAGTGAATTCTAAATTGAGGTTTTTCGGTGGAATTGGGGCATTAAACCAACGATTGAACGATTTTTCTGCTGCGCCAGATTTTTGCGCATTAGCAATGGTTTCATCAATTAATGACTTAAATTGTGTATCACCTTTGCGTAACATACAGCCATAAGCTTCTTCTGATTGAGGTGTTCCCACAATTTCCCATAACGCAGGTTTTTTCGCTTTAGCACGTTCACCCGCTAATAAGGCGTCATCCATCATAAAAGCAACAGCACGCCCTGATTCAAGTGTACGGAATGAGTCGCCATGATCTTTTGCGCTAATAATGCGCATATTCATTTTTTTCTCATCATTGAGCTTGTTAAGTAACATTTCAGATGTGGTGCCTGACGTGACAACCACATTTTTGCCCGCAAGATCAGCAAAATCTTTAATTCCACTGTCTTTTTTCGCAAGTAAACGTGTACCAACAATAAAAATAGTATTCGAGAAATCAGCTTGTTGTTGGCGAGCGAGATTATTGGTCGTTGAGCCACACTCAAAGTCAAATGTACCATTTTGTAATAGTGGAATTCGATTCTGAGAAGTGATAGGGATAAGGCGAACTTGTAGGTTAGGTTTGCCTAATTTTTCTTTTACTGCCTCAACAATCAGGTTGGAATAGTCTTGAGAGTATCCGACCACTTTTTGTTGATTATCGTAGTATGAAAAAGGGACAGAGGATTCACGATGACCAACAATAATAATATCGTTATCGTTGATTTTTTTTAAGGTACCAGTGAGTTCTTCTGCTTGCACAGCTCCTGCAGCCCCTAAAATCATTAATGATAATGCTAGTTTACGCATGCGCATAATAACTCCTGTCGTGGTGATATTGATGTGTTGCTTTGTGTTACTTTTTTGTTTTAATTTGTTTTGATAATGTTAATAAATAGAACAAATAACATACGGTTGGGAAGTGCAATATTCCAAATACGAGAGCTATCTCTCAATAAAAGGATGAAATAAAAAATTGTTCAATGTTTTTTGGAAGTGATTTTCAATATTTAAAATTATTATGGTAATAACCATGAGAAGTTAAAGGTTAAAAAGAACAAAGAAGAAAAAGGCGTTAATCTAAAAAAGAAAAGAATTTGTAAAGTTTATCTTAAGGAGTTGTTTGTCTGTAGATTACCGTTAAGATAGCAGGTCAACAAATGAGGAAATCTATGCATAATTGGCGGTCAGGTCGCTGGCTAGTGTTGATAACAGTATTGCTGATCTTGTGTTGTATTGTTCAGCGCTCTATGGGGGCTCATGTGATTAGTGAGCGCTTAGCATCTGCTGTTTCGCAAACACAGTCCTCATTCTCGACGCCAATTGCAGAGCAACAAAATGCAAGTGAAGGGAAATATTCACTTTCAACCTGCGAATTAAGTGCTAAATCACTCTTATCGATTCCTCCTTTAGCGATTGAACCGCTTTTTTATACTTGGGCGGTATTACTTTTATTTGGTATGGCTGCCATTTATGTTTCTCGTCAACGTAGCCAGAAAAAACAACATCACCCACCTCCACGAATAAGGCTTCACCTTCATTACTGTATTCTAAGGGATTAGTAGCGCTTTAACTCAATAATACGTCTTATATTGAGGCGTTGTTTTATGTGTAGCGTTAGAGGATTTTTTAGGGAGTTGCTATGGTTCGTTCTTTTTTAATAGCATTGATGTTGATGCTATTTTCATTATCTTCATTAGCCGCCGATACAGGTTGGCTAACTATGCCAGACAATGATCATGCTCAGGTTAGGGCTACGGCTGACAAGTCATCGACAGGCGATGTTAAAATATTGCTTGAGGTGCAATTAGCGCCGGGCTGGAAAACATATTGGCGCTCTCCCGGAGAAGGTGGCGTAGCACCTGAAATTAATTGGACGCAATCTGTGTCTGATATGATATGGCATTGGCCATCACCTTCCGCTTTTGATGTCGCAGGTATTCATACCCAAGGTTACGATAAAGAAGTCGTCTTCCCCATTGAACTAAAATCTGTCGATAGCAATAACTTAAATGGGGTATTAACACTTTCAACCTGTAGTAATGTCTGTATTTTAACTGATTACTCATTAAATCTGGATTTAAACGAGCCTGTTCCCGCTGACTTTGAATGGCAATATAATCAAGCCATGGCCAAAGTACCTGTGACAAGTGGATTAATTTCTGCTGTTTCATCTGATTATCGAAATAGTCAATTAACCCTCTCATTACAACGAGAACAAGGTGACTGGCATCAACCTAATATTTATCTCGATCCACCACAAGGAATGCTATATGGCATTCCACAGTTAACAGCAAAAGGTGATCATTTATCTGTTACTGTCGATGTAACCGATGATTGGGGAGACGCTGCGGGTGACATTGTAGGAAAACCACTCTCCTTTGTTGTGACTGACGATGGCTATTCACGTCAAGTCAATGACACTATAGGCCAAGGCGATAGCGCATCTCTGCCTACTGCTGACTCGGGGGTAGGATTATGGAGTATTTTAGCCTTTGCGCTGTTAGGGGGCTTAATTCTTAATTTAATGCCTTGTGTGTTGCCTGTTTTGGCAATGAAATTGGGCTCAATTCTTCATATCGAAAAACGTGATACAGGGGCTATTCGTAAACAGTTTTCTGTTTCTGTTGTGGGAATTTTAGTGTCATTTTGGGCCTTAGCGCTGTTTATGACCGTATTACGCTACAGTCAAGAAGCAATAGGTTGGGGCATACAGTTTCAAAGCCCTTGGTTTATCGGCTTTATGGTGCTGATCACGGCTATTTTTACCGCTAATTTATTTGGCCTATTTGAATTACGTTTATCAAGTAATATGAATACCAAAATAGCGACAGCAGGAGGCCAAGGTTATAGTCGACATTTCTGGGAAGGGGCTTTTGCTACATTGCTTGCTACACCGTGTTCAGCCCCTTTCTTGGGGACTGCGGTTGCTTATGCATTGATAGCACCATTAAGTGAGTTATGGTTAATTTTCACCACATTAGGTCTTGGAATGAGTTTACCATGGATCATGGTTGCTATGTTTCCATCAATTGCCAAAGTATTGCCAAAACCGGGTAAATGGATGAATCGCCTAAGAGTTGTTTTAGGCTTTATGATGTTGCTATCTTGTATTTGGCTGATCACTTTATTGATCCCCCATTTTGGTATTGGCATTGTTGCGGCTATTTTTGTGGCTATCGCCCTGATCTTGCTTTTTGCTATTGCTAAACATTACGGCAAAAAAACGCTATTTGCTTCAATGGTGATCACCCTTATTTTAGGTGGTACAAGCTATCTATTTATTGCTCAGCCTGATACTCAGACCTTGGCGGGGCAAGATCATGTGAATTGGCAACCACTCTCAGAAGAGGCTATTCATCAAGCGTTAGCTGAAAATAAACGGGTGTTTATTGATGTTACCGCAGATTGGTGTGTTACCTGCAAAGCAAATAAATACAATGTATTATTACGCGATGATGTGCAAAAGGCACTTTCAGAGCCTGATGTTGTCGCATTAAGAGGGGATTGGACGAAACCGTCAGAACAGATCACCCAATTTTTAAAACAGCGCGGTCAAGTCGCCGTGCCGTTTAACCAGATTTATGGACCATGTAACAAGGAGGGGGAGATCCTACCGCCTCTTTTAAATAAAGATCTAATGTTAACTATTCTTTCAGAGGCTAAAGGAGCCCAATAATGAAAAAAACACTTTCTGTACTGGTTATCTCTTCGTTACTTTTTGGTGCAAATGTTCAAGCCGCTGCCTTGAATGCAGCTCAAGAAAAAGAAGTACGTGCATTAGTTCGTGATACTTTAGTGAGTAATCCTGAGATTTTGGAAGAAGCTATCATGGCATTGCAAACTAAGAAGGCAGATGAGCAACAAGCACAGTTCCGTCAAGCATTGGCCTCTGAACATGATGCATTATACAACGATGCGGCAAGTCCACGTATTGGCGCTAAAGATGCTAAGTTAGTGTTAGTGTCGTTCACTGATTATAACTGCCCGTATTGCAAACGCTTTGACCCATTATTAGAAAAGATCACCGAACAATACCCTGATGTGGCGGTTATCATTAAACCATTACCATTTAAAGGTGAAAGCTCTGCTAAAGCCTCTCAGGCGGTGCTTTCTGTCTGGAAAGAAGATCCAAAAGCATTCTTAGCACTTCATCAACGTTTGATGCAGAAGAAAACGATGCTAGATAATGCAAGTATTGAAGATGCAATGAAGAGCACTAATACTAGCAAAATTAAGTTAACTGATGACAGCTTAAAAACGTTGCAAAATAACTTAGAGCTTTCTCGTAAACTGGGTATTCAAGGTACGCCAGCGACGGTAATTGGTGATACTATTTTACCGGGTGCTGTTGATTATGATCAGTTAGAAATTATTGTGAAAGAACAACTGGCGAAAGTGAAAAAATAATGGCAAATCGTTTACGAAAATGGGGTAAAGAATTAATTATTCTCGCCCTTATTTTTGTGGCTATTTCATTTGCTATGGACTGGTGGCGTCAACCAACGCCACCAGAACTTACTGATTTATCTACGCTTTATACAGTTGATGATAAACCAGTCTCATTGATTGCCCTTAGCCAAGAGAAACCATTACTGATCTATTTTTGGGCGAGTTGGTGTGGCATTTGTAAGTTAACTACACCGACGGTAAATGATTTAGCACAACAGGGTTATAATGTTACGTCTGTAGTTATCCGCTCTGGTGATGATGCCAAAATAATACGTGGCATTAACTCCAAGCAACTAGTTTTTCCGGTTATTAATGATGATAGAGGGGCTATTTCTCAACGTTGGGGGATAAGTGCTACACCTTCTTTTGTTATTCTCTATAAAGGTGAAATGGTGCACTTTACAAGTGGCTGGACATCCTCTTGGGGATTAAAACTTAGGTTATGGTGGGCTTCAATTTAACTTGTTTATCAGAGTTTAAATGAAGAAAAAATAATGCCAGGTAGGCTGATAATAAAATCTATTATCTCATAGACAAGTTTTTTACGTCTGCGTTTTATTTTTGCTTCTTGGCTACCTTGAACAATTAATTCCTTTTCATTGTAAGTGCGTTTTGAGGTATTAATATGTATTGGTACAATATTAATAGGAATAACGATTTGATTATTCTTATTGGCCGGTGTTAATTGAGCTAATGTCCAACCATATTGATGTTGTTTATCTCCAAACGCATTTTTCTGGATAATACGACCGTAATAATCTTTACGAAAACCTTTTTCTTCATTATCGCTGGAAATCTGATGGGCATGTTGCCAATAAGGTAAAACATCTGTTGGTGATTGAATGAGTCGCGATAGTGCTGGTGGGTCAAGTGGGATCATATTGAGACGTTTAGAGCTTGCTTCTTGTTTTTGCTCATAGGCTCTCGCTGTTTGCCAATGTAAAGGCACAATTGTTTCATCTTCAATAAGTTGATGAATCGAACTAGGTTGTTTTGATAATACCCAGCCAAATTCATTTTGTTGATTAAACAGTTGGCGCTTGATCCATTTAGTTTCTTTATCTTTACGAAATCCTTTTGTTTCATTATCGGCAGATATTTTTTTCGCTCTTTGCCAAATAATATCAAGAATATATTCAGGGTAATGGATCATTGAAAAGTCCTTTTATTAGAAAAGCCCTTACTTAATTAATTGTTTTAAGATTAATTGAGCAGGGCTTTATTTAACATTAAGAACGACGCTTAATAAAAGCAAGAATTAAAAATACCCCTGCTAAAATCCACACTGGATAACTCCCCATTTTATAATAAGGTGTTGATCCTGTCGTGGGTGTCATTTTTTCAGCTAATGCACCGGCTTCAAATTGTGGAAGCTGGGCAATAACATCACCATTAGCAGCAATAAAGGCGGTAATGCCGTTATTAGTTGAACGTAATAATGGGCGTCCTAACTCTAATGAACGCATTCTAGCCATTTGAAAATGTTGCCATGGACCAATTGAATTACCAAACCAAGCATCATTTGAAATAGTTAATAAGAAACGTGTATCCGGCTTAAAGTTAGCGCGAACTTGTTCTCCAAGAATAATTTCATAACAGATGGCGGCGGTTATTTTAGCATCATTTACCGTCAGTTGAGGTTGTATGTATTCACCTTGGCTTAATGATGACATAGGTAAATTAAAAAATGGCGCTAATGGGCGCAATAAGGACTCTAAAGGGACATACTCACCAAAAGGCACAAGATGATGTTTGTTATAGCGATCTGTTGCCGGATATTGGTAAGCATAGTGTTCACCTAATGTAATAACACTATTATAAAAACGATAGCCTTCTAAGGTGGGACGCGCATCAATAATTCCTGTCATTAGATGCGTGTCTTGTGCTCTTAATTGTTTATCCAATTGCGCTAAAAAGCCTTGTTGCTGAATTTCAACATCAGGGATAGCTGACTCAGGCCAAATAATTAAGTTTGCTTTACCGATAAAAGGGCGACTTAAGGTGAGATAGGTGTTTAACGTACTTTCTAAAGTACCGGGTTGCCATTTTAATGATTGCGCGATATTGCCTTGAATTAAGGCAATTTCTTGTGTTTCATCAGTTAAAGGTTGATACCATTGATAAGATTTAAAGCTGATAGGTAAGAGTAATAATATTGCTCCGATCACCGCACTATATAGTGATTTACGATAGATAGCGACAGCAATAAGTCCACTAATTATGGTCAGCAAAAAGGTTATCATGGTGACACCAAAAATAGGTGCAATACCTTTTAATGGGCCATCAATTTGGCTATAACCAAATTGTAACCACGGAAACCCTGATAACACCCAGCCCCTTAAAAATTCAGTGAGTTGCCATACAGCGGGAGCCGCAAAGACAAAACGCCAAAAGGTAGGTTTAGGGAAGAACTTGTTTAATAATCCGGCAAATAGGGCGGTATAAAGCGATAGGTAAAGGGCTAACAATATGACTAAGAAAATATTGATAGCAAATGGCATTCCCCCAAAATCAGCAATGCTGACATATACCCAGTTTACACCACTACCAAATAATCCAAATCCCCAGGCAAAACCAAGCCATGCCCCTTGTCGTGTGGTTCGTTGCGTTATTATCAGTAGCAAACCTGATAAAGAAATTAACGCTGCAGGCCAGAAATCAAAGGGAGAAAACGCGAGTGTGCCACTGGCACCGAAAAAAACCGCCAGTAGGGTGCGAACCCACTGGCGGTTTAATAAAGAGAAATTATTCATTAATATCCTACACATCATTACCTAGTTCAGGTACAGGCGCATCGTCAGGAATGTGCACATAAACCTGAATAATTTTACGGCTATCAGCCATAACAACTTTAAATTGGTAATTATCAATGGTAATAGTTTCACCTCTAGCAGGAAGATGACCGAAGGCTTGCATAACTAAACCACCAATCGTATCGACTTCTTCATCACTAAAGTGAGTACCAAATGCCTCATTAAAATCTTCTATTTGGGTTAATGCTCTCACTGAGTAGGTATGGCGACTTAATGGACGAATATCAATATCATCCTCATCATCATACTCATCTTCAATTTCGCCGACGATAAGTTCAAGAATATCTTCAATCGTGACCAAACCAGAAACACCACCAAATTCATCAATGACAATAGCCATATGATAGCGTTGCGAACGGAACTCTTTTAGTAAGCGGTCAACGCGTTTACTTTCTGGTACAACGACAGCAGAACGTAAAACTTTGTCTATACTAAATGGCTCAGCACCAGTACGCATAAATGGCAATAAATCTTTTGCCATTAATAAGCCTTCAATATGATCTTTGTCTTCACTGATGACAGGAAAGCGAGAGTGCGCTGAATCAATAATCACATCAAGGCACTCATCAAGGGTTTGATTGCGTTTTAATGTGACGATTTGCGAGCGGGGGATCATAATATCCCGTACACGCTGTTCAGCGATATCCATTACCCCCTCTAACATATCACGGGTATCAGGATCGATTAATTCTTTCTGTTCAGAATCGCGGATAAGCTCCATCAGATCATCACGATTTTTAGGTTCACCGTGGAATAACTGATTAAGCAATGTGAGAAACCCCTTTTTAGGACCAGGGTTATCGTTACTCGAAGATTGGTCGTCGCTCATGGCGTTTTAACTATTTTTCCTCATTGAATGGTTATTAGATATAGTATTTATCATAAAATAAAGAGAACTGTTACTCTTTTTCAATCAAATAGGGATCTTCATAACCTAATTTTTGTAAGATTTCTGTCTCTAAACCTTCCATTTCTTCAGCTTCATCATCTTCAATATGATCATAGCCTAAAAGGTGCAGACAACCATGGATAACCATGTGTGCCCAGTGCTCTTCAACAGTTTTATTTTGCTCATCGGCTTCTTTTTCAACGACCTGACGACAGATAATTAAATCACCCAGTAAAGGTAATTCCACTTCAGGCGGTGCTTCAAAAGGAAAAGAAAGTACATTAGTTGGCCTATCTTTTCCACGATAAGTTAGGTTTAACTCATGGCTTTCCGCTTCATCAACGATACGGATAGTCACTTCACTAATAGGCTGAAATTGCGGTAGTACGGCTTCCAGCCAAGTGATAAATTGGGCTTCACTCGGAAGCCCTTGTGTATTTTCAGTGGCAACTTGTAAATCAAGAATCACTTCACTCATGATTTTCTCTCTGCAGTCTCTCTTTTTCTGCTTTAATTGCTTGGCGGCGTTTTTGATCTTCAACTTCCCAAGCTTCATATGCGACAACAATCTTAGCAACCACAGGATGGCGAACCACGTCTTCACTATGGAAGAAGTTAAAGCTTAAATCATCGACATTAGATAGCACTTCTATGGCATGACGCAATCCGGATTTATGGCCTCGAGGAAGGTCGATTTGCGTGATATCACCTGTGATGACCGCTTTAGAGTTAAAACCGATACGCGTTAAAAACATCTTCATCTGTTCGATTGTGGTGTTTTGACTTTCATCGAGAATAATAAATGCGTCATTGAGTGTACGACCTCGCATATAAGCTAAAGGGGCCACTTCAATCACATTACGCTCTATCAGTTTCTCAACTTTTTCAAAACCTAACATCTCGAATAACGCATCATAAAGTGGTCGTAAATACGGATCGACTTTTTGGCTTAAATCGCCGGGTAAAAAACCGAGCTTTTCACCCGCCTCTACCGCAGGGCGAGTCAGTAAAATACGGCGTACTTCTTGACGCTCAAGGGCATCGACAGCGGCAGCAACAGCCAGATAGGTTTTCCCTGTACCTGCAGGCCCGATACCAAAAGTAATATCGTGAGTTTGGATATTGGCAATATATTGCGCTTGGTTAGGCGTACGTGGTTTTATCACGCCGCGTTTAGTGCGAATATTGGTCGATTTCCCAAATTCAGGCACATGCTCATCACTTTGCTCAAGCACTCGGCTCTCTTTGATGGCAAGGTGAATTTGCTCAGGGTCGATGTCGGGTATCACACCTTTAATAGGTGAGGTTTCCACATACAGATGTCGCAAAATTCCTGCAGCTGCATTCACATTCAGTGATTTACCCGTTAGTTTAAAACGGTTATCACGGTGATTGATCTCGATACCTAAACGGCGTTCAAGTTGCTTAATATTGTCGTCAAATGGGCCACATAAACTCATTAAACGGTCATTATCTGCGGGCTCTAAGAAAATCTCTTGGGTCGCTACCTGTGTATGGGCTATTACTGTCACTGAGTATCCTTTTGTTAAGTCTGATCAATTAAGGTTGGTAAACACCTACACCTAATTCATCTTCTTTACGAGTACGGGCAATAACGGATTCTGGTGATTCATGGATACGTAAATCCATTTGATCTTCCGTTCTGACCACTTTACCACGCAATGAGTTAGCGTAAACGTCAACAATTTCGACATCAACGAATTTACCAATCATATCCGGTGTACCTTCGAAGTTAACCACGCGGTTATTTTCGGTACGACCTGAAAGTTCCATCACATTTTTACGTGAAGGGCCTTCCACAAGAATACGTTGTACGCTGTTAAGCATGGCACGGCTGTAGTTCATTGCTTGCTGATTAATGCGCTGTTGTAACAGATATAAACGCTGTTTCTTCTCTTCTTCGCTCACATCATCAGGTAAATCAGCCGCAGGGGTTCCTGGACGGGCTGAATAGATAAAGCTAAAGCTCATATCAAAGTTTACATCCGCAATTAATTTCATGGTTTTTTCGAAATCATCTTGCGTTTCACCTGGGAAACCAATGATAAAGTCTGAGCTTATCAGAATATCAGGGCGTGCTTTGCGTAATTTACGAATAATGCTCTTATATTCAAGAGCTGTATGATTACGCTTCATTAAGGTTAAAATACGATCTGATCCGCTTTGTACTGGTAAGTGTAAGAAGCTAACCAATTCAGGGGTATCTTCATAAACCGCAATAATATCGTCAGTAAACTCAATAGGGTGGCTGGTAGTAAAACGAATACGATCAATACCATCAATCGCTGCCACTAGGCGTAGTAATTCTGCAAAGCTACAGATTTGCCCGTCAAAGGTTTCACCACGATAAGCATTGACGTTTTGACCTAATAGATTAACTTCACGTACCCCTTGAGCGGCCAGTTGTGCGATTTCAAATAGGATATCATCACAAGGGCGACTGACTTCTTCACCACGCGTATAAGGCACTACACAAAATGAACAGTATTTATTACAGCCTTCCATGATAGAAACAAATGCAGAAGGGCCTTCAGCACGAGGTTCAGGTAGACGGTCAAATTTTTCAATTTCAGGGAAACTGATATCGACCACTGGGCTTTTGGTGCCTTTTACCTGATTAATCATTTCTGGTAAGCGGTGTAAGGTTTGTGGTCCGAAGATAATATCGACACACTGCGCACGTTGACGAATGTATTCACCTTCTTGAGAGGCAACACAACCACCAACGCCGATGATAATATCAGGTTTATTATCTTTAAAATTTTTCCAACGTCCTAACTGATGAAAGACTTTTTCTTGTGCTTTCTCACGGATAGAACAGGTATTTAGCAGTAGAATGTCCGCATCTTCGGCGACATCGGTTAACTGATAACCGTGGGTGCTTTCGAGTAGGTCTGCCATTTTAGATGAATCGTACTCATTCATCTGGCAGCCCCAAGTTTTAATGTACAGTTTTTTTATCGTCGACATTGTATAAATCCGGTATTTACAGTGAGATAATAGCTAATCACTGAAAAACGTTGCGTGTAATAAGCCAATAAGGCGGTTATTGTAGTCATTTGTGTGGTCAGTGACTAGAGTCAGTCGGCGCTAATTCTTTCTGGCGTTCAGTTTTGCTTATTTCTAATAAACTGATATAGCGCTTACCTATTATTTTTAAAGCAATGAGTTATGGCATAACAATGATGAGAAATGTAAAAAACGATTTTGATGCAGTCATTGCCGGTGGTGGCATGATTGGCGCAGCCGTTGCCATTGGGCTGGCGCAAGAAGGGTTGCGTGTTGCAATGGTAGAACGGCAATCTCCAGCACCTTTTGATGCCTCATCTCATCCTGATATTCGTATTTCTGCGATCAGCTGCGCGTCCGTTAGTTTATTAAAACAGCTAGGTGCATGGCAACATGTTTTAGCGATGCGCAGTGCGCCATACCTAACCCTCGAAACATGGGAAGAAGATAATGCCCATGTTATTTTTGATGCCAAAAGTCTTGGTTTACCTGAATTAGGTTATATGGTTGAAAATCGCATTTTGCAATTGGCATTGTGGCAAGAAGCAGAACGTTATAGCAATATCACTTTATTATGCCCAAATAGTCTAAGTAACATGAAATACTTAGATAATAAATGGCAAGTCACGCTTGCTGATGGTCAGGAAATCACCACTCAGTTAGTTGTAGGGGCCGATGGGGCTAATTCGCAAGTGCGTCAAATGGCAGGGATTGGCAGTAATGGTTGGCAGTATCGTCAATCCTGTATGTTAATCACCGTGAAAACGCAATTGCCACCAGAAAAGGGTACATGGCAACGCTTTTACCCTTCAGGGCCACGGGCTTATTTGCCTCTGTTTGATAATTGGGCTTGCTTAGTTTGGTATGATTCTCCGCAGAGAATTAGAAAGCTACAAACGATGTCAATGGCACAGTTAGAAAAAGAAATCGAACATGCTTTCCCTGAACGCTTAGGCAAAGTGACACCTATTGCAGCAGGCTCTTTCCCATTAACTCGTCAGCATGCTAGTCGTTATGTTGATAATGGTGTGATTTTAGTGGGGGATGCGGCACATACTATTAATCCATTAGCAGGACAGGGGGTTAACCTCGGTTATCGTGATGTGGATTGCTTGCTTAATTTAGTGGCGCAAGCGAAACAGCATTTTGAACCTTGGCATTCAATGGCATTGTTAAAAAAATATCAGCGCCGTCGTATGCCTGATAATATGCTGATGCAGGCAGGAATGGATCTCTTTTACCACGCTTTTAGCCATCAATTACCAGGCTTAAAATTAGCCAGAAATATCGGATTATTAGCTGCGCAGCATGCAGGAAAAGCGAAAGAAGCCGCGCTACGTTATGCTTTAGGGATTAAATGATGAGCAATGCGATGATCTGAATTGTCTTCATCGATCATCGCATTAGGTTTAAGCCTTTAAGTGCTTAGCATGAAAGGCTATATGTTCACCGATAAAACTCGCGACAAAATAGTAACTGTGGTCGTAGCCTTGATGTAAATTTAAACAGCACGCAAACTGTTTTTTATCACACACTTGTGCTAAACGTTCTGGCTGTAGTTGCTGTTGGTAAAAAGGATCATCAAGACCGACATCCACTCGTATGGGCACTGTCTGTTGTGTTTTATTCAGTAATTCAATCGTGTCATATTGTTGCCATTGTGCCATATCGTCGCCTAAATAAGCGCTGAAGGCTTTTTGTCCCCAAGGGACTTGGGTTGGTGCAACAATGGGTGAAAACGCTGAAATACTGCAATAGCGAGACAAATTACGCAAACCAATCATCAATGCACCATGTCCCCCCATTGAATGTCCACTAATAGCACGTCGCTCATTGGCAGGAAAATGTGTCTCAATCAATTTAGGGAGTTCATTAACAATGTAGTCATACATTTTATAATGACTATTCCAAGGTGCTTGTGTGGCATTCAGATAAAAACTAGCACCTTGTCCTAAATCATAAGCACTATCATCAGCCACATTTTCACCACGAGGGCTAGTATCAGGTACCACTAAAATAACACCGTGTTGCGCAGCATATTGCTGTGCTCCGGCTTTGGTAATGAAGTTTTGTTCATTACAAGTTAATCCAGATAACCAATATAAAACCGGATATTTTTGCCCATCTTCCATAGGCGGGAGATAGATAGCAAATTTCATCTCACAATTGAGGGTGGTAGAGGTGTGTTGATAAACCTCTTGCCAACCGCCAAAACAGGCATGGCGTTCAATGTTGTTCATTTTGACTCCTTAACAACAAAGTCAGACCTATTTGCTAATAGGCCTGAGAGTGATTAATCGAAATGAATAACAGTTCTAATTGATTTACCTTCATGCATTAAATCAAAGGCTTCATTTATTTTTTCAAGAGGTAAAGTGTGGGTCACAAAAGGTTTGAGTTCGATTTTCCCATTCATTGCATCTTCAACCATATTGGGTAGTTGGCTACGACCTTTTACTCCGCCAAATGCAGTCCCTTTCCATGAACGACCTGTGACGAGTTGGAAAGGGCGTGTTGAGATCTCTTGTCCTGCCCCCGCAACACCAATAATGATAGATTGCCCCCAACCACGGTGAGCACTCTCAAGAGCGGCTCTCATCACATTGACGTTACCAATACACTCAAAAGTATGATCAACGCCCCACTGAGTCATTTCAACCAGTACTTCTTGAATAGGTTTGTCATAATCATTGGGATTTAAACAGTCTGTGGCACCAAATTGGCGTGCTAATGCAAATTTTTCAGGATTAGTATCAATCGCAAAAATACGGCCTGCTTTGGCTTGTCTAGCGCCTTGCAGTACAGCAAGACCAATGCCACCTAAACCAAATACAGCCACCGAGTCACCTTCTTGTACTTTTGCCGTATTATGTACAGCTCCAATACCTGTTGTCACGCCACAACCAAGTAAGCAGACTTCTTCATGGTTGGCTTGTGGATTGATTTTAGCGAGTGATACTTCAGCTACTACCGTATACTCACTAAAGGTAGAGCAACCCATATAGTGATAAATAGGTTGTCCATTATAGGAAAAGCGCGTTGTGCCATCAGGCATTAAGCCTTTACCTTGGGTTGCTCTTACTGCTACACAGAGATTCGTTTTGCCTGATTTACAAAATAGGCATTCGCCACATTCTGCTGTATAGAGAGGGATCACGTGATCACCCGGTTTGACACTGGTGACGCCTTCACCTACTTCAACCACCACCCCCGCGCCTTCATGACCTAAAATGGCAGGGAAAACACCTTCAGGATCATCACCTGAAAGGGTAAAGGCATCAGTATGGCATACGCCAGTGTGACTAATTTTAATCAATACCTCACCTGCTTGAGGTGGCATCACATCAACTTCAACAATTTTTAAAGGCTCTCCTGGTCCAAAGGCGACCGCAGCACGAGATTTCATAATGATATCCTTGTTGTTATTAGCGCAGGTAAGTGCGTATTAGTGAGATTGCATCATCAACGGAATTTTTTTGATCTTCAGGAGAAGCGACGGCATCCATTAGACCTTCACGTAAATGACTTTCGAGTACGCCCGCCATCAGGCCATTGATAGCACCCCGAATGGCAGCAATTTGCTGTAAAACTTGGCCGCATTCATTTTCGTTTTCAAGGGCGGTTTCTAATGCCAAAATTTGCCCTTTGATTTTTCTTACACGGGTTAACGCGGCTTTTTTTTCTGCTGGTGAGTGTGGCATATATAATCCTTAAATATACTATGGGGGAGTATAGTATTGGTATGAATATATGTACAGCTTGATCAAAAAATAACGTTACGATGAGTCTATGTAGATTATCGAGCAAACAATGATAAGTATGAGAGTAATGAGGAAATAGACAAGGCGTCAGCGTGTTGATAAAGGGTGAGAGTGAGGGGATATTTAAGGCTAAAAACAAAAAAGACCCGCCATAGCGAGTCTTGTTTGTTGATTTTAGTTAGTGTTTGACACTATTAATCAATGGTGCGGGAGGCGAGACTTGAACTCGCACACCTTGCGGCGCCAGAACCTAAATCTGGTGCGTCTACCAATTTCGCCACTCCCGCAACAACCTTTGAGAAAAAAAGACTCGTTTAACGAGTCTCTCTTTCAGAATATGGCTGGGGTACCTGGATTCGAACCAGGGCATGCCAGGATCAAAACCTGGTGCCTTACCGCTTGGCGATACCCCAAAATGGTGGCTATGACGGGATTCGAACCTGTGACCCCAACATTATGAGTGTTGTGCTCTAACCAGCTGAGCTACATAGCCAATAGGAGATAATTTCTCACTATTTATTGAATTTAGCAGAAATATGGCTGGGGTACCAGGATTCGAACCTGGGAATGCCAGGATCAAAACCTGGTGCCTTACCGCTTGGCGATACCCCATCCGCTAATTCAATTGTCAACACGCATATTATCTATCAGGAAAATGGCTGGGGTACCTGGATTCGAACCAGGGTATGCCAGGATCAAAACCTGGTGCCTTACCGCTTGGCGATACCCCACCTGATAAATTGACGACGGTTAAAATGGTGCGGGAGGCGAGACTTGAACTCGCACACCTTGCGGCGCCAGAACCTAAATCTGGTGCGTCTACCAATTTCGCCACTCCCGCAAAAAAGATGGTGGCTATGACGGGATTCGAACCTGTGACCCCAACATTATGAGTGTTGTGCTCTAACCAGCTGAGCTACATAGCCATCTTTTTTTGCATAACCTTCGTCGGCGTTGCGGGGCGCATTATGCGTATTACAGACAAATCCGTCAACTGCTTTTTGCATTAATTTTCGAGAAAAGTGTTCGTTTGCTCGCTGGTTAATCATTTTGTCGAAAAAAGATCCAAAAAACAACCTTATTGATGAAAAATCTTACTAAGTAAATAACAACAGATTGTCTGAATAAAAAGAAAAAACAGCCTAATAGGTGATAATTTGATAGCACAGGGAAGGGGATATTGCGGTGTGGTGGTGACATAATAAAACAACGCACAGTTATTTTAGCTGCACGTTGTCTTTTAAAGAAAGATGACTGGTTGAAATTTATCCTAAAATTAATCTTAATTGAGATAAATAACAGCCTTCATTTAAAAAGCTGTTTTATTGTAACAAAAAGATTATTTGTCGAATAAATATTGTAGTAACTCTCCATTAAGCATTGCTCGCTTGGTAAGTGCAAATGCCCCAATGGCTGAGCGATGATCAAGTTCGGAGATAACAACAGGAAGCGCTTCTCTAAACTCTTTTAATACTTGGGTATTAATGCAACTTTGGATCGACGGTAGTAATATTTCAGCCGCTTCGGTCACTTCTCCTGCCAGAACTACTTTTTGTGGGTTAAATAGGTTAATTGCAATGGCGATGGCTTTACCTAGATGAAGACCCACTTGTTTAATGGTTTCAACAGCGAGGGGATCGTTTTTTACCGCTGCATCGCATATATCTTGAATTTGGCATTGTGTTGCAGATAAATGCTGGCTGGGATAGCCTTGTTCAAGTTGGTAGCGGACTTTAGCTTCTATTGCGCTATTGGACGCAATAGTCTCTAAACAACCAAAGTTACCACAGTGGCAACGCTCTCCTAATGGATCTATTTGGATATGACCAATTTCACCAAGATTACCACGCTGGTTGAGCAAAATTTTGTTGTTGATAATAACACCAGCCCCTGCGCCACGATGAATACGAACCAAGATAGAATCTTCACAATCTCTGGTGGCACCAAAATAGTTTTCTGCTAAGGCGAGACTCCGAATATCATGGCCCGCATAGCAAGGCAGATCAAAGTGTTTTTCTAAGTTATCAACGAGTGCCCAGTTATTTACCTTCATATGAGGCATATAGTGGACAATGCCTTTATTAGGATCAACTAACCCGGGCAAGATAATTGAAATTGAAATAAGCTCATTAATACGACGTTGATTTTGTTTAATAAAATCATCAATAGCATTAATAAGCAAGGTTTCAACTTCTTGTTGGGTGCTTTGTTCTAAAGGGTAGTGTTGCTCTACTAAGGCTTTACCACTGAGATCATAAAGAGCAACAGTGGCATCATTGCGTCCTAATCGGACGCTGACGGTATTAAAACGGCGATGTTCCACAACAATGGATATTGCGCGACGACCTCCGGTTGAAGCCTGTTGATCAACTTCTTTAATCAAGCCACGTTCAAGAAGCTGACGAGTAATTTTAGTGACACTGGCAGGGGCGAGTTGGCTCTGCTCGGCGATTTGAATACGAGAAATCGGCCCGTGTTGATCAATGAGCCGATATACAATCGCACTGTTAAGTTGCTTAACAAGATCGATATTGCCAATTTGCGTTTCAGTGTTGTTGTGACTCATCAGCATTTACATCCATTAGTTATCTGTTATTTCAATACCATTGACAAATGTTGTGCAAAGGTTGAAGTCCTTATCAAAAGAAGCAATATTTGCTATTTTACCTGCTTCAATTGTACCGAGTTCGTTATCTGCACCAATCGCACGGGCAGGGTAAAGTGTTGCCATACGCAACGTTTCATCTAATGGAATACCAACATGAAGTACACTATTTTTAATAGCGTCAATCATCGTGAGTGATGAACCACTTAATGTACCGTCCGCATCCACACACAGCCCATTGCGATAATATATCGTTTTTCCAGCAAAAACGAAGCTATCCATCTCATTTTTATTTGGATCAAGCCCCGCAGGAGCTGTCGCATCTGTCACTAATAACAGTTTTTCACCTTTTAAGCGCTTACTGTTACGGATATTTGCCCATGAAACATGTAAACCATCGGCAATGATCCCTGCGTAAACCTCAGGGGTATCATAAATTGCCCCTACAAGACCCGGGCCACGACCTGAAATATAAGGCATTGCATTATAAAGGTGAGTCGACAATGAAATACCGTTACGAAAGCCTTTACGCGCTTCTTCATAGGTGGCATTTGAGTGGCCTGCAGAAACAACAATACCTGCTGTGATTAATTGACGAACATATTTTTCATCGACCATTTCTGGTGCGAGTGTAATTTTAGCGATGACATCAGCGTTATCACACAAATAGTCAATCATCTGTGCACTTGGTTGACGAATAAATTGAGGATCATGTGTCCCTTTTTTAATGATATTGATATAAGGGCCTTCTAAATGTAATCCCAACACTTTATTTTGGTGTTTTTGCATATAAGCGCGAGTTGCTTCAATGCCTATTTTCATCAATTCATCAGAACAGGTAATTAATGTTGGTAAATAGCTAGTACAGCCTAAGCGTTCATTGGCTTTTTGCATAATCTCTAGCGTTTTTACTGTGACATTTTCCGCGGTGTCATTAAATTGTACACCGCCACAGCCATTGACTTGTAAATCAATAAAACCGGGGGAGACAATCGCACCTTGCATATCACGAGTGGCTATATCTTTTGGTAGTTGATCCTGTGGGCAAACCTGCTCAATACGTGACCCGTTAATAATAATGGCGTGATCTTCTAAACGGTCATAACCTGTATAAATAACAGCATTTGTTAAGGCAAACATACCTTTGTCTCCTAATATAAGGGAAGTCAATCTAAAAAACCGATATCAGCCAGCAAATTCTGGCTGATAAGTAAGAGAGCTTAGTTTTCCACTACTTATCGTAGGTACTTAATTTACTAAACTTAATCTTGGTATTGCTGGCGCTCTTGCGCTTCAATTTGTTGAAAATAACGCAGTGTTTTCACACGCAGTTCCATTGTCGCCGGATCATCACAGACTAAAATTGCTTTAGGGTGTAATTGCACGCAAGAGATAGTCCATAGATGATTAACAGCACCTTCTGTTGCCACCTGTACTGCTTGAGCCTTATTGATGCCAGTCGCTAAAATCATTAACTCTTCTGCATCTAATAATGTCCCTACACCGACAGTTAGCGCATATTTAGGTACTTTATTGATATCGTTGTCGAAGAATCGTGAATTAGCGAGACGAGTATCTTCAGTCAGTGTTTTCATCCGTGTACGAGAAGCGAGTGATGAGGCGGGTTCATTAAAAGCGATATGACCATCATTACCAACACCTCCCATAAACAGATTGATTTTGCCATAAGACTTTATTTTCGCCTCATAACGTGCACATTCTGCTTGTGGATCTGTTGCATTACCGTTTAATAAATTGATATTTTCATCTTTAATATCAATATGATTAAAAAAGTTCTCATACATAAAAGTACGATAACTTTGTGGGTGATCTGCTGGAATGCCAACATATTCGTCCATATTGAAGGTGACAACATGCTGGAAACTTACTTTACCTGCACGATGTAGTTCAATTAGCGCTTTGTACGTTGCTAATGGCGTACCACCAGTAGGTAAACCAAGAACAAAAGGACGATCGGCGCTTGGCGCAAATGCGTTGATTTTCTCAACGATATAATTAGCCGACCATTTTCCCACTTGCTGTGCCGTGGATAGGGGGATTAACCTCATAATAACCTCATAGAAAAAAGACAAATCTGACAATCAAGTTACATACTATTTCAATGCGTGATTATCAGTGACTCATCTATAACACGAATTGCTTTTCATTTTTAGTCAATGAAGACATCAATCCTTCAAAAGATATTTTTAATCATAAAATAAGCTTTCTGACTTAGCCAGCATTTAAGCTAAAAAATATCCTATATAGGTGACTTTAATCACAAATTAGCACTAATTAATTTGCGATACAAAATAATTTTTTTAGACTAAAAATGGAATTAAATAATTAACTCATCAATAAATATAAATGAGTATAAATAAGATCCCAAATAGGGGTTATCCAAGGGGGAGTGTGTGAATATTTTAAGTTATCTGCAAAAGATAGGACGGGCATTGATGGTGCCCGTTGCGACATTGCCTGCTGCAGCAATTCTGATGGGAATAGGCTACTGGATTGATCCGGTAGGCTGGGGAAACGATAATGCGCTAGCTGCTTTACTGATCAAATCAGGTGCTGCCATTATCGATAATATGTCAGTATTGTTTGCGATAGGTGTTGCTTATGGTATGTCAAAAGACAAAGACGGGGCGGCGGCCTTAACTGGCTTTGTCGGCTTTTTAGTGGTGACTACACTTTGTTCACCTGCTGCGGTATCGATGATCAAAGGTCTACCACTTGCAGAAGTGCCTGTGGCTTTTGGTAAAATAAACAACCAGTTTGTCGGTATTCTGGTTGGGGTACTTTCAGCTGAGCTGTATAACCGTTTTAGCAGTGTCGAATTACCTCGTGCATTATCATTTTTTAGTGGTCGTCGCTTAGTGCCGATCCTCACGTCATTCTTGATGATTATCGTCGCCTTTATTCTAATGTATATCTGGCCGGTAATTTACGGTGGCTTAGTGAGCTTTGGTGAAAGCATTAAAGATATGGGGGCTTTGGGCGCCGGTATTTATGCTTTCTTTAACCGCCTATTAATTCCTGTTGGTTTACACCATGCGCTGAACTCTGTGTTCTGGTTTGATGTGGCGGGTATTAATGATATTCCTAACTTCCTTGCTGGTCAGCAAGCGATTGATGCGGGCTTGGCAACGGTCGGTGTGACAGGACGTTATCAAGCAGGTTTCTTCCCAGTTATGATGTTTGGTTTACCAGGGGCAGCACTGGCTATTTATCATTGTGCGCGCAAAGAGCATAAAGCAAAAGTTGCCGGTATCATGATGGCTGGGGCATTTGCGGCATTCTTTACGGGGATCACTGAACCGCTTGAATTCTCCTTTATGTTTGTTGCTCCAGTGCTTTATGTTATTCACGCATTCTTAATGGCGATTTCTGTTTATATTGCCGCAAGTATGGAGTGGATTTCAGGCTTTGGCTTTAGTGCGGGCCTTGTGGATATGTTCTTATCTTCACGCAACCCTCTGGCGGTTAAATGGTATATGTTGATTGTGCAAGGTATCGCATTCTTCTTCATTTACTATGGTATTTTCCGTTTCACTATTACTAAATTTAACCTGAAAACACCGGGTCGTGAAGATGAAGTGGCGGGGGATGAAACCGCAGACGGCTATGATGAAGATATCAAAGCCGTCCCCACTAATAGCAAAGAAGCAGTGCAACAAGAAGCACGTCAATATATCGCTGCAGTTGGTGGCTCAGATAACTTAACTGGTATTGATGCTTGTATTACTCGTTTACGTTTAAATGTAAAAGATGCCAGTGTAGTCAACGATGCTTACGCAAAACACCTAGGTGCTTCAGGGGTTATTCGCTTAAATAAACAGAGTGTTCAAGTGATTGTGGGCACACGGGCTGAAATTGTTGCAAGTGCCATGCGTGATGTATTAGCACAAGGCCCAGTTGCCGCTTATGCTGGTAGACATACAGATAACGCGGTATCGACAGAAAAAACATCAGAAAAACAGACTAATAATGATGCCAAAGTCATTCTTGAAATGGTCGCGCCATTTGATGGTGAAGTGGTTGCATTAAAAGATGTGCCTGATGAAGCTTTCTCAAGCGGTGTCGTGGGAGATGGTCTTGCTATTAAACCCACATCAAATATTGTGATGGCACCTGCTGCCGGTACGGTAGTAAAAATCTTTGATACTAACCACGCATTTTGCATTGAAACGGATAACGGTGTTGAGATTATCGTCCATATGGGGATTGATACGGTCGCATTAGGAGGAAAAGGCTTTAAACGTCTGGTTGAAGAAGGTACAGAGGTTAAACTCGGCCAGCCTATCTTAGAGCTAGATCTTGAGTATTTAAACACTAATGCTAAATCAATGATAAGTCCGGTTATCATCAGTAATATCGATGACTTTGATAAAGTGAGTGATATTGCATCCGGTCAAGTGACGGCAAATAACACCATAATCTATAAAGTATTAAAATAAATATCATATAGATATTTAATCCTCTATAAAGAGATGGTTAAATAAGACGATAAAACGGGGAGTGTTGTCTACTTCCCGTTTTTTTATCCCTATCTTGATAAATATCTCTGCGCTCTCTTTCGCTAGGGTATTTATGAAACCTGCTTATTGGATTATAGTGGTGTTCATTTTTTTGTATTATAAATCAATATAATACATATCGATACTCACAATCACTCACTATTAACTCACAATTCAACGTAGCCATTACCTCTATCATCAAGGTATTTATCTGTCATTCTCATAGATTTGTGGCCAAGTATTTTCTTTGCAAACTCAGCACTTTTTTCTTCTTCATATAATCTTGCAGATAAACTTCTAATTTCATGAAATGTTGGTTTATTCTCTAAATACTCAGGTAGGGCTTCGATAAACTTACCTCTTAATGTTTTTGCTGTGGTATTGCCACAGATTTTATCTGAGCTCCTATTCATGAGATTTAAAACATCTTTAATAGAATAACTAATAGACTCCAGTCTTAATGAGAGTGGTATTGCTACTTTAGAACCTGTTTTTATTTGAGTGACATACAGCCTATCATTTTTTATATCATCCCACTTCATATTGATAATATCGCTAATACGTTGAGCTGTAAGTATCGCCAATAGGAACATATGCCTATATTTGTCATTTGTGTGCTCCAAGGCGTATTTAAACTCTTCTAGTGATAACCTTGATCGCTGAACACTTGTTTTTGGTGGCTTTGTCACGGAAACGGGATTTTCCTTTATCACACCATCCGCAATAGCTTCATTAAAGGCATCTAGCATAGTGGACCTTAGTAATTTTGCCATTGCCTTTTTAGGGTACTCTGAAATAAATGTGGCTACATCTCTTGGTGTTACATTCTCAATTGGACAGTCATTAAAGTGTAATTTGATTAACTTTATTCTTGATTCGTAATCGTAGAGCGTCTTCTCTTTTAACCCCCTGTTGTTTACTTTCTCCCTATAAGTATCAAGCCACTCATGCAATGTTACACAGTGAACATTATTAATTCTGTCAACTAATGACTCTTTAGGTTTATAAATAGCCAAATTGGCTTGTATGGCTTCGGTTATTGCTAATGATTTGTTTGAGCCAACAGAAAATTCCTTTTTAGTTCTTACATCCCTGTAATAGTAAATCCCTTTACGCAAATACAAGTTAGGCGGTAAACCCTTGTTCTTTGCACTTCTGCTTCTGCCCATTAATTTTCTCCATTAAATATTGCGGTTCCCTTACCATTTTGTCATTTGTTAGAATTGTCCACGGCTCTAACTCATATTCTCTACCAACCTTTTCTGGAGCAGGGTATAACCTACCTTCCTTTATATAGCGAGATAATTGCCGTTGACTTCTAGGGTTAGCGAAATATTTATTATTCCATTCTGATAATGTAATTCGTTTCATTGATTATTCTCCGTATCCTTCATCATTAAAAAAACTTCCATAGCGCCACGGTATGGGTTTTTATTTACTGACATGAAGCCATAATCAAGGCAGTCAGCTGTCCATTTATTAGAATGGTACATTGGTGATAACCCTATTTTATTTTCAATAATAATCGGCATTGCGTCTGATGGGTTATTGCATGGGTCGAAAAAGCGATAACCAAACGAGCCATCAACAAGGAATTGGATAATATCCATTGTTTGTTTAATTACATCGTATTGCGTTTCAGGTAAAACAGATTGAGCTACTAATAAATTAATCTCGAAATCAGATAGTTCGGTGTATTTATTCATTATCATCTCCTAGTATTTCATTAATAGTATTTCTGATGTCAATTAAGTCTTGTTTTGTCACATCCATATTCCAAGATGGAGTATTTAAAATAAAACAATCTTTTGTTGTAGGTTCAATCTCAATACAATCTTTGTAATTTTCCAAGCCAGCATAATATTTATCTTTCATTCCATACCTCTCCACAAACAACTTTAACATTCCTCACTGACATTAAATATTCAGCACGTTTATTGCATTCCGATTGCGTATAAATATCTTCCGTAACAGGCACAGCAGAACCCTGTATTAACATGTGTAATACATATCCGATTATTTGCATGAATTGTTACTCTGAATTTTAGGTATAAAAAACCCTGCACTAGCAGGGTGGGTAATTAATAATAAAGTTCATTTAGTCTAGATGTTATTTCCCTTTCTGTTTCTTTTAGGAAATCTATCAATTCATTTTTATCTTTACAGCTAAAATGTTCATCAGGGATGTCTAGTGAATGCGCATGTGAATACATAACATAGCTATATGTTTTATTAATGAAATTCTCACTTAATGAGTCAATGTCTAAGATAAATATAAATAAATATAAACTCGCATGTATATTATTTCTATCCAAAAAATCATTATTTTTAAGCTTAAGGTTTATGGTGTTAGTAATATTGTACTCATCCTCTAATGGGTCTTTGTATATAATTTTATTTCCACTAACTCCTATTCCATAATATTTATCATCATTCTCAAGAAATGTTAAGACTCTTTTTATTTTAAAATTAAAATCACTAACCTTTTCCCTAATAAAATAAATTAATTTTTCATCTATCTCTTTTTGTTTTCTTTTATCATCATTTTTTTGAGAAAAATAAACCCCGATTGTTATGAGTATACCCAGTGAAGATAGAAGAGCGAAAAAAGCAGATAGAAAAGAAAAAATTATGCTCAACTTATCTTTACCTTGCGCGTCATTGGCAAATATATCAATAACAAAAATACCAAAAACAATTAAAGCTATTGAAGCTGTTAATGCCCAAAAAATAATATTTTTAAACTTTGAAGATAGTTCAATCATTGTGGATACCATTATAAATATAGGAATCATACTCACATCCATGTGACTAATCCACACCTAAGAGACTGAATCAATACATATGTGGCGTTACTTTCATTGCATCCCTGCGAGTTAAATTAAGCTGCGTTTTCCCAGCCTGAAATGGCAAATCTACCTATCTTATTGTGATACCATTGGGTTCCGCGTTGCTCTGCTTCATTCATCATTTGATGAAGTGATTGCTTGAAAGTTTCTTCATGCACCACTGACATTTGAGTTACTTGTCCACTTGGTGCGATATGTGGAACTTTTTTGTTAGGCACAGCCCAAGCCATAACAAGTTGACGGCATTTGGCATCACTTAATCCATAAGTGGCTTTTAGGTAGCTGTATCCCTGATAACCTACAGGGATAGTACCTTGCTCCATTTGTTCAATTTTCTGTTCAACGCAGTTAAGACGCCTTTCCTGCTCTACATTGACTTGCGCCATAGCGGCGATTAACTCAGCTTGTGACATTTGCGGTGGATTAGACAATGTTTTAAGTTTTTCAAGAACCGAGCGACGAACCGCTTTTGATTCTCTCATACCAACCAACATTAGCTGATCCATGTTTAAATCATAAGCTCTAACTTCGTTTCCATAGCGGTAAAAAGTTTTTACCGCTGGTAAATCATCCAATTCATCCTCTATTCGTTTAACAAAATGAGCATTTTTAACCTCTGCTTCACCACAAGACACTCTGGCAGGGTTTATTATATTATTAAGAAAATCTAAACTGCTCATGGTGATTTCTTTTTCAACGTTAATTAAATTTTGCATATAAAAATCCCTCGCTGGTTAAAACGATGCTAAAAGCCCTGAATTAACAGGGCTGAGATTGATTAGTGGTGACGCGGCAGTTGACGGTTCGTCAGCTTAGAGTTTAAATCTTGCTGTAGGTATTTAACGAATACATAGCCGTCTTGGAATCTGTCATACAGGCGACCATAAACAGGTGAGTTGAGCGTTTTTAATGCAGGGCGTAATTCTTCTTTCCAAATCTGATAAATGGCTTCGTAGTGTTTGGCGAGAGCATTTATGTTGTAGGCATCTCGTTCTTCTTGAGTAACGCATGAGGTTATTCTATTCCCGTACAGTTCAGCTTCCATACGGTTAAATTCGGCAATGTAGGCTTCTTTGAATTGAGCCGCTTTCTTGCCTGTGAATCCCATAACCAAAAAGACAAATCCGTCTTTAGTCATCTGGTAGTAAACAATTTCACGCTTTGCTCCACTGCCAATTGGTTTGTTTTTGACCATTCGCGAAAAGTTGCGGATGGTAAATTCTTTTGAGCAATCAAGTGATTCGAGCTTTTGAACGACATGATGATGCTGTTTGCCAAAGTAAATGGCTACATTTTCCGTAGTTGTGATTGCTTTCCCATTTTGGATGGTAACGGTTGGTGATAATACGGAGATTTGAGTATTCATATTTATGTCCTTACGATATTTTTGATTACCCCTTTTGAGAGGGCGGTCGGGCGCTCAAAACCGTCGTAAGTCGGCGGGCATATTCCCATCACTGGTATTGTATTAGCCGCACGCCCGACCATATCAAAATACTATGGACATAAAAAATCCGCATGACTATCGGGTGCGGTATCCGCTTACGAAGGTGTTTTGAGCACCTACGAGCAATCTACAGCAACCCGTTGAGTTCGTCAAGTTTCTACCTCCTGTTTGCATCCTTGCACTGAGTAATGGTCATATTCTTTGGTTAAATCACATAAATAGCGTGGCGTGGGTAGGGGAGTCCGATAGGGGCGAAGGGGATATCATCCTCAAAATCCATCGGAGGCTCACTTTGTGGTGTTTGATTACTCGATGCTTGTTTTTGCGCTTGCGGTTGCTGAGGTTGTCCCCATCCTTGATTCTGCTGTGACTTCTGGCTTCCTGCCTGATTACCACCGTTACCGCCTAACATCTGCATAGAACCGCCGACATTAACTACCACTTCCGTTGTGTATCGGTCTTGCCCGCTTTGGTCTTGCCATTTTCTGGTTTGCAGAGAACCTTCGATATATACTTGACTTCCTTTTCTCAGATATTCACCTGCAATTTCTGCTAATTTGCCGAAGATGCACACTCGATGCCACTCGGTTTTTTCTTTCATCTCACCGGTTTGTTTATCACGCCACGATTCCGATGTGGCTAGTGTGAGATTAGCGATTGCGCCACCTGATGGCATATAGCGGATTTCTGGATCCTGCCCCAAGTGACCAATGAGAATACATTTATTCACGCCTTTACTTGCCATCAGTACCTACCTCTTGTTTGGTTAGTTCTTCTTTTCTTAGCTCATACACTTTTTGAGCCTCCGCTTGTTCAGGTGTATCTCTAAGTGCTTTGTATGCTTCACTAAAGGCGATTTTTAACTCATCCATGTTTTGTGCTTCCGTTGCAATGCTCGTAAAGTGAGCTAGATCTATCTCTGCTTTAGTGCGTCCATCATTAAGCCAATCCATTAGCTTTTTACCTGTTAATTCATTTAACTGAGTAACTTCGGCGTTGCTGAACAATCCTGTTCTATCCTTGCTTGCCATTGCCGTGTGAGTTTCGTGATTTAGGTCTAGTACAGTCGTAAACTCATACTCAACCCCGTCACGCTGCTCTGATTTCATGCCAAGTTTATCTACGCCTTTCTTACCATTGCTTTTATCGACCTGAGCAGTTTCCGTTTTACTTCTCATCGTTGCGATAATATGCAGGTCAGACCGTAGTATCGCGTCGAGAAATGCATTGTGACGTGGTGTTATTTCGCTCCATGCTGACCACGTATTGCCTCGATACTTGGCTTTTGCTAACACATCGAGTAATTCTAGACATCCGCCTGTTCCACTCCATTCGTGAGTAATACTGTCGATTATCAAATTATCGTAGCCAGCTTCCTGCGCAACCCCGATAGCTTCAATAAATCGCTCTGGTGTGAATGGTGGATCTAACTCCAATACGTCAAAATTAAAACGGTCAGAGTAAAGAGAAGCACTTCCTTTTTCCGTATCAATCAATGCCGTTTTTCCGCCAAGTCCTTTGGCTATTTCCAGTGCTCCATAGGTTTTACCTGAGCCACTAGGCCCTGTTAAAGCGAGCCTTAATTTTGCTTTTTTTCGCATTGCCTTGGCGAATTTCATACTAATCTCCTAAGTATTGACCTTGACGTCGATCGCTTCCGTAGTAATCGACTTCAAACTTATTACTCGGTGCAGAATTCCTTTCCGCATCACGTAATGCCTGAATATGAGCAGGTAGAGGAGGGTGATTTTTCGATGCGTCCAAGTTCATGTGTAGCAGTTCCATTGCTAATCGTTTTTCCCTGTCTGGCGCACTCGTATTTGGCAAACACCCCTCAATCATTGCAATAGCTTGAGCCAGAGCTTCCTCTCTGTTTTTTGCTAATGACGGTGATGTTAATTGGGGGTATTTATCGGTAGGGTATGAGTTAGAAACGTTCATTGAAAATCTCCTGAAAAGTCCTTGAGAGGCATAGACAATCCTTGTCGTCCTAACACTTCCGTTTGATACATAAATTCATCGTGTTCGCGTTCCTGCGATTCTTTACGCTTCCTGCGTAATTCTTCTAGCCATTGTTGATGCTGAGTCACGCAACCCTCCTTAGCAGATTCATCTTAGAAACAGGTGCATCCTTGCTTGCTTCATTGACAATCCTGTCAATCTCTTCCTTGTCGAACTGCATAATCCATTGCAGAGCTTCAACTGGGTCGATTTCCGTTAATTTAGCCAGCTCAGCGAAACTTCCTGTCTCAATACTGAGTTTGCTACTTTCGTCAAATTCCATGACTGTTTTGTCGTCTACTACCCGAGTTCCGTTCGAGTAGCTGTATGAAATTTGCATAATCACCTCAACTTACAAATGTCGGTATTACGCCAACGGTTGTTACAATGACCACAGCTAAACTGAATAACCATGGGCCTGTACGTTTATTTTTACGTGCTTGAGGCGTAGTGATACGCACCGCCATGCCGTCACGCATAGCGCTGTAATAGTTAGTTTTCATGGTGACCCCGTTAGATGAGAGATAAGGCGGTTATCTGGTGTTGGCGAAGTGAAGGTGTATTAATTTATTTTTAATGATTTGAATTTTATTAGTGTGTTTTTTTATTGAGTAATGTATTTATAATCGCTTTTTCAAATGATGATTTAATTGAATTTTCTCCAACTAAATTATCTGAGAAGTTATTTAGTAATAATTCTAATTCTGGAGTTTCTTCATGAACGTATATTTTTGTTTTTACTTCAACATGTGGTGATTTAATTCCATGTTCTAAAGTTAATTTTACGTTAATAACGACACTGGTTTTTTGTTTCATCATTTTTATTTCCTTTTAATGAATATAATTAATTACGAAATGTCTTGTTTATATATCTAAATATAGGGTGGGTTACTGCTGAACGAGGGATGTCATACTCCCTCCGTTATTAACTAAACACGATGCTAATTATCAAGCTTGAGTTTTTGAATTAAGTTACTCACTGTGGTATCTACTGCTTCCTGATCGATGGTGTCGAATAGCTTGTTGCGTGCTTCTTCCGCTTTATTACAGCCTTCCTCATCATCGTCGTCGTAATCTATCCATAATCCAAAATCGACCTCGAAAAGTTTCTCTGGCCAGCAATATTGCATCCCGATTTTTGACTCATCGGCGTTATGAGCTTTCTTGATTAGAATCTGACGCCCGTGTGACTCAAACTCCTTAAACCATATTTCCATCTCTATCTCCTATCTATTAATCAACTCACCACAGCCCGCAGAATGGACTGTAATTAGTTAACTGTGCCTGCTTTTAACCACATCAGGCGAGGTGGTTCTTACATTCCCCAACATAAGAAATCTGTGTATAATTCAATCACCCCAACATAATTAAAAGGATTGAATTAATGAGTAATAGAGTTATCTCTGATGACAACCCTGTTAAACGAGTTGCTTTTGATATGGCGCTGGCGTTGGCAGCAAAACAAGAGTCCATCAAAACTCCAGAGCAATTAATGGCGGAAATTGAATCGCTTTATCCTGAGTGTTTAGAAGTAGCTAAGAAACAATACAAAAAAGAGGCTCCACCTCCTGTTGGTTTTTTTACAAAAAAACGTTAAGTATCTAATGCTGCAAGGGCTGTTTTTAGTATGGCTCTTGCTATTGAGTTTGAGTTGAAATTATCATCGTTAGAGTATGGTTTAATTTCATTTCTTATTTTTAGCATCACCTCATTAGCTATTTTTATAATATGAAAAGTACTTAACTCACCACTTTCTTTAAACTCTTTAATTGCTTGCTCAATTTCAGTTTCATTATTCATAATATCTCCTATCTCGCCGTAACCCCGAACTCACTGCTCGGCTGTTTTGTTTTAACTCCTGAAAATACTGCTACATTAGGTAAGCAACAGTTATCTACCGATGGTTTGAATTTAGGTTCAATATTTCTAGTAACTGGTATGTGACTTAATGACAGTGTTTTTTCTACTGATGTAAGTCTTTTCTCCTGAGGGAATACTGATTCTAATTTCAATTCAATATTCTTTTTTGCAATAGCTTCTGCTTTCCGTCTGGCGTGACGTCTATTTGCAGATGCTCCACGTAAAAACTCAGGCTTGCGTGATTTTTTAACTGTAATAGTTGCCATATATCCTCCAAACAGTTGGCTTTGGTGATTGGCATAGTCATGTGACTAATCATGATCCGCTATGCGAAAGTGGCTACGTCACGCCATCTTCTACACCAATCCCAAAACCTTCTGAGAAGGTTGACGCTTTATCAGCGTCACCGTTCTGATAGCTAATACACAGCTCGCCATCATCGTTGTTAAAGAACATCAACGTGCTGTGTTCCGTTGATGGATAGTATATTCACAAATTGTGATTTTAATGTCAACCACAAAATGTGTTTATTTATTTGTTTTTAAATTAAGTCGATGATTTGAAATATAAAATAAATGGTAAATAAACACGGAATGTGTTGTTTGTCACATAAGATTGGAATGGAGATCACTTCTTTGGAGGGGAGAGGGTACAAAAAAGCCCTCGCGGGGAGGGCTGGTACGGAATTACTGTTGTGAAAGAATAAACTGAACCTGAAAATCTCTTAAAAGCTCATTTGTCCGGATAGTTTTCACATTAAAATAGTCGCATATGTCAGGTATTTTAGGTTTGCATCCATTGTTTTTATCTCTAACCTCGTGAGTAACTACGGTGGCATTTGTTGTTTTTGCCTTAGCGATAATCCATGGGTCTGCTACTGATAAGAATTTTTGAATGTGTGGTAGGCTATTTTTATGTCTTGGGGCATATTCTTGTTGAACATAATTAGCTATAGCTCTAAAGTTCATTTGAGTTTCTTGATCATCAACACTTTGAAAACAATGCATTATACCTTTTGACCAAGTACATATTTCATCGTCCTGCTTTTGTAATTCATCAAAGACATTTCGAATGCTTATTAATTGTCCGTCCATGAATTTAGACCCCATAAACTCCCAAAATCCAGGGCATAAGTCAAAGCAGTAATAATCTTGTTGCGCTTGAATAAATATGTTTGCATCAATTAGATAGCTCAAAGCCCAAACTCCTTCTGAGCAAATTCATACAGTTTATTAGGTTGTATTCCTGTTAAGCTCTGAGCTTCTCTTAAAAGCATTTTTCCTTCCAATGCTTGAGTCACAACAGCAACAGTTAGCCTCTCACTACTTCTAACTTTCTGGTTTCGATTATAATCACCGCCACTAGAGGTGCTTTTCTCATTTATTAAACTTACGTACCGACTATATTCATGTTTGGATATTAGTTTTAAGTCTAAGGCTCGTCGCACTATCACCCAACTACTTACTCTGAAAATGCTTCTTAGATCATCAATGTTCTCTTCAATAGATAAGGATTCGTTCCATTTTTTTAAGAATATTACTTCAGGAGTTAAATACTCTGCCGCAGCTGCATTACAAATCATTTCCTCTTTCTCTCTGGAGTTTATAGATAGATCGGATATAGCGGATTGACCTAAAACCAGATGAGCAAGTTCATGAATCAGCGTAAATATTTGAGCTGCCTTTGCATCATTAGTGTTAATGAAGATAACAGGGGCTATCTTATCTGCTATACAGAACCCTCTAAAATCATCAACGCTAATCGGTCTTGTATTATTGTTTTTTACAACACCGCTTCTCATCACAAGGATCCCTTGAGATTCTATCTTTTTTACTAATGCAGAGAAAAAATCCTTCCACTTACCTTTTGTTGGTGGAATTTGAATATCAATATGCTCTTTAATTGTAGCTACAATTTGTTTGGGGTTACTATTAGGAGGAAGCTTTCCTACCAACTCTACTTCAGGAAGGCCGTTGGACAAGGCGTAGTCTTTGTACCAGTCTTGTTTAATTAACACATCACTAATAGTGTCTTTTAGTGCTACGCTTATCTCATTATTCCGGCTACCTACCGTTCTTCTATCTGGAATAGGTAGTTTTTCCTCTGGAGGTGTATTTAGGTATAAATAGCCAAATGGTATTTTTGTTATATTTGCATACCTTTGAGCTTGGGCAAAAGTAATTGGTTCCTTACCTTCTTCCCAAGCAATTATTGCATCGACAGGCTTTTTGAATTTTTCAGCAATATAATCCACAGAGAGAGATGCTCGGCATCTCGCCCATGTAAGTATATTATTGTTTATAAATGCCTGAGCCATTGCATGCCTTGATGTATTATTCGCTATGTTATTAAGATAAGTATGTGTTTGATTAAATAAAATATCAATTCGGTTATACCTATTATTCCAAGTGCATCACACCAACCACACTCTAAAACGTGTCGTCACCCAAAAAAGCAACCTCGCACATCATCTTCAACGAGCCTAATGGCGTCAGAGAAACTACCTAGCATTATTTCATCGTAGTTGTGCCAGTTACTATTTTTATCCATCCAAAGCAGAGACCATGAATTCGAATATCTATTATGTGTGATTTTTGCTATAGGTTCTTCTACTCTGCCATCACTCCATATTAGTTGCCTAATTTCAAAGATAATTACTGAGTCGTCCTCGATGCGATACTGTAAATCTAATTCATCCCTTAGGTGTTCTGCTGGGCGACGCTTTTCCATGAAAAATTCCATACACCGTCTAATATTTGCTATCTCAATATTACTAAACGCCATATTTCCTCCTAAAACGTGTCGTCAGGCCATTGTGATTTGATTACCTTACCTATGATTGTGCAATTCCCGTTAATAGGGATCAGATCGAAGCGAGGGTTTAATGGCTCTAGATACTCAATTCCACCATCTCTAATCAATCGTTTGAATGTGAATTCATCATTCAGTAAACGCGCGACGCAAAAATCTCCGAACTCAACTTCTTCCTCTGGATCAACCAAGATAAGCATTCCTTCTGGAAAGCTTGGCTTGCCTCCTGGTGGTGCTGTCATTGATTGACCTTCAACTTCTAACCAGAAAGAACGTTCACTAGCTTTCTTAGCTGTAGGTATCCACGACACAGCATCTTTCTGGGTGTATGAGTTAAATTCTGTTGAGAAAGCGCCGGCCTGTACCTTTGTGAATAGAGGGTATTCATAATTTTTGATCACTTGCTCACTTTGACTGCCAAACATTAATTCGGCAGGTGATATACCAAGAGCTTCACTTATAACAATCGCATCATCAGCGCTAATCTTGCGCTCTCCAAGCTCATAGTTTCCTATTCTGGACGCAGCAGAGTAGCCGCACAATTTAGCTAATTGAGCTTGACTTAGCCCTCTTGATTCACGAATGGATTTTAACCTTTCGCCAATAACTTCATTTACTTTTTTCATGTATACCTTTTAACACAAACCGTGATAAATGTATTTAAACGTTTTGTGGTTGACAGTTAATCACATATTGTGTGTAATATTGGAATAAACAAGGAGGATACACACATGAACAATATCGCAGAACAGCGAAAAAAACTGGGAATTTCTCAAGCTGTTTTAGCTTCATCAATAGGATGGGGGCAGTCACGAATTGCTAACTATGAGTTAAACATTAGAACTCCTAGCTTAAATGACTGCCGAGCTATTGTTGAAGCATTACAAAAATTAGGGGCAAATTGTTCTTTAGACGACGTTTTCCCTCCAAAAGTAGCTTGATTTCACCACGTTCTTTAACAACCGCAGGGTTCTTGACTGCTACGGAGTCGCTGATAAAGCGACAACTCTTCCCCCAATATCAACTCATACGGAATGAGTCACGGATCATTATTGTCCCTTAGTTAACTCATAAGGACTTTAAACAATGGAATGCGCAAATACACGCAAACAATTCAATCAATTTATCTCTAACCACCTAATAGCTTCAGCATTACAAGCATTGAGAAATAAAACTCAGTCTGCCGTGGCTAGAACGTTAGGTGTTCATGATTCAACTATCCTACGTCGAACTGAAAAATATCCTGAAATATGCGAAACGCTTGTCGCATCGGGAATTATTGATTTTGTGATGGAAGGAGAACGAAAAATCTCAGAAGAAGAGTACCGATTTTTGTGGAAACAAATGGGTGAACTTTCTCAAATGAAAATAAAAGAAAACGCCTCGATTGCGGCAACAAACGAGGCGTGTTGTTCAATGGAATTCACCATTTAACGTACAAATACACTGTATCAATATCCAGTTTTTATAACAAGGGGAAACTTCGGTTTCCCTTTTTTGATACAGCTTTGGAATGGAGAAATTATACCATGAGACAAAGAACAAATCATGAATTTAATGGCTATGATGAGCATAAAAACATCATGGAAAATAGGTTGTTACAAGAAATAACCCCACTGGGTTGTCAGCGTTTAAAGGAAGCGCTGAAAGACGCAAAATTAAGGAAAGCACATCGGGATAAGTTATTAGGAGAGCGAAAATGAGTATGCTTCTAATGGCAAAAGCCATGCAATTACAGGTGGGGAGTACAGCACAAAAAATGGTGCTACTGAAACTTGCCGATAATGCCAATGATAAAGGTGAGTGCTTTCCTTCTTATGAGACTATTGCACGTCATTGCGAAATTAGCCGTCAAAGTGCGATAAACCACATTAAAAGTTTATGTAAAAAAGGGTTTGTTCGTAAAGTTACGCGAAAAACAGATAAGGGACATACTTCCAATTTATATATTTTAGATTTGGAGGCTAAATCTCTTGATGACGGTAGTCAAAATACAGTACCACCTAGTCAAAATTCTGTACCAGAGGTAGTCAAAGAATTTGACCACGGTAGTCAAACTGTTGGACTAGGGGGTAGTCAAAAAATTTTACCCAGAACCAGTCAGTCTTTTAACCAGTCAATTAACCCTAAAAAATTATCGTCTGACGACTCGAAACCTGCAAAGCAGATTTCAATTAATCGACAAGCTAAAATTCCTTATCAGGAAATCATGCAAGCCTTCAACGAATCGGTAGGGGATAGATTACCCAATGCCGAATCACTGAATGACAAACGCAAACGAGCAATATCCAAATTCCTGAAAGAGCTCAAAGAACCCACAGTTGAATCAGCTAAAAATTATTTTGATTATTTTATGGAAACGGCGAGTGCTTGGTATTTTGGCGAAAATAATCGGGGTTGGCGAGCGAATTTTGATTATTTACTCAGACCAGAAACGGTACTCAAAACAAGGGAGGGAGCACTGTGATGAACCAAGTTCCGAATAATTTAATGGCGGAACAAAATGTCATTGGAGGACTCCTGCTCGACCCGCAAAGTGATAATGCGCAATCAATTTTTTCACTGCTAAAACCTGAAGATTTTTATGCCCGACACCATCAAATTATTTATCTCACTCTGCGAGAAATGTATACCCAACGTATGCCAATAGACATCATGACGGTGACGGATTATCTGGAGTCAAAAGGGCGAATTAATCAATCAGGTGGTTTTGCCTATCTTGCTGAGATGGCAAGAGAAACACCGAGTATTGCTAACATTATGGCTTATGCGAAAAAAATCCGAGAGTGTTCCGCACAGCGTTTTGTTATCGAAAAGACGGTTGAAATTCAAAAACTCATGATGGTGCCAAGTGAGTTAAGTTTTACAGATAAAATTGAACAAGCACAACGCTTGCTTGATGAAGCCACTTCGTTTGGAAAAATGGGAAAAAAAACAGGGTTGCGCCGAATTGATGATGTGTTGGATGATGTTTTTACCGACATTTGTGACCGACAAGATAACCCAGAGAAACATCGAGGATTAAAAACGGGATTTAAAGATTTTGACCGCCTATTAAGCCCGAAACAGATTGTTATCGGTTCACTGTTCGTGATTGGTGCTCGCCCTAAGATGGGGAAAACAACCGTTCTCACTGAAATGGCAAAAAATGTCTCACAACAAGGTAAGCCTGTATTGCTGTTCAGCATGGAAATGACGGATAAACAGCTTGTTGAACGGACACTAGCCCAACAAACCCAGATTAATTCAGATAAATTTTACCAAAAGTTAGAGGAGCATGAATGGGATAGGCTTTGCAGTGCCATCGGTCGCCTTAAAGATGAGCCCAATATTTGGGTGGATGATACACCTGGCATGTCCTTACAACACATTCGTTCTGAAAGTCGGAAAATCAAACGCAAAGTCGGTGATATTGGGTTTATTGGTGTCGATTACCTCACTCTGATGCAAGCGGGAAAAGCTGACCGTAATGATATTGCCTATGGTGAAATCACTAAGGGGCTAAAAATATTGGCAAAAGAGCTCAATACGGTGGTTGTGTTGCTTGTACAACTGAATCGGGGATTAGAAAACAGGGCTGACAAACGTCCCGTACCAAGTGATTCAAGAGACACAGGACAAATCGAGCAAGATTGTGATTATTGGTTAGGCATTTATCGTGATGCGGTGTACCACGATAATGCGGATGAAACGCTGACCGAGATGATTTTAAGGCTCAATCGACACGGTAAAACAGGCACGGTGTATGTTGACCAACAAGGATTGAGTATTACACCAGTTGATCAATATATGGCTGCTTATCGCGCTCAACCGAAACGAGAGCCTAAAAGGTATTGTGAAAAATCGTTTTAACTCATGAAAGTAAAAAGGAGACCTCGTGACAGATGATATCTGTCTCCATAAATCCAATCTCAACAGTATTTTCAAAGTGCTCTCCGAAATCGTGACAACAGGTAAACGCTATCGCATCAAAATCACCGAGTGGCGTGATTTAAGAACCATACCAATGAATAAAACATGGCGTATGTGGATGGAAACCACAGGCGAGTGGTTACGTGCACGTGGCGTTGTTATCGATATTAAAAATGGCTTCGGTGAAATCGTTTTATCAAAGCCCATTACTAATGAAGAAACGCATGAATATTTCGTTGGACATTGGTTAGGGCGCAATGAAAACGGTGAGCGTGAAAAAACCAGCAAGATGGATAAGGAAAGGATGCTTTACATGATGGAGAAACATGAACAATGGTGCATTGAGAAGGTAATTCCGATCATCATTCCTAGCAATTCTGAATATATGAATTTGAAAAGAAATCAAGAGGAATAATTGCTGATGGACAAATCAAAGGAAAACATAATGAAGTCGCTAAGGCGACGGCGCTGTAAAATATGTAGAGAATGGTTTCATCCCAAATACAGTAATATTTGGTGGTGTTGCCCAGAACACGGCGCAGAACTGGCAATAAAACGAAGGAATAAGGAAAAAGAAAAAGCGTTAGTAAAACTCAAAAAGGTACAAAGAGAAAAGGAAATCAAAGCAAGAGACAAACTCAAAGCCCGCAAGTTAGCAGTAAAACCTACCTCATATTTTATCAAACAAGCTCAAACTGCGTTTAATCAATATATCAGGCTCAGAGATCATGATGAGCCTTGTATTAGTTGTGGTGAAACTAATCCTCCAGATTTACATGGAGGACAATGGGATTGTGGCCATTTCTTATCTGTGGGTTCACACCCTGAGCTGAGATTTGATGAACGTAATGCATATAAGCAATGTAAATCATGTAATGGTGGAGCAGGGCGATTTACGCATAAAAATGCCAGTGTAAGTCAAAAGTATGAGGAAAAACTTATCGAAAAATTTGGTCAAGAATTAGTTGATTGGCTACGAGGGCCTCATGAGCTTCCGAATTGGCGACGCGAAGATTATATCCAGATACGAGATAAATACAGAGAGAAGGTCAGGCAATTAAAACGAGAAAGAGAGATAAAGGTGTAATTGATTAATTAATAGGCAACAAGGTAACAAATGGTTGGGAGAAGTCTGTATGAGAGATATGCAGGAAGTTTTATCACGTTGGGGTGCGTGGTCAGCAAATGAGGGTAATAGTGTGGATTACTCGCCAATAGCTGCAGGGTTTAAAGGATTATTACCAAGCACAAATAAGAGTCGCGTTTCTTGCTGTGATGATGATGGAATAATTATTGATTCAGCGGTTGGTCAATTAATAAAAGTAGGAAGAAAAGATGAATACGATTTGATAGAAAAACATTATATAAAGAATATTTCAAAATCAGCAATCGCAAGGGATATGAAGTGTTCAGAGGGTAAAATTAGACAAAAACTTATGATAGCTGAAACCTTTATTGATGCTTGTTTAATTATGGCTGGCGCAGTTTTAGAAATGGATGAATGGACAAATAAAATAACAATTGATAGTTAAATGCTTTTCGTTACGAAATTTGGGTGCTAATGTGATAAGAGTGAATTCGTTGTCACTTAACTTATAGAATGAGACCTTGCCATCTGTGCGGGGTTTATTGTGCTATAATTGTGGTTCATATACACAGTTTTACACAAGACTAAGAGAGGCATGATGTACGAATTAATAACGATAGATGTATCCACTGACCTTCCTAAAGGGCTTGGAGCAAAGCGCTATAATACCCACCCAAGAATTGGTGAATGGGTTGAAATGGATATAAATGAGAAAGGCACTATGTTTGAAGTTGTAATGGTGGCCCACTCAGATAGCGGTGCTGGTTCTGATATTTATGTAAGAAAATTAGGGCTTACATCACAAGCAGTTAAAACTCTTTGTAATAAATAGACTATTGCAACCAATTAGTAATATTTTTAAAGATCACTAAAGTGGTCTTTTTTATTCTTAAAAAATAAGACTTGCTGTTCTCTTTGGTCAGAGTTACATGTGTAGTTATGCACAATAACTCACCAAAGGTATAAAATATCATGTTAAAACAGTATGATATGACAGCGCAGGCAAGTTGTGTACTTGAAACAATCTCAAAAAATGATTGGCAAACAGTACAAGCGATTTCAAATCAAACTGGGTTAAGTAATGAAAATTGTGAGTTTCTATTAACTCAGTTTGAAATAGCAGGGGTTGTCGCAAAGCAAGGAAATAGCTATATGCGTACAGCCTAAAAAATAGAAAGAATTTATAAAGCTGGTGGCTTAATGGTCATTGGCTTTTTTATTGCGTAGAAAAGGACTTCTGATGCAACTATTTAACGACGATGCACTCTCTGTATTAAAAGCACTACCTGATAACTGCATTGATTTAATCGCAACGGATCCACCTTACTTTAGAGTGAAATCGTGTGCATGGGATAATCAGTGGGATAGTGTTGAGGTTTATTTATCGTGGCTTGATGGTGTTCTTGCTGAATTTTGGCGGGTATTAAAACCCAATGGCAGTTTGTATTTATTCTGTGGCTCTAAATTGGCATCAGATACTGAGTTGCTTGTTCGTGGGCGATTTAATGTATTAAGTCATATCATTTGGGCTAAATCATCAGGGCCATGGCGACGACAAAATAAAGAAAGTCTACGCGCATTTTTTCCTTCAACAGAGCGAATACTCTTTGCTGAACATTATCAAAAGCCAGTCACAGCTAAAGGTTCTGAATTTTCTTTAAAATGCAAAGAACTAAAGTTAGACGTATTTAAGCCATTGATTTATTATTTTAGAAATGCTCGTTTAGCACTGCAGGTGAGTGCAAAAGAAATAGACCAGGCAACAGGTAAGCAAATGAGTAGTCACTGGTTTGGTAGTAGTCAGTGGCAATTACCTAGCGAAGAAGACTATAAAAAGTTACAAACACTGTTTACACACATTGCTGATAAACAAGAAAAGCTATCACCATTATCTCGTCACTTTAGTGAGTTAGAACGAGAACAACTCACTTTACAAAAAGACTACCAAGAATTAATAAAAGAATATGGTTTATTAAGGCGTCCATTCTTCGTGACTGCAGATGTTCCTTACACCGATGTGTGGACTTATCCCCCTGTTCAATACTATCCCGGCAAGCACCCTTGTGAAAAACCATCAACCATGATGGAGCACATTATCAATTCAAGTAGTCGTGAAGGAGATCTGGTTGCTGATTTCTTTATGGGGTCAGGAGCAACTCTAAAAGCAGCACTAAAACTTAATCGAAAGGTTTTAGGTGTTGAGCTTGAGAAAGAACGCTTTGAGCAAACAGAGCAAGAGATAAAATTGTTAACTTATCAGTAACGCTTACAGGTTCAACTATCTGGTAATTCAGTATAGCTTCTTTTTGAACCTGTAAATAATTTGTTATAGTACAGTGTTTTTTAAATAAAATTCGCTTGCATTCAAGTCAATAAAGTCTTTGGGAGGGAGGTATATTTTTCCTTTTTCATGAATAATAAACTTATATCTATATTCCATTTCATCTTTGAATTTTGATGGTTTATAAAAGTCAATATTTTCTATTAAATCAATAAATTCATTATATGATGGGAGATTATTTTGGGTAATATGCATCACTCGGTCGATGTATTTTATTGGGCGGTGTTGGAGTTGAACTGAAAAACCAAATTCAGATAGGGGTCTATTTCTATCAGGAAAGAAATTAAAATCAGCTAATTTTAATTGTTTAAGTATTAATTGAGATGTTTTAATACCAAATAGATCAATTTTATCTTTTGATATTTTCCAGTAGTCATTATACTCACTAAAGGACTGAGGTTTCGTAGGATTCATGGAGCAACAAAAGATATAACTATTGAGCCCAGAACGCTCTATAGTTACTTTTGCTGATTTAAATTTGACTCCATGAGACATCACATGATCGATTTCAACCTTATCAATATGCATAGAGACGGAGCCAGGAAAACTAGGTGGTGGCTCTGAAGTATCTCCGAATCTAATTCCAGACTGAAAAAATAAGTTTGCAACTTTTGTTGGAAGGATTATTCCATCAGAAAAATCGATTTGAATTGTGAAGGTACCTTCTTTTTCATCTCTCAGTGAGTTATTTTCAATTTTTCTAAAATGATGAAGAGCGCCTAAGCGTAACGTTGATCCTGACATTAAATTGTATTTTTTATCACAGTATTTAAACAATTCCATTTTCAAACCTACTTTAGAGTAAAGGGATATCATTTCATATGATAATAAAAACTCAAGGGTTGACGATGAAATATTGGATAAGTGTGTCAAAGTGCCTCAATGCATTAGTTTAACTTATTTATTTGCGGTAAAATCATACTGCTGATGTTCAGCTTAAAATCACTGCATGAGGTATTTATGAAAAATGGTATTTATTACGTTACCTTTCGAAGCAACATGCAAGACTTTGGAAATGGTACTGTAACTGTTAGAAACGATATTGTTAATGGTGGTGATTTTGCTTATTTATATAGAGGCAAGGTCAATAATAGTCAGGTTGTATTAACAGTAGAAAGACATAATAGATCAGCAACCTCAGTATTTGGAGATATTGATAAATTTAATCTTATTTTGAATATCTCTGAGTCAGGAAATAACTATGAGTTATCTGGTCATGTTGAAGGTATGCAGCAGATGCAAATCTCAATTAGTGCTAAATTTATCGGGGAAGTAATTGAATGATTCTCCGGTGTCAAATCAAGGTCGCTAAGGCGGCCTTTTTTATTGGAGAAAATATGAAAAATTTATTTATTAATCTATGTATAAAGCTATCTGGTAAGACTAAAGAGCAATTAAAATTAGCTTGGTCATTTCATTATTTTGTTACCCGTTCTAAATATAAAGCTTATTGGCGAGCAGTATTTCATTAATTATCGAAAACCTCATGCAGAAATATTGATAATTGCACACTAGGTGGAGTTGTGCCCACCATCTATTTCCACATTGCAGACCACAGTATCAATCACAAATTAATCACTTCACACAAGAGCTGTGAGTCGGCACCTTATTAACTAAATAAATCGGTAAATGTTATGTCAAAAGAGATAAGCGAATTACAGTTTAGTCTTCACTATGCCTCAGAAACAGACAGTGAAAAGAATACCTCCATCATTTTAACGGCGAATATCCATACGGCTGATGGTGAAACTCAACAACTGACACAATTAATTTGCACGACATCTTCCGCAGGTAAAAAGCAATATCGAATCGGCTTGCAAAAAATTAGTGATGCTGGTGCTCCATTGCTGGTGGCGATTGAATCCTATTGGCGCAAAAACACACAAGAGAGTTGTGTTTATTTGTTAGAGAAAGCGAAGCAATTTATTCAAGGACACTTACAACAAACGAATACATGGATATCTATGTATGGTCTTGTGATTGTTTCTAATGCGTCACTGGAAGAACAGTTGCCTGAAGGTTTATTAAAGGCACTTAAAGTATCAAT
>NZ_CAWPCB010000040.1:0-151069 GCF_963886535.1 Proteus sp. G2675
ATGGACGGAACGTAAAAGCTAAATCTGGTTTAAACCGCTCAATACTGGAGCAGGGCTGGTATGAAATGCGCCGTCAGCTTGAGTACAAGCAGCTCTGGCGAGGTGGTCAGGTACTGGCAATACCCCCTGCCTACACCAGTCAGAAGTGCGCTTGCTGTGGTCATACAGCAAAGGAAAACCGCCAGTCACAAAGTCAATTCGAGTGCCTTGAATGTGGATATACAGCGAATGCTGATATCAACGGGGCACGTAACATTTTAGCGGCAGGACATGCCGTGCTTGCCTGTGGAGGGAGGGTGCAGTCAGACCGCCCGTCGAAGCAGGAACCCGCCGAGGCGATTCAGACATCAGTCTGAACGCAGTAGGGATCCACGTCCTTTAGGGCGTGGAGGATGTCAATTATACGTAATTGGCGTTGGCTTAGCTAACATAATTTCTGTCTTAGCCGGCTCGGTTTGTGCAATCACTTTACCGTGACGAATAGAGTAACGTACAGGGACTTGACGACGTAAAGCATCAAAACCATTTTCAGCAGGAAGAATAATAAAGTTAGCACTATTACCGACTTCCACACCATAATCCGTTAATGCCAATGTTTTTGCACTATTATGACTGATAAGTTGTAATCCATTATCAATTTGCCCATAGCCCATTAACTGACAAACATGTAACCCCATATGCAGCACTTGTAGCATATTTGCTGTACCTAATGGATACCATGGATCAAAGACATCGTCATGACCAAAGCAAACATTAATACCACTCGCTAACATCTCTTTGACACGGGTGATCCCTCGACGTTTTGGATAACTATCAAAACGCCCTTGCAAATGGATATTCACTAATGGATTGGCTACAAAATTAATACCTGACATTTTTAATAAACGAAATAAACGCGAAGTATAAGCGCCATTATAAGAGTGCATAGCGGTTGTATGACTTGCTGTCACCCGTGAGCCGATATTTTCTTTATGTGCTAATGCAGCAACGGTTTCAACAAAACGCGATTGTTCATCATCAATTTCATCACAATGCACATCAATAAGTCGATCGTATTTCAGCGCTAATGCGAAGGTTTTATGTAGTGACTCCACGCCATACTCACGGGTAAATTCAAAGTGCGGGATTGCCCCCACAACATCCGCACCTAATTTCAAGGCCTCTTCTAATAATGCTTCGCCATTAGGGTAAGATAATATCCCTTCTTGGGGAAATGCCACAATTTGTAAATCAACCCAAGGTTTGACTTCTTGTTTGACTTCTAACATGGCTTTTAAAGCCGTTAACGATGCATCAGAAACATCAACATGGGTTCTTACATGCTGAATACCATTGGCGATTTGCCATTGTAATGTTTGCCACGCCCGTTGTTTAACATCATCATGGGTGAGTAATGCTTTTCTTTCTGCCCAACGCTCAATACCTTCAAATAAGGTTCCAGATTGATTCCAGTTTGGCTGCCCTGCTGTCTGCGTGGTGTCTAAATGTATATGAGGTTCAACAAAAGGAGCGTGAACCAATCCACCTTGTGCATCTAACCCTTGGGGATGAAAATCGCTTTGCGGTTGTGGCTCAATGGCTGCAATCTGGTTATTTTTAACTGTAATGCGCCATAAACCTTCTTTTCCAGCTAAACGAGCATGATTAATTTGTTCTATATTTTTACCCAGCATGACTTATCTCCGCTTGTCGAGCTGTACGACGATTTAATATTGGATTTAATACCGCGAAACTGATTGCGCCACCTAATACGGCATTAACAGGTACGATCCCTGGTAACCAGTGACCGGCAGCAATACCGATAGCCACAGCAAGTAAGGCTACCCAGTTCACATTTTGCATCTTGTCAGCGTTGAATTGATTATACCGCGCTCTATTCATCAGATAATCTGCAATAATAACGCCACCTACAGGAGGGATCGCCGCGGATAGAAAGGTTAACCAACCAACAAAATTATTATAAAGCCATAGCGCACACAATGTGCCGATAATGCCATTAACCACAGATAATTTTTTACTGGATAACCCTGTGATATTGGCAAAACCTAACCCTGATGCATATAACGCATTATCATTGGTCGTCCAGATATTTAAACCTAATACAATGATCGCCGGCAGTAATAAACCTTGCGCTATCATCACATCGGAAATATCCGCCATGCCTAATGATGCCGCTCCCGCAGCACCAAAGACAAACATCAAAGTATTTCCTAAGAAAAAAGCCACAATAGCGACAATCACGGCAATTTTAGGGTTACGTCCAAAACGAACAAAATCCGCCGTTAATGTACCGGCACTGATAAAAGAGCCTACCACCATGGCAAGGGCTAAATTAAAATCAAGTTGTTCGGCAGGCTTCACAGCCATTAGTGTATTAAGCCCTCCCATATCATGTACCGCAAGATATACCGAGTAACTTCCTAGGATAGCAATAGCAGGAACCGCAATAATGGAGAGAATAGTTAATGCAGAGATACCAAAAAACACGGTGATAGTCATTAAAATTCCTGATATTGCAATCAGGAGATTAATATCAATCCCCGTGGCTTTACCAACGGGAATAGCAAACATCGCAACACCGACACCAAACCAACCGACTTGAGTACCACCGAGTAAAAATGAGGGAAGCCAAGAGCCTTTAATACCAAAAGAGTAACGAGCAAGAAGATGAGTGGTGAGACCTGTTTTAGAACCAATAAAACCAAGAAATGCGGTGTAAATACCAAGGAGAAGATTACCGATAAGAACTGCGAGGAAGAAATCATTAAAGGAGAGACCAGTACCAAGAGCGCCGCCAGTCCACATACTGGCTGAAAAAAACGTTAATCCCAACATCACAAAGGTTAACGCTAATCCACCCTTTCTTGCGGATATGGGCACCGGGCCCTGACTATAATTGTTGTCCTGAGACACTTTAACCCCCTATTCATTTCACCAGGCCAAAAAATCTGACGCATTCTATCGGCATAAAAATTTTATGCAAACGTTTTCGTACTCTGTTTATGATAATTAATGGGATCGGTGATAGAAAAAAAATTGATATATCTCACATCAATCCTGATGTTATGGTTGTTTTACTTGAGTCACTCGACTTATTTAAAATGATTGTAAAAAGGAGATTGCTTTAGAAATATTTATGATAATAATGGAAAGTTCATAATCATTTAATTATGAAAAAATACATAAATAATATTTAATAAAACTTAAAAAAATAAAATAATAACGAAAAAAGAAGCTTTACTTTCAGTCACAAAAAAGAGGAATTTTCATTCCTCTTGACTATTGTTTTGATAAGTTAATTAATTTCTTCTGGCAGGTGAATGTCCAGCAACATAGTAATCTGCTTGGCTTGCTGGCAATGGTTTAATGCCTTTAATTTTGTCTGCCATTTTTTCAGCAATCATAATGGTTGTCGCATTTAAATTGCCAGTAATTATATTGGGCATAATGGAAGCATCAATAACTCTTAAGCTTTCTATACCATGAACGCGTCCGGCACCATCTACGACGGCCATTTCATCATTTCCCATTTTACAACTACCACAAGGGTGAAATGCTGTTTCTGCCCGTTCACGTACAAAAGCATCCAGCTGTTCATCCGTTTGAATATCTTTCCCCGGACTAATTTCTTCACCGCGATAGGGATCTAATGCAGGTTGCGCCATAATTTCTCTCGTGATACGAATAGCAGCCCTAAACTCTTGCCAATCTTGCTCTGTTGACATGTAATTAAACAAGATGCTTGGATGCTGATGTGGATCTCGTGAGGTTATTTTTATACGTCCGCGACTGGGTGAACGCATCGACCCCACATGAGCTTGAAAACCATGCACTTCCACTGCATTACTGCCATTATAATTAATCGCCACTGGTAAAAAGTGAAACTGAATATTTGGCCAAGCAAACTTTTCACTTGAGCGAATAAAACCCCCTGCTTCAAATTGATTACTCGCCCCAATGCCCGTTCCTTTAAATAACCACTCGGCACCAATTTTAGGTTGGTTATACCATTTTAACGCTGGATAAAGTGAAACGGGTTGTTTGCATTCATATTGCAGATACATCTCTAGATGATCTTGCAAATTCTGCCCCACACCCGGTAAAACATGTACTGGCGAAATATCAAACTCGTTGAGAACATCTTCTGGGCCGACACCTGAGCGTTGTAAGATTTGTGGTGATGCAATCGCCCCGGCACAAAGCAGTATTTCTTTACGTGCTTTCACATGCTGTGGCGTGGTATTCGTTCCTTTAAAATAGCGCACACCACTTGCTTTTTTACCCTCAAATTCAATAATATCGGTTGTAGCATGTGTCTCAATAGTTAAGTTTTTGCGCGATTTAGCTTGGTCAAGATAACCCCGTGCCGTACTGGCTCGACGCCCATGGGGGGTTACCGTTCTATCCATAGGGCCAAATCCTTCTTGCTGATAACCATTGAGATCATCAGTTCTAGGATATCCAGCTTGTACACCGGCTTCGACCATCGCATGGAATAAAACATTATTCCCCTTTTTCGGTGTAGTCACACTAACAGGCCCACTATCACCATGATAATCATTAGCCCCAATATCTCGGGTTTCTGCTTTACGAAAATAGGGTAAGCAATTTAAATAATTCCAATCTTCAAGGCCGGGTAATTTGGCCCACTCATCAAAATCCATCGCGTTACCACGAATGTAACACATACCATTAATGAGTGATGATCCTCCTAATCCTTTACCTCGACCGCACTCCATGCGGCGGTTATTCATATGTGGCTCAGGCTCTGTTTCATAAGCCCAATTATAGCGTCTACCCTGTAACGGATAAGCTAATGCTGCTGGCATTTGTGTGCGAAAATCGAACCTGTAGTCCGGTCCTCCAGCTTCAAGGAGCAGCACAGTAACATCAGGATCTTCTGTCAAGCGGGTAGCAAGAACGTTACCGGCTGAACCAGCACCGATAATAATGTAGTCATAGACCATTGTTATCTCCTCTGTTTCAGTCATTAAAATTAAAAATAGAATGGATTAAAAAACGGATGAAAACTCCCCAAGTTCAACTTGAATAGATTTGATTTGAGTGTAATTTTGTAGTGTGACAAGCCCATTTTCACGGCCAACACCGGAATGTTTATAACCACCAACAGGCATTTCTGCTGCAGATTCACCCCAAGTATTGATCCAGCAAATTCCGGCTTCTAATTGATGTATAACGCGATGTGCCGTTGTCAGATCTCGAGTCACCAAGCCTGCGGCTAATCCATAGACACTATTATTGGCGCGTAAAATAACTTCATCTTCTGTTTGATAACTTAAAATGCTCATTACAGGGCCGAAGATTTCGTCCTGCGTGATTTTCATATCATCAGTACAATCGGTAAATACCGTTGGCGCCACATAAGCCCCTTTCGCCAATGCACCAGCGAATAAACGTTCACCACCACAAAGTAGTTTTGCACCTTGAGCTTTACCTAACTCGATATAGCTTAAAACTTTTTCAAGATGAGGGAAGCTGACTAATGGTCCAAAGTTGGTATCCATTTCCAGTGGTGAACCAACGCGAATACGAGAGACACGCTCAATGATTTTAGCTTCAAAAGCTTGTTTTAACTTTTCTGGCACAAATACGCGTGTTCCATTGGTACATACTTGTCCTGAACTATAGAAATTAGCCATCATGGCGATATCAGCTGCGGTATCAAGATCGGCATCATCAAAAATAATTAACGGTGACTTACCACCTAGCTCCATAGTGACATCTTTTAAGCTTGATGAAGAAGCGCTCGCCATCACTTTTTTCCCAGTATCGATCCCCCCCGTAAATGAGACTTTAGCGATATCAGGGTGCTGCGTTAGCCATTGCCCTACAGTGGCATCACCCGTTACCACATTAAATACCCCTTGAGGCAAGCCCGCTTCGGTATATATTTCAGCCAATTTTAATGCCGTTAATGATGTCATTTCACTCGGTTTAAAAATCATCGCATTACCTGCTGCTAATGCAGGTGCTGATTTCCATAACGCAATTTGAATTGGATAATTCCATGCACCAATGCCGGCAACAACACCTAATGGCTCACGACGGGTGTAAACAAAAGCGCTGTCACGTAGTGGGATCTGCTCCCCTTCTAGGGCTGGAATAAGACCCGCATAGTATTCCAATACATCAGCACCGGTGACAATATCGACATAACGTGTTTCAGACAGGGGTTTACCGGTGTCTAACGTTTCTAAATGCGCTAACTCATCATTACGTTCACGTAAAATATCCACGGCACGTCGAAGAATACGGGAGCGCGCCATCGCAGGCATGGCAGCCCATATTTTTTGTCCTTGCTTTGCACTTTCTACCGCCCAATTAATATCTTCTTCACAGGCTGATTGTAAATGTGCAATCACCTCACCTGTAGCAGGATTAATTGCGGCAAATTGTTCACATTCAGGTTGTGCGCAATCAACATATCCACCATGAATATAAAGCTTGTGTAACGGTGGGTTTTGCATATTTTCTCCTTTATAGTGAGTAAGTTAAGTCTGTTTATCCTGGCAAAGATTAAGTTGCATATCGATATACTCATCAGTAATTTTTTTTGCTTCTGCTAACGAAAATGGCTCCTCACTAAGGGCACTACGTAGCCATAAACCATCGATTAAAGCGGCCAAGCCTTTGGCGGCTAAGCGTGCTTTATCTTTTGTTAACGCACGTCCAAATTCATAACAGAGATTAGAGTACAAACGTCTATCATTAACTTTTTGTAAACGATGCAAATTAGGCTGATGCATGCTACTTGCCCAAAAAGCCAGCCAAGTTTTCATTGCGGTTTCACTGGTTTGTGACGTATCAAAGTTACCATCGACAATGGCTTGAATACGCAATTTAGGCTCAGCATCGCTTAAAATACGTAATCGCATTGCGACGGCAAAACCTAACTGATATTGGATATGGCGCATTGCCGCTTCCAATAAACCATTTTTATCACGAAAGTAGTGGCTTATAATGCCATTAGATACCCCGGCCTTTCGTGCAATTAATGCAATGCTGGCATCTTGCATTCCGACCTCATTAATCACCGCTAATGTCGCCTGAATTAATTGCTGTTTACGTATCGACTGCATCCCTATCTTCGGCATGTTTTCAAGACCTAAAAAATACATTGAACACTTTTATTAAACGTTTTTTTAATTGAACATTCAATCAATATTAACTATTGTTTATCACAATTAATTCACAAATGACATAAGGAGCAGATCGTGAAAATTTGAATCTTTGCATATAAATCAATTGATTAGCAAAGAATGCAACTTTTAACTTTTAGATGAATAAATTTTTGGAATTTCTGATGACAACTCTTAATAGCTCAAAAAAACCACAGAAAGACAAGCTCAATTCTGTTGTTTTTTTCGCTTCCGCAACGCTGATTTTAGCGTTCTCTTTTTTCACTATTTTAATGACAGGTACCGCCAATGCGTGGATCATTAAAACACTAGGTTGGGTATCAAAAACCTTTGGTTGGTACTATTTATTAGCGGCAACTTTGTACATTGTTTTCGTTATTTTCGTTGCCACATCTCGCTTTGGTAATATTAAATTAGGCCCAGAACAATCAAAGCCTGAATTTAGTGTATTAAGCTGGTCTGCTATGTTGTTTGCCGCGGGGATCGGGATTGACTTAATGTTTTTCTCAGTCGCTGAGCCTATTACCCAATATATGCTACCGCCTACTGGCGAAGGTGAAACAATAGAAGCAGCCCGTCAGTCGATGGTGTGGACATTATTCCACTATGGCCTGACGGGCTGGTCTATGTATGCACTGATTGGTATTGCACTCGGGTATTTTAGTTATCGTTATAATTTACCCTTGACCATCCGCTCTGCACTTTATCCTATCTTTGGTAATCGTATTTATGGCCCCATCGGTCATACGGTCGATATTGCTGCCGTATTGGGTACTATTTTTGGTATTGCCACCACCTTAGGTATTGGCGTAGTACAACTTAATTATGGGTTGAAAGTTCTCTTCGATTTACCGCAAGGGTTAGGTGTACAAGGTGGTTTAATTCTACTTTCCGTAATTATGGCGGTGATCTCAGCCACATCAGGCGTCAATAAAGGCATACGTATTCTTTCAGAATTAAATGTATTACTCGCTTTAGGGTTAATTTTATTTATCCTATTTGCTGGTGATACTGAATTTTTATTAAATGCGTTAGTACTTAATGTCGGTGATTATGTAAATCGATTCTTAGGAATGACACTAAATAGCTTTGCTTTTGATAGACCGACGGATTGGATGAATAGCTGGACACTTTTCTTCTGGGCTTGGTGGGTTGCTTGGTCACCTTTTGTAGGCTTATTTTTAGCACGTATCTCAAGGGGGAGAACTATCCGTCAATTCGTTATAGGCACCTTGATCATCCCTTTTGTATTCACGCTATTATGGTTGTCTATCTTTGGTAATAGTGCACTTTATGAAGTGATCCACGGTAATCAAACCTTTGCTGAAACAGTATTAGCCTCACCAGAAAAAGGCTTTTATTCTTTACTTGAACTCTATCCGGGATTTGGTTTAACTGCTTCCGTAGCGACTATTACAGGATTACTTTTCTATGTAACCTCGGCAGACTCCGGTTCATTAGTTTTAGGTAATTTCACTTCTCAACTGAGTGATATAAATAATGATGCCCCAAATTGGCTGCGCATATTCTGGTCTATCGCTATTGGTCTATTAACATTAGGTATGTTAATGGCAGACGGGGTTTCTGCTTTGCAAAATACCACGGTTATTATGGGATTACCTTTTAGCTTTGTTATTTTCTTTATTATGGCAGGACTATATAAGTCATTAAAAGTAGAAGATTTTAGACGCGTCAGTTCATTAAACACCAATGCGCCAGCACCTCTTTATGGTAACACCACCATGAACTGGAAACAGCGTCTAGGTCGTGTGATGAATTTTCCAGGTACTACCTATACCCAACGGATGTTAGATTTAGTTTGTACCCCAGCGATGCAAGATGTGGCTAATGAGCTGTCATTACGTGGTGCAAATGTCTCGTTTAATCTTTACCCGCTGGAAGAAGAGCCTCGTTTAAACCATTTAGAATTAGTGGTTGATTTAGGCCAAGAGCAGCATTTTATTTATCAAATATGGCCACAAAAATATTCAGTACCTGCATTTACTTATCGTGCTCGTCGAGGAAAATCCCATTATTACCGGCTAGAAACCTATTTATGGGAAGGTTCACAGGGTAACGATTTAATGGACTACACCAAGGAGCAAGTGATCAGTGATATTCTCGACCAATATGAAAAACACTTAAACTTTATTCACTTAAGTCGTGAAGCGCCCGGTGCAACATTAACATTTCCAGAATCAAATTAATTAGCGACTGAGCTATCTTATCTCTCAAGGGAACCCGTTTTATCGGTTCCCTTTTTTATTAGCCTGCACCACACACCTTATGCAATACATCGCTATTTTCTGACTTTATTTCATGTTGACATGCTTAAGCTAATTCCTAAAAACTGACTTAGTAGTGAATAAATAATCAAAATTAAAACATATTTATTTACTTATTGTGTTTTTTTAGTAATCTACATAAACAATAAAAATGTAGAATAATTTACTTGGGAAACATCACATGAATCGTCGTTCATTTTTAACATCATCAAGCTTAGTGATCGGGGGACTTTCATTAAGTTCGTTTGTTAGCGCTGCCTATGCCGCAGAAACTTCAAACCCTAAACAGCTATTTAATGCAGAAAATCCTTTACTGTTAAACTTTAATGAAAACTCGCTAGGCATGTCATCCAATGCCAAACAGGCGATTATTGATGCACTTCCCCATGCTTTTCGCTATCCAGATGATGCGCGAAGCGCACTTATCAGTGCATTAGGTGAAGAATTTAAGCTATCAGACAAACACATCACTCTAGGTAATGGCTCCTCTGAAACCATACAAGCAGCCGTGCAATATATGGCGAATAAAGCGCAAAAAGCAGGTAAAACAGTACAACTGATTGTGCCTGATCCAACGTTTAATTATGCCGAACTTTATGCTGAACCTTTAGGTGTTAATATCGTAAAAGTGCCGGTTGATAACACATTGGCTTTTGATTTAACCGCCATGCAGAAAAAAGCACAAGCATTTGATGGTATTAGCATGGTATATCTGTGCAATCCTAATAACCCAACCGCAATGCTGACACCAACAGCGGCATTAACAAATTGGATCACCTCAGCAAAAGAAAATGTCTTTTTTATTATTGATGAAGCTTACGCTGAATTTGTGACAACACCTGAATTTACCAGTGCGATAGCATTAGTTGCTCAAGGTTATAAAAACTTGATTGTTACCCGTACATTTTCAAAAATTTATGCATTAGCTGGATTAAGGGTAGGCTATGGTGTGGCAGTCCCTGAGGTAATTAGTGAAGTAGATAGTTTCGTTTCTATTGATAATACCAATACTGCCGGTGCTGTTAGCGCATTAGCCTCGTTAAAAGATCACGCTTTTGTGGCATATAGTCGCAAGTCAATTGATGTATCACGACAAATGGTGGTTGATACTTTAAACGCCTTAAATATCGAGTATGCACCTTCTCACGCCAACTTTATTTTTCATAAAGTCAAAGGTGATGTGAAAACTTATCAAGAGAGAATGAAAGCGGCAAATATTATGGTAGGACGTGAGTTTCCTCCCGCATTAGGTTGGAGCCGTTTGACCTTAGGAACCCCTGAGGAGATGAGTTATTTTGTCGCGACGTTAAAAGAGTTTAGAACTAAAGGATGGATATAATCCTCTACAACCAATAGTTATAAATGTATTTAAAAGGGAACGACACAGTTCCCTTGTTATTTACAGATATTCTAAAGAAAATAATACTTCACCATTTGCACTTCCCCCAACTACGTCCTTATTAGTTGCGATATATTGCGCATAAAAATCGAGAGAAATATTATTAGTTGTCTCTACAGGGTAAATAATACTACTTTTTCCCGGTAATATTTTATTCTGATTTTTATCTAAAATAGCAATACCTATATTTTGAGCCGCATTTTTTTCTGCCAACTTAAACAAGGTACTATCCTTACTGTCAGTATCACCACTAAACATTACTTTTACACCGCTAGTAACAATACTGCAATCAGTTAAGTTAAGTGTAAACTTTACTGGCTCTGTTGTATTTTTTTGCTGAAAATCTTTTGTTCCCCAAACCCCTAAGTCAACAAATTTATTTAGCGAATCAGGGCTGACTCTACAAGTATTTGCCACAATGTTCGCTTTTATAACAATATTTGTATTAGCTAATTCTGCTGTTGCATCTTTAGTAAAAAATACTGTATATCCGCTAAAAAGTAGCATTCCCCATAATAGAAAGCGTATTATTTTTCTAGTATGTAATAACTCATTCATGATATTAGCCTATTAAAATTAAGGGAAATCAACTCTTAGAAAGCCACTTGATGTGACAGCGCCTTCAGTTGGTGTTTTTCCATCAATACTTACGGGATAAACATTAATCGTGACATTAGCATCAGCATTTTGGTTGAGTCTGAAAGGAATAAAACTTGATAAATCATTAGGTGTTAATTCAGATCCACTTGAATTAGCAACCACAAAGCCAACACTTTTATTATTAGAAACAATAGCATTACCTTGAACTGAATCTGCTTGTAATCGCATTGTTAAATCAGCACTGGCATCTATATTGTCACATTGAATACTTAAGTTTCTAGAAACCGTATTAACTCCTTCGGCTTTTTTCCCTGCTACTTTAAAACTTGATGCAGGAATATTGTCAAAATCAATATTCAACACTTGCCCTGAATTAATAACGCAAGATTGTGGAACTGTCATTGAAAGATTTAAAAATAGCTTTGTAATGATAGTTTGTTTAGTCGCACAATTCTGTGGTTGGCAAAAACCAAATTCGCCTACAAAAATATTTTTTACATAGGTACCAGAAATAATAGCCTTGTCAATTTTTATTCTGGTTTGATACTTTCTTACAGAAACGACGCTTTCTTCGTTTTCAGTATAAGTACGGGCACCACAAGTAGAGCTTAGCGTAGGTACATTATAAGGAACATAAATTGTTCTACAATTATTAGTCATTCTTAACGCAACAGAAATATAGTCATCTATCTTAGAATAAATCCAATCATTATTGCTGGTATTTGCACTAGGAATATTACCATTGGAATATGTCGCCCATGTTTGCGCTTGCCCCGCATTCCATCTTAATGTAATTCGATTGGACAAAGTAATATCAGAAGCATCTTTAGTAACACCGACTTTATTTTCCGTCTTTGATAGTTGTCCACTAAGCGTGGAATATTCATTCGCATTACAACCACTGACACAGCTCACAGCGACTGCATTATTTGAAATAATGGCTATTATTGTAAACAATACTATTCTAATCATAATAAAATCCGTAAATATGCTTGTTTTTAATATTGGCATGTGGAAGAAATAAAATAGATACCTTTTTCTTTTGATGACTTCTCATTAATTTGGTAATCAAATATACATTGTTGATCAGCCATTTTTCCCCATTTTGCTTTTAGCCTACCAACAGGTGCTAAACCAGAGATAAAAACATTCCCATTATCGCCAACAATACCACTTACGGAACGCTCTTCATCAACAACCATCGCACCGAAAGGTATAATAGCGCCATCTTTTTTGCTTAATGTAACCATTGCTCGATAGCCAATATTCGTTTTAAAATTAGCTTCAACCAATGCCCCTTTAGTAGGAACTACATTAATAATCGTATTTTCTAATTCAATATTTCCTTCTAATGAATTAACATCTAATGAAACTCGATTATTTTTATATGTTGAAGCAAACGGTAAGACAGCATAACCATTATTATCAGTTAATATACCATTTGCATTTTCTACTTTAATATTATTAGCATCATTTGCTTTAATAAGAATATTGGTATCCCCTAAAGGTTGAGTTAAAGTAATACCACCTGCATGAGCAACAACACCACCATTTAAACTATAATTAAACTCATGCCAATCATTACTATAATTATATCCGCTACCTATATTAGCATATTTACCTTTATAATTAGCATAAACCATTCCTGAATAACCAGAACCATTATGCGTATATCCTTGTTGAATATTATAATTTAAATTATTGTCTTCAAGGAGAGTTCCTGTTAGTCCCACTTGATTGACCCAAACATTGTCATCGCTTCTATTCATTGAGTAAACAGCATACATACTATTTCTACTTGAATGTAAGTCACTTACAGTTTGTTGGTTAAATACATCATTAAGAGGAATTGATATATTAAAAGCTACATTTTTATTATCACCACGCATACCCGGTGATTTTAATTTCGATAAACTAAGACTATAATTTATCCTATCAATATTAGCATTATAACCCAGTTGCCATAACTGTTCAGTTTCAGTTGTGCGCCAATAGTTTTGGTAAGAGCCTAAAATATACAAAGAACTATTATTGGTAATTTGCTGATTTATATTAAGTTGAAACCTCCCTTTTTTAGAATAATTTAAATTATAGTAGTTAGATAAGTTATCCTCATCTCTTATTATTCCATTATCTGTTACTATTTCACGCCCTGCCATTTTTTTATAACTAACTTCATTTAGGGTATAGTAGCCTTGCGTTGAATATCGATACCCCATTATTTGAAAGTTAGTGCCTGTGCTATTAATCGATTTAGCATAAAGTAATCGGAATGACTGCCCTTTTTTATGCTCATCGTTTGGCAATATACTATTCGCCTGTATTACATCTGCTGATATCGCCCCAAAGGTGCCTAGATTACCACCTAAACCAATCGCATAGGCTTGATAATTATTTGAAAATTGGCTTCCTCCATATAACGTCATATTATAAGGTAAGCCATATACTAAACTTAATTGACCAAAATTAGGTTTATCTTGATAATCTGCTCCGCTACGAAATTCCCCTCCAATCAATTCGTATTTTAAGCGTCCTTCACGTTGTAAAATAGGCACATTTGAATAAGGTACAACAAATTGTGTAATTTTACCGTTATTCTCTTTGATTGTGACATCTAAATTACCGCTACTTGATGTGGCATAGAGATCTTTTATTTCAAATGCACCTGGAGGTACAGAAATTTGATAAATAACAAAACCATTCTGCTTGACTGTAACAATAGCATTGCTATTCGCAATACCCTTTATCGTAGGTGCAAATCCTCTCATGCTATCAGGCAACATATTATCATCAGATTCTAGCTTAATCCCTCTAAAACCAAGACTATCAAAAATGGTTCCATTAGAAAAAGAGTCACCAAGGGTTAATTCAGCACGTAATGGAATAATAGGTTTTTGTACATATGTTCTTATATTCCTCCATTTATTTTGCTTACTTTCACCACTGGCATAGTTCCATGAACTTTCATTTCTAAATCGCCATGAACCAAGATTAATACCAGGATTTAAGTTTAAAAAATAATTATTATTATCAACGTTATCCTTAAAGTTCTTACTATTTCTTCCTGTGAAATTATAATTTAGTAAAAACGCATTAATTCCATTATCCCATTTTTCAGGTGGGATAAAGCCACGAACATTATTTTTAAACATTATTTGTGGAATACTTAAAAATAATTTTTGTCCTTCAAAATCGAATTTAACACTTGAGTTTTCTATTTTATCTAAAATATTCTCACAAGCACTATCTTTACTTTCTACCTCTTCTGATTTCTTTTTGCTATTTTCAGTTAAAGTTATTCCAAAATTTGTCAAAGTTTTATTATCTATACAAGGTAATAAGCCTGTATCATCGGATGATGCATCGCTTTCATAAAATATTAAATTTTTTGTTTCAACATATTCATCGTTTACATAAATTTCTACTGAATACATTCCTTCAGGTTGGCCTTCACCTTTATCAAATCGAGATAAATCTGCTACTTCATTATCAATATTTGAAATTAAGTTAGGATTAAAAAAACTATCCGCATACACCACACCAGAAAAGCATGTACCTAAAAAGATATATAAATTAAAACATATAGTTTTAGATTTTAGCATAATAAAGCCTTATCATTAATGAATGTTATAGCATTACTTACCAATCTGTTTCGTTACTTTGGGTGTACTAGCACCATAATCATTAATAGTTTGATAAGATATTTGACTATAGTTAGGCTTGCTGACTTTAATCATTACTGTTCCCATAGGAGGAACCATAATACTATTTAGCTGTTCATTATCAGCTTCTAAATTAATTAATGTCGCATAATAAGGTGAAGGATTATTTACTATTATGTTTCCTTGTGATTTTTTAAACTCAAGACTATTAGGTACATCCTCTATGTTAAAATTTAATCCTTGAGGTCTAATAAAAATTTTTATTCTAGATAATACTGCTAGCTGTAATATATTTTTATCTTTTATTTCTTCTCGCTCAATTTCAGGGATTGCTTTTGTATTTAACCAGAACAAACTTTCTCTATCATTTGGTAATGCCTTACCAGCATAAATTATTCTTAGCTTGTTTTCACTTTCTGGTTTGCTGACAAACAGTGGTGGTGTAACAATAAATTCATTACTTTTTTGATCTTGGCTATCATCAATCCATGATTGCACTAAAAAGCGTAATCTTTTATCTGTATTATTAAGAGTAATTGACGTCTGTTTTGCATCCATAGGATAGACTATGCGTGTTGCAGCTAATGCAACACCTCCCGCATATGATAGCGATGAAAAACTGAAGAGAAAAAATAACGCAATAAAGTGTTTAGATATTAAATGCATATTAACCTCAAATGATAGGTTTATTTATTGATAATTGAAAACAAACCAAACTACGCTGTCAGCTTTTCCACCGATAACGTTTTCTTTCGTTGCCAGATAACTTGCTTTAAATTTTAGTTTTAATTCATTCTCTTCAATAAATTTATACTTATTGAAGTTATTAGGAATAATTATTTCACCTTCATCATTAAATAATGCAACACCTAATCCTGAAGCTGAATTTTGTTGATCGGTGATGCTAAATAATCGTTTATCATTATTGTTTACATCACCTATAATAATTATACTGACTTTATCCGTAATACTTTTATTACATCCCATTAATTTAATAAAAAATGGAATTTTTATAGATTGACTTCCTACTCCATGAAATTGGTTACTACTAATAACACCAAGATCAACAATTTGATATTCACTTTCAGAAGATACTGTACAAGCAGGCTCTACAATTCCCCCTTTAAAAGTCACAATACCATCGTCTAAAGAAATATTTTCCCTGTCATTAGAATAGGCTGTAAATGAAAGAGTAAAAAATAGGACAATAGAATATATTAAACTATATTTCATATTTCCCTCGATATAAAAGTATGACCTTTATCAGGTCATACTTTAAATTAATCCAATTTATTTATTCATATTGCATTTTGAAAGTTACATCAGCATCAGCATGACCAGGGGTAACGGTATCTAATGTAGATTTATAACGTGCAACAAAGTTAAGTGTATTTGATCCATCAATTAACTGTTTTGCTGTAGAAAAAACAGAGCCGTCTGGTGGTAACACTTTTCCTGTATGGTCTGTAATTTCAATACCAACGCCCGTCGCAGCACCCGCACCACCTGTTGTAATATTGCTTACAGCTAATACTGTTTTATCATTTGAATCACTTACACCTGAAAATGAAACTGAGGCATTCTGTGCGACAGTCGTATCACAAGCTTCTAAATTGATATAAAAATCAGTATTACCAACTGTTTTCCCTACACTATCAAATTGTGCGGTACGATATTGTCCAATATTAACAGTTTGATCTATTGATTTTGTACTAACAACACATGCAGCATTAACAATTTCTCCAGTAAAATTAATTTTACCACCATTAACAATAGTCGCTGCAGAAGCAACACCGCTCAGTGATAAAACAGATACTGTAAATAGAGCTTTAACTAACATCTTTTTTTTAAGCATTGACTTTTCCTTTTACATTACAGGTAAATATACACAACAACTTCACTTATAAATTAAAATAGTAAATCTATATTAGATAACAATATTTGAATCCATATACTAATTATATGATAAAGTGTTAACTGCCTTAATAAGGGTGATTTAATAAATATTAAATAAATAGGATTTTAATTTTAAATAAAATCCCTATTAATTAATTCATTGATATACTTAATATACTTGCCACTAATAATATTATTTATCTTACATTTAAATAATATTCTCAAAGAATGGAATATTATTATCAGAATCATATTTTATTTTATATTTTAATGTGATAACTCTTTTGGAAACCTTTTCAAAGAAATCACTTATTGAAATATCAAATATATTTAGTATGTGAAAAAGTATATCAATAGGTATTTTATTTATTCCTCGTTCATAACGAGAAATTTGTTGTTGAGAGATATTCAATAATTTTCCTAACTCAGCCCCCGTCATAGAATTACGTTGCCTTAAAAGAAAAAGTTCATATCCAATCGAATGACAAAATATTTTTCTTTCTGAAATATATTCAAAATTCAATGAGAAATTATTTATTTCCAAAATTCACTTCCTCAACTGTATTTGCATTTAATTTACTTTATGAGATTAATAAAATCAATTATTCAAAAATTTCTAACGAATTAAAAACCTCATAATAAAACACTAAATAAGAGTAGGTAAATATACTCATTTTATTTGTATCAGGGAGTTAATTGATTATCTGATTTGAATAGTCGTTTTAAGGCAGTGATTAATTCTAAAATTACGAGAAAATAGATACAAATAAGACATAATAATCTATTAATAAAAACATATTAAATTTTTATTAATTTTTAATAGAAATATTTTTTATTGTTTTTGCTTACTGTAAAACTAAAACAGATAGGGTTAGTACAAAACTTATACTTTTTTGTTTCAAATGTTATTTTAACAAAGTTGCAATAATAAGTTTTATTAATGATAATACCTTTATATCTCATCCTAAAAATTTTTACTTGATATAAACTAATATTTATTTATTTTTTTTGGTACTGATATTTGTAATTAGATAAGTTTTTTTAATCATTATTTTATCTTATTAAAAAATAATATTTTTATAACTATAAAAACTTTTGATATTAAAATTACAAACCGACAAAAACAACATAATTCATTGATAGTAAATGATTTTCATCATTATCAACACTTTTCATATTTAAAAAAATGATAATATCAAATAGAAAATAATTTTTTAGAAAAAATCTATTACAAATAAGTTTATTTGAATATTAAATTTTTGAGCCATATGCTTTATATATAAAGAAAAAGGGCCTGAATAAATTCAGGCCCTTTTTCCTATTAATATAATTTTATTATTTATTAAAGCGGATCGACTTTTAAACAAGATACCGCATGGCGGAAACTTCCCTCTAATAAGGGGCGCGTTTTAGCACATTCTTCATCAGCCATCGGACAACGTGTACGGAAAATACAGCCTGATGGTGGATTAATTGGTGAAGGAAGCTCTCCTTCTAACAAATCAATATGCTTGTTACGCTCTTTATCCGGATCAGGAATAGGCACCGCTGACATCAATGCTTTGGTATAAGGGTGTAATGGGTGATGATAAACTTCATCATAAGTCCCCAATTCCACCGCATGACCTAAATACATCACTAAGACACGATCTGAGATGTGTTTCACTACCGCAAGATCATGCGCAATAAAGATGAGCGATAATCCCATCTCTTTTTGGATATCTTTCAGTAGATTGACTACCTGAGCTTGAATAGAAACATCCAGTGCCGATACAGGTTCGTCACAGATAACCAGTTTTGGCTCTAAGATCAGTGCGCGAGCAATACCAATCCGTTGACACTGTCCACCAGAAAACTCATGAGGATAGCGGTTAATTAAGTTTGGTAATAACCCCACTCGCATCATCATCGCTTTGACTTTTTCAACCACTTCAGCCTGTTTCATTTTCGGATGATAGGTTTTTAGTGGTTCGGCAATAATATCGCCAATCGTCATTCTTGGGTTTAAGGAGGCAAGTGGATCTTGGAATATCATCTGAATATCTTGACGAACATCGCGCCACTGTTTATTGCCCATGCCTAATAAGTCATGGCCTAACCAAGTGACTGTACCACCCGATGCTTTAACTAAGCCGATAATGGCACGCGCAAAAGTTGATTTGCCACAACCAGATTCCCCTACTACACCTAAGGTTTCACCTTCGTATAAACGTAAGGTAACGCCATCAACGGCTTTGAGGCTTTTTTTAGGTTGCCAGAACCACTGTTTATTATCTTGTACATCGAAATAAACTTTTAGATCGTTAACTTCGAGGATCACTTTTCTATCTTGTAAGGTGGCTTGGCTCATACTAACTCCTCCGCCGCTTTAAAACAGGCTCGTAATCTTCCCTGAGCAAATTGTGTTAATTGAGGTTCACTATTCAAACACTGCTCTGTTGCATATTGGCAACGAGGCTGGAATGGGCAACCTTTAGGTAAACGCAATAAGTTAGGAGGATTACCCGGAATGGTCGCCAAACGTTCATCTTCACCATCTAAACGAGGTACTGCTTGCAGCAACCCAATAGAATATGGGTGTGATGGTTGGTAGAAAATATCTCGCGCATTACCATATTCCATGGTTCGCCCAGCATACATTACCAATACTTTGTCGCAAATACCCGCAACCACCCCGAGGTCATGGGTGATCATGATAATGGCTGTATTAAGCTCTTTTTTTAGCTCGTTTAGCAGTGTCATGATTTGTGCCTGAACAGTCACATCCAGTGCCGTTGTTGGCTCATCAGCAATTAATAGTTTTGGCTTACATAATAGTGCCATCGCTATCATTACCCGTTGGCGCATCCCACCAGAGAACTCATGGGGATACATGCCCATACGTTTATGGGCTTCGGGCATTTTTACTGCATCAAGCATGCGAACTGATTCCGCATATGCATCATTTTTACTCATGCCCTTATGAAGCATAAGCACTTCAATTAACTGAGTGCCGACTTTCATATAAGGGTTAAGTGAGGTCATTGGATCTTGAAATATCATGGATATTTCTTCAGCACGCATTTTGTTTAATTGACTTTGGCGTAAGTTTAAAATTTCACGACCATTAAAATGCGCACTTCCAGCAGTACGACCGTTTTTAGCTAATAATCCCATTAAGGCGAACGCCGTTTGCGATTTCCCAGAGCCAGATTCACCGACAATTCCTAAGGTTTCCCCTGCAGATAGTTCAAAGTTGAGCTTATTTACTGCGGTTACATCCCCATCTGGAGTACCAAAGGTGACACAGAGATCTTTTACACTTAACAATGGCTTATTTGTTGAATTTGTCATCATGTTCTCCTTAACGATCTTTCGGATCTAATGCGTCACGTAAACCATCACCGATAAAGTTAAAGCAAAACAAGGTGACAACTAAAAATGCAGCTGGGAAAAGTAATAACCAAGGAGAAACTTCCATTGAATTTGCACCATCACTCAGTAGAGCTCCCCAACTACTTAATGGCTCTTGTGTGCCTAATCCTAAGAAACTTAAAAATGATTCAAATAAGATCATGCTAGGAACCAGTAATGAAGCGTATACCACAACAACACCTAATACATTCGGCACGATGTGTTTAAGGACGATATTACGTGATGACACACCACAGACTAACGCCGCTTCAATAAACTCTTTACGTTTTAAACTAAGTGTTTGTCCCCGTACGATACGAGCCATATCGAGCCAAGATACCATGCCGATGGCAACAAAGATCAGTAAGATATTTTGCCCAAAAAAGGTCACCAGTAAGATAACAAAGAACATAAATGGGAAGGAGTTTAATATCTCCAGTAAACGCATCATCACTGAGTCAACGCGCCCACCGATATAACCTGCCATCGCGCCATAGAGGGTGCCAACAATCACCGCGACAAATGCCGCTGCAATACCTACCATCAGTGAAATACGTCCACCAATTGCTACACGAACTAATAAGTCACGTCCTGATGAGTCAGTGCCAAAATAGTGCGCTGAGGCAAAATCAGGTGGCATTGACATCATTTCCCAATCCGTATCGTCATAAACAAAAGGCGATAACATGGGGGCGAAAATGACAAAAAGTAAAATACAAAATAGTAGTACTAGGCTGGTGATCGCCGCTTTATTGTGCATAAAACGACGACGGGCATCTTGCCATAAACTACGACCTTCAACATCTAGCTGCTCCGAGAAATTCCCCAGAGCTTCGCTATTTTCTTTCATCGATAACATAACGTGCTCCAGTCTCTATTAATAACGAATTTTCGGATCGATTACGGCGTATAAAATATCAACTATGGCATTAAATAAAATGGTTAAACCACCCACAATAATGGTTAAACTCAATACCAATGAGTAGTCTCGATTTAATGCACCATTAACGAAAAGCTGACCAATACCCGGTAATCCAAAAATGGTTTCAATGACCATAGAGCCTGTAATAATCCCCACAAATGCCGGCCCCATATAAGAGATCACTGGCAGTAATGCTGGTTTTAACGCATGACGTAGCACTATGCGTTTCATTGGCAAGCCTTTGGCTTTGGCCGTTCTGATAAAGTTTGAGTGTAAAACTTCAATCATAGAACTACGTGTGATACGCGAAATACTTGCAATGTAAGAGAGCGATAATGCAACCATCGGCAGTAACATGTACTGAATTTGCCCACCATTCCAACCTCCCGCCGGTAACCAACGTAAGGTAATCGCAAAGATAAGCACTAATAGTGGCGCCACCACAAAGCTCGGTATCACAACCCCCGTCATGGCAAATGTCATGACGGTATAATCCCATTTGGTATTTTGATTCAGTGCGGCTATCACGCCTGCCCCCACACCAAAAATAACCGCTAATACAAAGGCCGATAGCCCTAATTTTGCAGAAACAGGGAATGCTTTACCGACTAAAGTGTTAACACTGTAGTCTTTATATTTAAAAGAAGGCCCTAAATCCCCTTTCGATAATTGAATTAAATAATCGAAGTATTGTTTGTAAATGGGATCGTTTAAATGATATTTCGCTTCGATGTTGGCCATAACTTCAGGGGGTAATTTCCTTTCCCCAGTAAAAGGGCTACCCGGCGCTAAGCGCATCATAAAGAACGAAATCGTTATTAGAATAAAAAGTGTCGGGATCGCTTCCAAAAAGCGACGAAAAATAAATTTGAGCATTGCCCGTTCCTATAACACAAACCTATTCAGGCGTGGTGATAAAAAGACCTCGCTTAACTTAAGCAAGGTCTCGCCCGATTATTTAGCAATAATATACAAGTCTTTAGTATGTAAATTATCCAGTGGATCTTTACCTGAATAACCACCAACATAAGGTTTAACCAAACGGGTGTTTACGTAGTAGTAAAGTGGAACAATGGCAGAATCTTTATCTAATACACCTTCTGCTTTTTGATAAATTTCTGCACGTTCATCATCCGATTTCACGCGTAAAGATTCTTTCATATACGCATCAAATTGTTTGTTTTTATAGTGAACGGTATTATTACTGCTGTAAGACAGCATCATGTTAAGGAATGAAGAAGGTTCGTTATAATCTGCACACCATCCTGCACGTGCAACATCATAATTACCTTGGTGACGTGTATCTAAGAACGTTTTCCACTCTTGGTTTTCAAGAGAAACCTCAGCACCTAAGTTTTTCTTCCAAATAGAAGAGGCCGCAATCGCAACTTTTTTATGTAGATCAGAGGTGTTATACAGTAACTTGAATTTTAATGGATTGGCTTTGTTATAACCCGCCTCTTCTAATAATTGGCGCGCCTTTTCATTACGTTGCTCTTGGGTCCAAGAAGCGAACCACTCTGGTTTACTCTCTTTAATGCCATCGGTGAAAGGCGGTGTAAATCCGTAAGCAGGGATATCACCTTGGTTTTTCACTTTATAAGTGATGATATCTCTATCCATAGATAGTTTTAGTGCTTCACGTACTCGTGGATCGTCAAAGGGAGCTTTCTCATTATTAATTTCATAATAATAAGTACATAAGTATGGACTGATACGTAATTCATCTGGGATCTCTTTTTTCAATTTTTGGAAAAATTCAATCGGCAGATTGCTATAAGTCATATCGATTTCACCCGCACGATAGCGGTTTACATCGGTGACTTCTGATGAGATAGGTAAAAAAGTAACTTTATTGATAACCGTATTTTTATTGTCCCAATAGGTTGGACTACGCTCTAATTCAATACGTTCGTTTACCGTCCAATTTTTCAGTACATAAGCACCATTGCCGACAAAGTTCGCAGGTTGCGTCCACTTTTCACCAAATTTTTCAATCACTTTTTGATTCACTGGCGACATCGAGGAGTGAGCTAGCAATTTAGGTAAATAAGGTACGGCCTCTGATAATGTGATTTCTAAGGTATTATTATCAAGCGCTTTAACACCTAGTTCCGTCGGTTTTTTCTTACCGGCGATAATATCGTCAATATTAACAATATGGGCATATTGTAGATAACTTTCATAAGGTGATGCTGTATTCGGATCTGCTAAACGTTGCCAGCTATAAACAAAGTCTTGCGCTGTTACAGGGTCACCATTTGACCATTTCGCGTCTTCACGAATTTTGAACGTCCAAACGGTAAAATCTTTATTTTCCCAGCTAGTCGCAGAGCCCGGTAGAATTTCACCATCAGGCCCTACAATCGTGATCCCTTCAAATAGATCTCGTGCTAATGCTGATTCAGGTACACCCTCAATTTTATGAGGATCAAGTGATTGTGGCTCAGAGCCATTATTACGCACTAACTCTTGTTTATCAGCCAGTTTTACCCCATCAGGCACAACAGCCGCAGTAGCATTGAGCGCCGTAAAACCAAAGATAGTACCAATGGCGATCGCTAGCGCACTTTTTTTAGTTACATTTATCATCTTATCAAATACTCCCAGTTAGTGAGTCGGCCATTGTTCGGCCTTCCTGTGATGCTTCGCTGTGTTTTTGGAACGTTTTACACAACTTATTGTTTTACAAAAAAATAAAATATTGTTGCGGATTGACTATCTATGCTTAACTGCATGATGTCTTTATCATTTTTGTGCCGTTATATTTTGTGTAGTACTTTTTATGCTGTACTTTTTTAAATTGCTTTTGCTAATTAAAATCAGATATAGCTATAGATGCGTTATAACTTACCAGTTTTATTTATCTGCCTTTATAAAATAGCGCTTTAAGTCCGTATAATCAAAGGGGTCTTTACCGGTAAATCCGCCCACTTTAGGACTGACCATTCTGACACTCACACGATAATAGACTGGTACAATAGCGGAGTCCTTGTCTAACAAGGCTTCAGCACGTTGATACAGTTGGTGACGCGCTTCATTATCAGTGGCCAGTAACGCATTCTTTAATGCAGCATCATAATCACTATTTTCATATAAAATAGTATTTAGACTGCTAGTGGAGAGGAAAGAGTTTAAAAATGATGTTGGTTCATTGTAATCGGCACACCATGTTGCCCTTGCCACTTGGTAATTACCTTGGTTACGATTTTCTAACGTCGTTTTCCACTCTTGATTTTGTAAAGTGACATTAGCACCAATATTCTTTTTCCACATAGAAGCGGCAGCAATAGCTTGTTGCTTATTCTGATCGGATGTGTTGTACAACAATGTAAACGATAATGGGTTTTGGCTGTCATAACCGGCTTCTTTTAATAACTCACGCGCTCTTTCATGACGCTGTTGTTGCGTCCAACCTGCCCATTTAGGGGGTTTAAACTTACCATTATTAATAAAAGGTGGAGTAAAAGAGTAAGCCGGTATTTGCCCTTGCCCCATGATCTTTTCCGCGATAATTTCTCTATCTAAACTTAATTTTACCGCTTCACGCACACGGGGATCATCAAAAGGTGGACGTTTATTATTAAGCTCATAAAAGAAAGTACATAGGTAAGGCGTAACATGTAGATTCTCTGGTTGCTCTTGTTTCATCTTTCGATAAAGCGTAGGAGGAATAGCGCTATTGGTGATTTGAACTTCACCGCTACGGTAGCGATTAATATCACTGGTTTCTGAGCTAATAGGTAAAAAAGTCGCTCGTTCAATAATGGTGTTTTTATTATCCCAATAAAGCGGATTACGTTTTAAAGTGATTTTTTCATTAACCACCCAATTATCAATTAAATACGCCCCATTACCGACAAAGTTTTCCGGGCGAGTCCAATTGACACCATATTTTTCAACAATCTCTTTTTTAACTGGTTTTAATGAGGTGTGGTTTAGCATATCCACCAGATAGGGAACCGGTTGTGTGAGCGTAACTTGCAAAGTATGTGGATCAATTGCTTTTACCCCTAGACTCTCTGGGGATTTCTTACCTGTCAGAATATCTGCAACATTTTCCACATAGGCATATTCAAGATAACTGGCATAAGGCGAGCCAGTTTGGGGATCAGTTAATCGACGCCAACTATAAACAAAATCATCTGCAGTAACCGGTGTACCATCACTCCATTTCGCATCATCGCGTAAATAGAAAGTCCATGTTTTATTGTCTTCTGAGCTCTCCCATTTAGCGGCAACCCCCGGCATACTTTCGCCATTAGGCCCCATATAAGTGAGCCCTTCTAATAAATTTAAAATAATATTACTTTCTGGTACCCCTTCCACTTTATGTGGATCAAGGGAGGAAACTTCAGTGCCATTATTAATAACAATATCTTGTTGTTTCGCAAGAAGAGTACCTTCTGGAGGTATTACCGCATGAGAAAGAAAAGAGGTCAGCGCAAGTGATATAATGCTGACAGGAAACATCATTTTTAACATAACTTTCTTTTTCATGGGTACCTCTCCTAATAAATAATCATCTATAGCGGGGTTACTCAATTTACATATAAATTATTTTTAAATAATATTCAGATATTTCATGCTATTTAATATGTTGAGATAATTGTTAGATAAAATTAATAACAATATTCTTCTTTTTTACACTTATAGTGAATTTTGTCAATTAGTGCGGTGTTATTATCACTTAAACTTTACTAAGCCCAGTAGACTTCTATCTTATGAAAAAAGAAAATTCTCATCACGCTATCTACAACAACAAATAAACATTTAATTAACACTGCGCAACTTTTATAGATAGAAAACCTACATAGCTCACAAAATTAATATAATCAGATGGGTTTTTAGCGAGGATACAGAACTTTATGATGTGTTCGGTGTAAGTTTTTTTTCACACAACTTGATTATAAACAATAACAAATCTGTCTTTAAATGACAGAAACTGGCTAATCTAAAAATAACGGTAGATTAATAAAAAAACATTTTTATTATTTGTTTTTAAAAATTAATATATTTTTTGAAATGCAATTAAAATCAGTACTATTTTCATTTATATCCCGATGAATTAGCAAAAAAATATCCTTTATCGTTGTTATGAACCATAAAGGATATTCTGAGCGTTAGCCTACTTCTTCAAAATTTTTGCTTTAATTGGCTAAAGTCGTACCAAACCATTGTAGCTTTTGATTTAAACTGACGACTTCACCAACAATAATTAATGCAGGACTTTTCATTGAGCTTGCCATTTCAGTTAGTTGCTGTAATTGACCAACAACCACTTTTTGTGTCGCTAGTGTACCTTTTTCTACTATTGCCACTGGCATAGTGGCACGCATATGCTGATTAAGTAACATTTGCTGAATGTAATCGGCTTTACTTAGCCCCATATAAAAAACCAAAGTTTGGTTATCTTGTGCGATACATTGCCATTGTGCGTCGTTCAGCCCTTTTCCATGCCCAGTAATAAAACGCACACTTTGTGCATAATCCCGATGTGTTAACGGAATACCGGCATAAGTGGTACAGCCTGATGCCGCGGTAATGCCGGGCACCACAGAAAAAGGTATTTGATGCTCAATTAAAGCTTCTAACTCTTCACTTCCTCGACCAAAAATAAAAGGATCACCCCCTTTTAACCTCACTACCCTTTTCCCTGCCTTAGCGTGATTAATAAGAATTTGGTTAATCTCCTCTTGAGGAACACAATGAAAACCAGCTCGTTTACCAACATAAATACGTTCAGCATCTCTGCGCACTAAATGCATAACCTCATCAGAGACTAATCTATCATAAACCACGACATCGGCTTGCTGACATTGTTGCAGCCCTTTAATAGTCATTAATCCTGCATCTCCAGGGCCTGCCCCCACCAACACCACACTCCCTTGGGGCTGGTTATTTTCCGCTAGCAATGTGCTGATACGTTGTTGAATGCCGTTATCTCTACCTGCATCAATTTCTGCTTGTAGCGCTTTATCTGCAAAAAAACGCTCCCAAAAATAGCGTCTAGCACTCATGGTGGCAAAACGTTGTTTAACTTGCTCACGTAATTTCCCTGCTAACTGCGCTAAAGCGCCTAGCGAGTTGGGCAACCACTGTTCCATTTTTTCACGTAAGATACGTGCAAGTACTGGGGCTTTTCCTCCCGAAGAAATTGCAACCATAATAGGGGAACGGTCAATCACTGAGGGCATAATAAAGCTAGCTTGCTTGGGCGAGTCAACCACGTTACAAAAAATGCGTTGTTCTGTGGCCTGCTGATAGACGAGTTGATTCACTTGCTCATTATCTGTGGCCGCAATGACTAGCCATTTGTCAGCTAAATCAGCAACACTAAATTCAGCCGTGAAACACTGTAATCGTTGCTCGTTTTGCCACTGCATAAATTGTGGTGTGAATGTCGGTGCAACGACGGATATAACCGCTCCCGCGTCCATCAGTAAACGTGCCTTACGCTCTGCTACTTCACCGCCACCTACTAATAAACAAGGTTTATTGTTGAGCTGACAGAATATTGGAAAATAATCCATCTGGGTTCCCCTATTTATTGGTTTTATCAATGACGCGAACGCACACTGACGGTATTGCCTTCGACTTTGACTTCATAATGAGTAATTGAATAGTGCTCATCTTCAAGGCAATAACCATCTGTTAAGCGAAAATGCTGCTTTTTCAGTGGACTGACGATATATAACTCATTGTCGTGCTCTGCAATTAATCCCCTTGATAAAACACTCGCTTGCGCGAAGGGATCAATATTACTTAATGCGTAGAGCCGTTCATCTTGGTATGGACGGAAAATAGCCACCTGATCTTGCTCCACCAGCGCACAAACGCCAGTTCCCACAGTGATGTCATCTAATTGGCAAACCGCTATCCATTGACTCATGATTGCGTCTCCTCTGTTACCATTTTGATATCAATACGTTCATGCACGCGGGCAGGACGATGCTGAGCACGCTCTTTTACCATCTGTATATTAGGATCGGGCATCGGATTGTTAATAAAGTGCACAAAACGTTTCAATGCTTGTGGTGAATCAAGGGTTTCTTGCCACTCACAGGCTACGCGCTCTTGTAAAACTTTAAGCTCTTTTTCTAACTGTGCATTTAAGCCTAACTTGTCGTGAATAATGACCTCACGTAAATATTCAACGCCCCCTTCTAGGCTTTCTAACCAAACGGAGGTTCGTTGTAATTTGTCTGCAGTACGGATATAGAACATCATAAAGCGGTCAATATAATGGATCAGCGTTTCTTCATCTAAATCCGCCGCGAATAGATCGCCATGACGTGGTTTCATGCCCCCATTACCACCAAAATAGAGATTCCAGCCTTTTTCTGTGGCAATAATCCCTACATCTTTCCCCTGAGCTTCGGAGCATTCACGGGTACAACCAGATACCCCAAATTTCATTTTATGCGGCGTGCGGATCCCTTTATAACGATGTTCTAAAAAGACACCTAATCCAACACTATCGCCAACCCCAAAACGACACCAACTGTTTCCTACACAAGTTTTTACCATACGGATCGCTTTGGCATAGGCATGGCCTGTTTCAAAACCCGCGGCAATTAATTTCTGCCAAATCGCCGGTAAATCTTGCTTCTGTGCACCAAACATCGCCATACGTTGAGAGCCTGTGATTTTGGTGTATAAATTGTATTCTTGCGCAATTTGTCCAATCGCAATAATACCCGCTGGCGTAATTTCACCGCCGGGGGAGCGTGGAATAATAGAGTAAGTGCCATCTTTTTGCAGATTGGCGAGGAAGTTATCATTCGTATCTTGTAACGCAACTAAGTCATCACGCAAGATATAGTCGTTCCAACACGAAGCCAGCAGAGAGCCGACGGTCGGTTTACAAATTTCACAGCCATAGCCTTGACCATGTTTTTTCAATAGTTCATCAAAGCTTTTCAGCCCTTCAACACGAATAAGATGATAAAGCTCTTGGCGAGAATAGTGAAAGTGTTCACAAAGGTGATGGTTAACTTCAATGCCTTGTTTTGTGAGTTCCGCATTTAATACTTGAGTGATAAGCGGAATACATCCCCCACACCCCGTTCCCGCTTTTGTTTCTGCTTTAATCGCCGCAACCGTATGACAACCTCGTTCAATAGCTTGAATAATGTCGCCTTTGCTTACATCAAAACAGGAGCAAATTTGTGCTGTTTCAGGTAATGAATCAACCCCGATTGCCGGTTTACTTCCAGCATGAGCAGGTAAGATTAATGTGTCAGGATGTTCTGGTAATTCAATTGTATTTAATGCTAACTGTAACAGATTGCCATAATCTTCCGTGTCCCCAACCAATACCGCACCTAATAGGTATTTATTGTCTTCACTCACTATCAGGCGTTTATAAATCTCTTTACCTTCATCAAGATAAATATAGCTACGACAACCTGCTTGGCGACCATGAGCATCACCAATTCCCCCTACATCAACCCCGAGTAGTTTTAATTTTGCACTTAAATCCGCCCCTTGGAATGCAGTCTGTTGACCTAATAGATGATCAACGGCCACCTGAGCCATTTTATAACCCGGGGCAACTAACCCAAACGTTTGGTTATGCCAAGAAGCACACTCCCCAATGGCATAAATATCCGCATCTGAGGTTTGGCAATAGTCATTAATCACAATCCCCCCTCGTGGTGCTATATCGAGAGAACATTGGCGTGCTAATTTATCTTTCGGACGTATACCGGTTGAAAATACGACAAAATCAACCTCAAGTGAGGAGCCATCGGCAAACTGTAATGTTTTACGCGCATTTTCCCCTGTCGATAAGATCGCTTGGGTGTTTTTCGCTGTGTGTACTTTAACCCCCATGCGCTCTATTTTGCGTTTAAGTTGCTCTCCTCCCATGCTATCAAGCTGTTCTGCCATTAGCGTTGGCGCAAATTCAATCACATGAGTTTCAATACCTAAACTTTTTAGCGCACCAGCGGCTTCTAAACCTAACAGCCCGCCGCCAATAACCGCCCCTTTACGGCTTAAACGAGCACAAGCTTCAATCGCATTTAAATCTTCAATAGTTCGGTAAACAAAACAATCTGGTGAGTTGTTTCCATTAATAGGAGGAACCCATGGGTAGGAGCCTGTTGCCATGATCAATTTGTCGTAGCTAACACAACGCCCAGTATTGGTGTGCACCACTTTTTCTTCACGATTAATGGTGATCACACGCTCACCCACTAATACTTCAATATGATGTTTCTCGTAATAACCGGGTTTAACTAACGAGAGCTCTTCAGCAGTGTGATGAGAAAAATAGGAAGAGAGATGGACTCTATCATATGCAATACGAGGTTCTTCACAAAAGACGATAATATTGAACGTTTCGTTGCCGCCCTTATCAATCAATTCTTCTATATAACGGTGTCCAACCATGCCGTTACCGATGATTGCGAGTGTTTTCTTGCTCATTTTTGCCTCAGATCTAAAGGTATCTAAGGTTAAAATACGAGGCTACTCATAAGAGATATTGATGAATATCAAATACAGCTTAATCAATTCAGCCAATACAACTTAATAGTCAACATATTACTACCAAAGTAGTATTTTATTCGTCGTTTGTTGCGATTAATTATTCCTCAACCATAATTAATTCAAAAGGCTTATAACGAGGTGTTATATATAAGTGTAATAAAAACTTTGCGAAATGCGCTTATTTTGCCTAAGTTAATTTCCAAAAGTAATAACTAATAAGTTATTGACATAATAACGAAAGCGAGACTATTTCAGGGAGCGTCCAATGAAAGTGAAAACCAAATTATTATCATTACTTGTGATGGGTGCTCTCAGTGCCCCTGTATTGGCAGTAACACCCGCCAATACATTGATTGTAGTACAAGGCCTTGATGATATTGTTAGCCTTGATCCTGCCGAAAGTAACGAATTATCAAGTATTCAGACCGTACCAAGTTTATATCAACGTATTGTTCAGCCTAACCGTGACAATCCAGAAATTAACGAGCCAATTTTAGTCGAGAGTTGGCAGGCTCACCCTGAACAAAAATCTATCGTCTTTAAAATTAAACAGGATGCAAAATTTGCCTCCGGTAATAGCGTACGCCCAGAAGATATTATCTTCTCTTACCAGCGTGCAGTGACGATGAATAAATCCCCTGCTTTTATTTTAAATGTGCTAGGTTGGAAAGCAGATAATATTAATACCCTATTGAAAAAAGTCAGTGATAAAGAGATTGAAGTACGTTGGACAGCAGATGTTAGCCCTGATGTGGTACTTAACATCCTTTCTACACCAATCGCTTCTATTGTTGATGAGAAATTGATTGCCGCACATATTAAAAATAATGACTTTGGTAATAATTGGCTAAAAATGAATTCGGCTGGTAGTGGTGCTTATAAAATGCGTGCCTACAAACCTCGCCAAGCCATTGTGTTAGAAGCTAACCCTCTTTCACCGACCGGTGCGCCTAAGATAGCCAATATTATTATCAAAAATGTGCCCGATCCCGCTTCACGTCGTCTGTTAATTGAAAAAGGCGATGCGGATATTGCCCGTGACTTAGGTACAGACCAAACTGCAGCATTAGCAGGTAAACCGGGCATTCAAATTTTAAATATCCCTTCTGCTGAGCAAGTCTATATGGCGTTTAATACCGGTAGCGGAAATCCGCTTCTTAGCAATCCGGCATTTTGGCAAGCAGCGCGCTATTTGGTCGATTATAAAGGGATCACCAATGACTTAATGTGTGGGCAATATTTTATTCACCAAAGTTTCTTACCGGTGGGATTACCGGGGGCATTAGAAGATAATCCATTTAGTTTTGATCCGCAAAAAGCGAAAGATATCTTAGCAAAAGCAGGAATTACTCATGCACGTTTTACTCTCGATGTAGAAAACAAAGTTCCTTACATCACCGTTGCACAATCTATTCAAGCAAGCTTTGCACAAGCGGGTGTACAGGTTGATCTGTTACCTGCTGCCGGTAGTCAAGTTTATAGCCGAGTGAGAGCAAGGCAGCACCAAGCGGCGATCCGTTTTTGGATCCCCGACTATTTTGATGCTCACTCCAATGCTAGCGCTTTTGCCTATAATGACGGGCAATCAAATACCGTGGCTTGGTTAAATAATTGGAATATTCCTGAGTTAAGTAAACAAACACTCGTCGCCCTTAATGAAGCGGATAAGGCTAAACGTCAGTCCCTTTATACTGAAATGCAAAAAGAGCTACAACGCAGTTCACCTTACGTGTTTATCGACCAAGGCAAAAATCAGATTGTATTACGGGATAACGTGAAAGGTTATGCTCAAGGTCTAAATGCCGATATGGTCTATTACGACAAAGTCACTAAGTGATCATTTTCCTGCCGCCACTCACAATCATGTTATTGTGAGTGGTCTATTTTTTGCGATTTCAAGGCTGTTGCCGTATGAATACACTCACGATATCCACTCGCCTAAAAAGCCAGTTGTTTACCTTGGTTCAAGGTATATTGACATTGGCGCTAACACTTTTAGGGTTACTGGTTATTACTTTTACGCTTTCTGCGTTTTCCCCTGTTGATCCTGTTTTACAAATTGTTGGTGATCACGCCAGTATTGAAACTTATAATCAAGTAAAACATGAGTTAGGGTTAGATTTACCCATCTACATGCAATTTTTCCACTATGTAGAAGCACTATTGCAAGGAAATTTAGGTACGGCGACGTCAACGGGTCAACCGGTATTTGATGATTTAATCGCCACCTTTCCAGCCACTTTAGAATTAGCCACTGTCGCCTTAGTCATTGGCGCTAGTTTGGGGGTTTTATTTGGTGTGTTATGTGCGCGTTTTGTTGGCACCCCCTTTGATTTTATCTTACGCTTTTTAACGCTATTAGGTAGCTCAGTCCCTATTTTCTGGTTAGGTTTAATACTACTCCTTATTTTTTATGCCACATTGCAATGGACTGCAGGCCCAGGACGTTTGGATGATATTTATCAATTTACCATTGAGCCAGTAACCGGCTTTGCCTTGATTGACACCCTACTGGCAGGTGATAAAGATGCCTTTCTAAACGCTCTATCACATCTCATATTACCGGTTTCTCTGCTAGCCTATTTTGCTCTGGCATCTATTACCCGTTTAACACGCTCTGCCTGTTTAAATGAGATGAATAAAGAGTACGTCACTCTCGCCAGAGCAAAAGGGATTGGCGAATTACGTCTCTTATTTACCCATGTATTACCTAATATTCGCGGTGTGTTGATGACCATTATCGCCTTGTCTTATACAGGGATGTTAGAAGGTGCCGTATTAACAGAAACGGTATTTTCTTGGCCGGGGATTGGTCGTTATCTCACAACGGCTCTCTTTGCGGGTGATACCACCGCAATTATGGGGGGCACACTTGTTATTGGTCTATGTTTTGTGCTGATTAATAATATGACAGATATCGTTATTCGTTTGACTGATCCGAGGTTACGCTAATGTCACTCTCCTTTTTAACAAAAATAGCGCGTTCACCTTCAGCGTTTATCGGTCTGTCATTGTTGCTTCTTCTGCTACTAATTGCCATTTTTGCCCCTTGGCTAGCGCCTTATGATCCAAATTGGCAACACGCTGCACAACGCTTATTAGCCCCCAATGCCGCACACTGGTTAGGTACTGATAGTTATGGTCGCGATATTCTTTCACGCTTAATTTATGGTACACGCCCAATGTTAGGTTTGGTGGGCCTTGTTGCCTTGATAACACTACCATTAGGGCTATTTATTGGCATTTTATCCGGTTATTACGGCGGTTGGACAGAGCGGATTTTAATGCGTTTTACCGACATCATTATGTCTATGCCCTCCTTAATTTTAGCTTTTGCCTTTGTCGCCATGTTAGGGCCGGGATTACTTAACGGTGCATTAGCCCTTGCACTTACAGCATGGCCGGCTTATGCCCGCCAAGCCCGTAGTGAAATTCAACACTTACGTAATAGTGATTACCTTGCAGCCGCTGAAATGATGGGAATTAACGGTATTAGATTATTATGGGGGCATATTCTTCCTTTATGTTTACCTTCTGCCATTGTACGTTTAGCCCTTAATTTAGCGGTGATCATTCTTGCTGCAGCAGGTTTAGGTTTCCTTGGGCTAGGTGCTCGCCCTCCCATGGCGGAATGGGGAGCAATGATTGCCGAAGGGATGCCCGTTATTTTTGATCAGTGGTGGGTGGCCGCTATTCCGGGTACGGCAATTTTAATCAGTAGCCTTGCTTTTAACTTATTGGGTGATGGATTACGCGATGTATTAGGAGAAAGCCATGAATAAAGCCCCTTTAATCGAAGTCGATAATCTGTGTATTGATTTTCCACGTGCTAGAGTGGTGAATAATGTCTCCTTTCAGTTAGGACAAGAGCGGTTAGCGCTGGTGGGTGAATCTGGTTCAGGAAAATCGATGACGGCACGCTCATTAATGGGCTTAGTGCGTAAGCCGGGCAAAGTTTCTGCTGATAAATTGCATTTTATGGGGGACGATCTCCTCGCTTATTCTCCTAAGCAATGGAACCAGTTACGAGGAAAAACAATATCAATGGTATTACAAGATCCTCGTTATGCATTAAACCCAGTGAAAACCATTTATCAGCAAGTAGAAGAAACGGTAAAACTCCATCAAAAATTATCCCATAAAGAGCGACATGCATTAATTACTGAAACTTTGCTTTCCGTGGGATTACCGGAACAGAGTATTTCTCGCTACCCCGGTGAATTATCGGGCGGTATGGGACAACGCGCGATGATCGCTATAGCGCTAATTAATAACCCAACGGTACTGATTGCGGATGAGCCAACTTCCGCACTAGATGCACAGCTACGACATCAAATATTAGAACTTATCATTACCCAATGCGCACAACGAGATATGGCTTTGTTGTTAATTAGCCATGATCTACCTTTAGTGGCTGAATATTGTGATCGTGTTATGGTCATGTATCAAGGGGAGCAAGTGGATGAACTTGAGGCAAAAGCATTACCTCAAGCCACACATCCATACACCCGCACCTTATGGACCTGTCGCCCTAATGCGAGTACCTATGGCACACAATTACCGGTATTAGATAGAACACTGAATTTTAAAGGTACACCTTATGCTAATTGATATTCATCATTTACGCGTTCAATTTGAACAAAATAGACAGATTAAGCAGGTGGTAAAAGGTGTCAATCTACAAGTTAAACAAGGCGAAACCTTTAGTTTAATTGGTCGTTCTGGTTGCGGTAAATCAACTGTATTACGGGTTATAGCCGGATTATTACATCATTGGCAAGGGGATATTAAGTTGTTAGGGCAAGCAATTAAGCCACAGCAACGCTTTCAAGGTAAGTTACGCCGTAACATACAGATGGTGTTTCAAGATCCCTATGCTTCATTACACCCTCAACATCGGATAGAACGAGCATTTATTGAGCCGTTAAAAATTCATCATATTGCTTATGATAAAACAACAATAACCTCAGCGTTAGAGCAAGTCGGTTTAGAAGGCGATATTGCTTATCGTTATCCACATCAACTATCAGGTGGACAACGTCAACGTGTGGCTATAGCCAGAGCATTACTGTTGCAACCACAGTTGTTATTGTTAGATGAGCCAACCTCTGCACTGGATATGTCGGTACAAGCAGAAATTTTAAATCTGCTTAATACCTTAAAAAAACAACATAACATGACTTACCTTTTGGTCAGCCATGATGCAGATGTTATTGCACATATGTCGGATAGCGCAGCGCTAATGGAAGAGGGTCAATTGACTTGCTATTATGATAGAAAAGCGCTTTCTCAAGGGCTTCATCGTCTTGATTAATTAAAAATAGCCACAAAAAAGATAACAAAGAGAGAAATGATAAGAGCAGTATTAAATATCAATACTGCTCTATTGGTAATATTACACTGTGCTTATACTAATAATCCCGGAAAAATAGAACGTAACCCGGTGACAATAAATTCAATACCTAACGACATCAACAATAACCCCATAATACGCGTGACAACGTTGATACCGGTTTGACCTAAGTATTTAACTAATAAAGTGGCACTACGAAACAGTAACCAGCAACAAAAAGCAAAAAAGATACTGGTCGCAGCAAGACCTAAGAAATTAGTCACCCCTTCCCAACGTGAACTCCAAACAATACAGGAGCTAATTGCACCAGGACCTGCCATCAACGGTAATGCTAAAGGCACCACCGCAACACTGCTACGTACTGCTGATTCATTTTTTTCTTGGTTATTTTGTTTATCTTCTCCTAAACGCCCATTTATCATGGTCATTGCGATTGTCACTATCAGCATCCCCCCAGCGATACGAAATGAGTCAATAGAGATGCCAAAAATACTCAGTATCGAATCACCTATTAATAGGGAAATAACCAAAATAATCGCAACGGAGCCATTGGCAATTAAGTTTGTTTTATTACGTCCTGCATCCGTTTGATAACTCGTCATACTGATAAATACAGGCAAGATCCCTATCGGGTTTACAATAGCAAAAAGACCGACAAAAAATTTAATATAACCGGATAAATCCAGCAGTGCCCCCATGAAAAGCCCCTTCTTGGCTAATAAACATGCGAATTATGCTCTAAAAGATAGAGTAACTCCAAAAAATGCGCGTTACTTTAAATCAATAAACCAGTTAATTCTATTACTTAACATTATTTTGGCTAAATTTTTCGCTAGTAAACAACCATAACTCTAGTGATTTAATTTTATATCCTAGAGAGTCTTACAACAAAAAAATAGTCCATTTATTTTTGTAATTAATTATCATTACCATTTAAACACTTGCTGAAAGGTGTCAGCTTGCTATTATTGTGATGTAGATCACTTTAATTAATTAGAAAGATGATAAGCTGTCATCATTCAGAAAAAGGAGATCTTTTTAAAATATATTTGTATTTGTTATTGTTTTTTCTTAGCTTTTTAAGCAAATTAGAGCTTCTAATAATAATGACTTAAATAAGTATAGAAATTTTGATTTGAGCTATTCTTATTTAGTGATGATTTTACCGGCTAATTTGCTTAAAAAGTTTAACATTTTATCAGGAGTCTCTTTATGTCTGTAACTAACGTTACTGAACTCAATGATCTGGTTGCTCGTGTAAAAAAAGCTCAGCTTGAATTTGCTAACTTTTCTCAAGAAAAAGTTGATGCAATTTTTCGTGCTGCTGCATTAGCTGCCGCTGACGCCCGTATTCCTCTTGCAAAATTAGCTGTTGAAGAGTCTGGCATGGGTATCGTTGAAGATAAAGTGATCAAAAACCACTTTGCTTCAGAATATATCTACAATGCGTATAAGGACGAAAAAACCTGCGGTATTTTGTCTGAAGATTTAACCTACGGTACTATCACTATTGCTGAACCTATCGGTATTATCTGTGGTATCGTGCCAACCACTAACCCTACTTCTACCGCTATTTTTAAAGCATTAATCAGCTTAAAAACACGCAACGGTATTATTTTCTCTCCACATCCACGGGCGAAATTAGCCACAAACCGTGCGGCTGAAATTGTGTTAAACGCTGCAATCGCCGCGGGTGCACCAAAAGATATTATCGGCTGGATCGATGAACCTTCAGTGGCATTATCCAATGCATTAATGCACCATGATGATATTAACCTGATCTTAGCAACAGGTGGCCCAGGAATGGTAAAAGCCGCTTACAGTTCAGGTAAACCTGCTATCGGTGTTGGTGCGGGTAATACTCCTGTTGTTATTGATGACTCAGCAGACATTAAACGTGCAGTTGCTTCTATTTTGATGTCAAAAACCTTTGATAATGGGGTTATTTGTGCTTCAGAGCAATCTGTTATCGTCGTAGACAGTATCTATAAACAAGTTCGTGAACGTTTCGCCACTCACGGCGGCTACATGTTAACCGGTAAAGAGTTAAAAGCTGTTCAAGATATTATCTTAAAAGATGGTAACTTGAATGCAGCTATCGTTGGTCAACCGGCAGTGAAAATCGCAGAAATGGCCGGTATTGAAGTGCCTGTTAACACTAAGATTTTAATTGGTGAAGTTAAAGAAACTACTGATGCAGAACCTTTTGCTCACGAAAAACTATCGCCTCTGTTAGCAATGTACCATGCACAAAACTTTGAAGATGCGGTACATAAAGCAGAAAAATTAGTTGAAATGGGCGGTATTGGTCATACTTCTTGTTTATATACCGATCAAGACAACTGTCCTGAACATGTTGCCTACTTTGGTGACAAAATGAAAACTTCCCGTATTTTAATCAATACACCGGCATCACAAGGGGGTATTGGTGACTTATACAACTTTAAACTCGCTCCTTCTCTCACTTTAGGCTGTGGCTCATGGGGTGGTAACTCCATTTCTGAGAACGTAGGGCCAAAACACCTTATCAACACTAAAACCGTGGCGAAAAGAGCAGAAAATATGTTGTGGCACAAACTTCCTAAATCAATTTATTTCCGCCGTGGTTGCTTACCTATTGCACTGGAAGAGATTGCAACTGATGGTAAAAAACGCGCATTTATCGTTACAGACAGTTTCTTATTCAACAACGGTTACGTTGATGAAGTGACCAATGTACTGAAAAAATTTGGTGTTGAAACGGAAGTTTTCTTTGAAGTTGAAGCAGATCCAACATTAAGTGTCGTACGCAAAGGTGCAGAGCAGATGAACAGCTTTAAACCTGATGTGATCATCGCATTAGGTGGCGGTTCACCAATGGATGCGGCTAAGATTATGTGGGTAATGTATGAACACCCAGAAACACACTTCGAAGAATTAGCATTACGCTTTATGGATATCCGTAAACGTATTTATAAATTCCCGAAAATGGGTGTGAAGGCTCAAATGGTAGCAATTACCACAACATCAGGTACAGGCTCTGAAGTTACACCATTTGCTGTTGTGACTGATGATGAAACAGGCCAAAAATATCCATTAGCAGACTACGCATTAACGCCAGATATGGCGATTGTAGATGCCAATCTGGTGATGAATATGCCTAAATCACTCTGTGCTTTTGGTGGTTTAGATGCGGTGACTCACGCATTAGAAGCTTATGTTTCTGTATTAGCCAATGAGTATTCTGATGGTCAGGCACTGCAAGCTCTGAAATTGCTGAAAGAATATCTGCCAGCAAGCTATCATGAAGGTGCTAAAAATCCGGTTGCTCGTGAGCGTGTCCACAATGCAGCCACAATCGCAGGTATTGCATTTGCTAACGCCTTCTTAGGGGTTTGTCACTCAATGGCGCATAAATTAGGCTCTGAATTCCATATTCCTCATGGTCTTGCCAATGCGTTATTAATTTCTAACGTTATTCGTTATAACGCGAATGATAACCCAACAAAACAGACTGCATTTAGCCAATATGACCGTCCACAAGCACGTCGTCGTTATGCTGAAATTGCTGATCACTTAGAACTGTCTGCTCCTGGTGATCGCACAGCCGCTAAGATTGAAAAACTGTTAGCTTGGTTAGAAGAGATGAAATCTTCATTAGGTATCCCTGCTTCTATCCGTGAGGCGGGCGTACAAGAAAGTGATTTCTTAGCGAAAGTGGATAAATTATCAGAAGATGCGTTTGATGATCAGTGTACTGGTGCTAACCCGCGTTATCCGCTGATCTCTGAGTTAAAACAACTGTTATTAGATTCTTACTACGGCCGCGAATTTAACGAGCACCCTGTTGCTGAGGTAAAAGAAGCGAAGCCTGCGAAAAAAAGCAGTAAGAAATAATAGCGCTATCTCTGTATTAACAGATTAGCCTTCAATCTTCGATGATTGCTTTACTATAAAACCAGCCACAAGGCTGGTTTTATTTTGTCTATCAATGGATAACAATAATGTTCTAATCCCCTTATCTCTCAATTTATTTTTCTTCCTTGTATTTAATATGACGTCCAGCAAGATAGATGAGAGAGCCGCCTTGTGATTATCACTTTTAGATATCCATTACTAAAACAGCACCAATCGCCCTCTCCCTCATTTTTATCAACATCCATCTCTTTATTCAACTTAACCGTGATTAAGCGCTTAACGTGCTTTACAGCGCCTTGATATCTGATTACCTAGAAATGAAAACGCTAAAATTTCTCATTGAGTTAAACCACACGACACAATTATTCTTATGATAAGGTTTATCACACAAAAATGAGAGTTGAGCAAAAGTAGGCACTATTAATGTAATAAAATGAGGTGCTTATTTTTTAATAAGCACTTTTTACCGCAACACCATAAAAAAGAGAAATATCAAAAGATTTTGATCTATCGAAGAAAGGAATAAACTTATAAAAATAAAATTTCAATAAAATATTATCGAACTCACTTTTGCTTATTAAGCAGTATATAACATTCAAAGTAGGGGCTATTTGTATATTTTTTATCTAATAAATACTACTTTAGTGGTAATTCACATGTTTATATTTGGTCTATTAAGCACAGTTTCCTCTTTTTTACTCATAACCAATATGAATATTTAGATATAAACATTTCACCTGAGCCATTAAATGGTTGAAATATTTTTTCACTCACAAGCATTTTTTCTCTTCTTTATTCAGTTTTATTAAACTATAAATAATGGCGAAGTATCAAATGTCATCATCTTAGAACATTTGTAAAAATCAATATCTACATCACAAAACAAAGAACCTACGTATATCTGATTACCTTTTTATTGATTAAAGATAATGAAACGGAGAAAACGAATAAATGTTTCTAGAAAAAAACTAACATTTTTTTACATTATTGATGCTATTTTCAGTTATGAATTATAAAATACAGTAAATATAAAACGTAACTTCTAAAAATAGATAACCTTTTTTTAGTATAACAAGAGATAACATTTATTTAGACGATTATATTTCCCCCCCTCTATTCCCGCGCCAATTAACAATAGAGAAGAGGAATTTTGCATTATAACTGTTCAATTCGTCCTTTTAACGTAGCCTCTGTATAATGTTTGCGGCACACTGAAACATATTTTTCATTACCACCTATTTCCACTTGTGCGCCGTCTGAAAGTACTTTCCCATTTGCCGCTAAGCGTAATACTTTATTTGCTTTACGCCCGCAGTAACAAACTGTTTTAAGCTCAACGAGCTTGTCAGCCCATGCAAGCAAATAAGCACTACCAGTAAATAATTCACCTCTAAAATCCGTTCTTAAGCCATAGGTTAAAACGGGTATATCATAACTATCGGTAATTTCACAAAGTTGCTCTACATGTGCTTTAGTCAAAAATTGGCATTCATCAATCAAAACACAATGAATAGGCTCTTTATTATTTTCAGCTAAAATAGCATCACGAATATTCATATCATCACTGAAAAGCAATGCATCAGCACTTAACCCTATCCTTGAGGTTACTTTTCCCTTGGCAAAACGCGTGTCTATCGCTGCCGTAAAAATCAAAGTTCGCATTCCTCGCTCATTATAGTTATAAGAAGACTGCAATAAAGATGTTGATTTTCCGGCATTCATAGCTGAATAATAAAAGTAAAGCTGAGCCATCAGCTCTCTCCTTAAATAGTGTGTATTATCGCGGGAAGCAGTTTAACATAAACAAACGAGAAGTTATCAACGACAACTATTTATAGCCTTTATTTCTATAAAAGATATAGCGAAAAAAGCGCAGGATCACTGATGAGGCAAATTTTTTGTTTAAAAAATAAATAGCCTTAATAGGTACTTAACATATTAACCCCGCCTTTGATATACAGTTATTAAACTATGAAAGTTACTCTAAGCGCATTTTTAGAAAAAAATCCGTTATTATAAAAAAGTAGACAACGTTTTCTATTCTTTTACATTAGCGCTATCACCAGTTAAAAGATGTATATCATTACTAATATTTCCTTTATTGGCGAAAGATGCCCCAACTTTTAATATTTTTTTGTAAAGATATTCGTTTTAAAAAAAGAAAATTTACGTTTGGTTTGTATTTAGCTATTGCAGAATTTTAAATAGCAATCTATTATTAGTATTACATCAGCCAACAACATTTATTTGAGACCAGGAAAATGAGCGAATCTTTAAAAATATTAAATAACATCCGTACTCTTCGTGCACAGGCAAGAGAAACTTCTTTAGAAACTTTAGAAGAAATGCTTGAGAAACTTGAAGTCGTTGTTAATGAACGCCGCGAAGAAGAACAAGCAATGCAAGCTGAAATTGAAGAACGTCAGCAAAAATTACAAAAATACCGTGAGCTATTAATTGCCGATGGTATTGATCCAACTGACCTGCTTGAAGCTGCTGGCGCAAGCAAAACTGGTCGTGCTAAACGTGCAGCACGTCCTGCTAAATATTCATACGTTGATGATAATGGTGAAACTAAAACTTGGACAGGCCAAGGCCGTACACCAGCTGTAATCAAACGTGCAATTGAAGAAGAAGGCAAATCTTTAGAAGATTTCCTCATCTAATTTAATGCATACTCTATTTAAAATACCCTTTTAAAAATTAAAAGGGTATTTTTCTTGTTTAGTCATTTTTATTAAACGAGCGTTTAACTTTAATAGGCTGATGAAGCTTTTAAATAAAAAGGGCTTTACAAATATAGTGAATGTATTGATAAAATTAATTAGTTAATTTTATAATAAAAAAGGAGCTTTAAGGCTCCTTTTTGTCTTGTGCATTATATCTATGCTCTGATTATTGCTGGTAATAATCTACATACCAATCCACAAACTGCTTCACACCATACTCTACTGCAGTGTTGGGTGAAAAACCTGTTGTCTGAGCTAAATCGCTACAATCAGCACAGGTTGAAAGTACATCACCATCTTGCATCGGCATTAAGTTCAATTTAGCTTTAATATTGAGTGATTTTTCTATTGCTGTAATAAAATCCATTAACTTTGTAGGTTGCCCATTACCCACATTATATATTTTATAAGGTGCAGAACTTGATGAAGTTTCCCCCTGCTCTACGGTCCAATTTGGGTTGGGTTGAGGAATAATATTAATTAAACGTACCACAGAACTGACAATATCATCGACATAAGTGAAATCACGGGTCATATTTCCGCCATTATAAACATCGATAGGCTCACCCGCTAACATAGCTTTAGTAAATTTAAATAGTGCCATATCAGGACGCCCCCAAGGACCATATACGGTAAAAAATCGCAGTCCTGTTGTGGGTAGCTGATATAAATGAGAATAGCTATGAGACATTAATTCGTTGGCTTTTTTCGTCGCAGCATAAAGTGATACCGGATGATCAACACTATCTTCTGTAGAGAAAGGTTGCTTTTGATTTAAACCATATACCGAGCTTGATGACGAATAAATCAAATGCCCAACGTTATGATGGCGACAACCTTCTAATATATTAATATGGCCTACAATATTAGCATCGATATATGCCATTGGGTTTTCAATTGAATAACGAACGCCAGGCTGAGCCGCCAAGTGAATAACTCGATCAAAACGGTGATCAGCAAATAATTGCGTAATACTCACTGAATCTGTAATATCAATTTTCTCAAATTGGAAGTTATCCAACTGATTAAGTTTAGCTAATCGTGCTTCTTTTAAGCGCACATCATAATAATCATTGAGATTATCTATCCCGATAACATGATAACCCATTTCTATCAAACGCTGGCTTAAATGATAGCCAATAAATCCTGCTGCACCTGTTACTAATATTTTCATATTATACTCAAATAACCCAATTAATTGATTTCTGCGCTAAACGCTATCATGCTTAATATCACCTCAATTAACATCATAACGCTTAACCTTGTCAATGCCGATATATATATCAATATTAGCACTGTAATTTATCATCTTTTATAGCAGTACTTTTAAGCTTTAAGCCATAAATAAATGCCGCACCACATTATAAAATTAAAATGACAGTGCGACACTATTAACAAGATAAATCGTTAAATTTTGTTACTCAACACATTAAGCTTGCAGTGATTTTATCCATTTCGTGAACTCTTCGCCAAACTCTTCGTGCTGTAAACCATATTCAACAAAAGCTTTCATATAGCCTAATTTATTACCACAATCGTGGCTTTTCCCTTGTAGGTGATAAGCTTCTACAGGCTCTTTTTCAATTAACATTGCAATCGCGTCAGTTAATTGAATTTCATCCCCTGCTCCTGGTGCGGTTTTGGCTAATAAAGGCCAAATGTTTTCAGACAACACATAACGACCAACAATAGATAAATTTGAAGGTGCTTCTTCTTTCTTCGGTTTTTCTACCACACGAGTAATGGGTTTACTGTCGCCAGGCTGTAAATGTTCTCCCATGCAGTCAACAATCCCGTAGTTAGATACTTCCTCTTCAGGAACAGGCTCTACTAAAATTTGACTTGCGCCAGATTGTTCAAAATGAGAAAGCATCTCTTTTAAATTAACCTTAGTCAGATCAGCACTATATCGGTCTAAAATAACATCCGGCAAGATAACAGCGAAAGGCTCATCACCCACCAAAGGTTTTGCACATAAAATGGCATGGCCTAACCCTTTTGCTATTCCTTGGCGAGTTTGCATAATAGTAACGTGACTTGGACAAATACCTTGTACTTCTTCCAACAACTGACGTTTAACTCGTTTTTCTAAAATAGCTTCTAATTCAAAACTGGTATCAAAATGGTTTTCAATAGAATTTTTTGAAGAGTGTGTAACTAGCACAATTTCATTGATGCCAGCTGCAATACATTCATTAACAACATATTGAATTAAAGGTTTATCAACAACAGGTAGCATCTCTTTTGGGATAGCCTTGGTGGCAGGCAACATTCTTGTTCCTAGCCCTGCAACAGGGATCACCGCTTTTCTTACTTTACGCACCACTGATGACATTACTCTTCTCCTACAAATTAAGTACCATGATATTCCTATGATGTTATGGTACATATAAAAAAATAATCGCCAGAGTATACCAGCTAATATCTACGGATAAACAGAGCATCATCGCTTAATTGAGATTGTTCTTCATTTATGTTTAATATATGTGCAATAACAGATTTTATTTAATCTAAATTTAACGTTTATGTATAGGTGAGAACATTAAATTAATTTTATGGTGCTGATTCCAAATTTTACATTGCCAATCTATTCCCACACACTTTATTTGGTTAATATATAAAGAGTGTAGTGTTCCTAAAGGTATACCACTATTTAAAACATATTTTTTATTCTCTGTTTTTATTTCAGCTCGTAGTCCTGCTGACGCTAATAATATATTTTTTTCCTTGGTGTGGTAATAACCTAAAATCAGCGGGAATGATCCTCTCACCCCCATATCCTCAAGCATTTTATTGATTTTATTCAATATGTTATACATACTAGGTAAGAAGCGTCTTTTCTCAGTAGCTTTTAGGAAACGATTAAAAACCACCCTTAAAAGCAGCGCAACGAGTAACCCATTTTCTTCATCATTAGAGACGTCAACACAGTAAAAAATGATTTGATCTTTTGATAAAGTCGCTATATCAAATAACAACCCCATTTGGGATGCATCATTTAATTGACGATAATTAACATTATATCCTGCGACAATTTGTTTAACTTGCGGTTGCATCTGTTTAACAAAGGATTGAATATAATGAGGCTGTTCTCGTAAGTTATTCCAAAGAGGTCCAAGTTGTCCCCTTGCAATTAATTCAGACTCAAAAAAACCTGGACATAATACTTCAATGACCTTCTGTTTTAACTTAGCTAAATTAGTTACGGGCTTAAGAAAAACGTCCTGAGCGCCAAAGCGCAACATATCATCAATTTCAGCCATGTTGTCAGTACATGAAATAGCAATAACAGGAAAAGACCAGTGACGCTGCTCTAGATGACATAAAAAAGTCGGCCCATTCATAACAGGCATTCTGATATCACATAAAATAAGATCAGGTCTTAGTCCCTCTTCAAGTAACAACAATGCTTGGCTACCATTGTCAGTCGCATAAACGCAAGCCTTTTCGTGTGAAAAATACTCAGTGAGCATTGTGCGAAATACAACCTCATCATCAATAATGAGAATTTTTTTACCGACTAAGGCTTTATTCATTAGTAATACCCATAACTATCATTTCACTTGCAGTTTATTTAGCGTTACATTATTAGTTTAGTTCAACATTGACGTTTATTATTCCTAATCGCTATTTTTCTGATGGGGATCGTCGTATAAAAATGGATCAGGACATTACCTTGTCAAATTTATGCCCCTGCAATAGCCAATTGCCTTATAGTGAGTGCTGTGAGCCTTACTTATTAGGGACAAAAAATGCCCCTACAGCTCAAGCGTTAATGCGCTCTCGCTATAGTGCTTTTGTGACTCATAATGCAGATCACCTAATCAAAACATGGCACCCTTCGTGTCGTACACCTTCTTTACGGGATGAGTTAATCGCCACGTTTCCCAATACACAATGGCTAGGGTTACATATTATATCGGCACAAGAAAACCCTCGTGATAACGAAGCCTTTGTTGAATTCTCAGCTTGCTTTATTGAAATAAATGCTGATGATAAGCAGTATCTACATGAACGCTCTCGTTTTCTAAAAATAGACGACTGCTGGTTTTATATTGATGGTGTACAGCCTAAAGTAGGACGAAACGATCCCTGTCCTTGTGGCTCAGGCCGTAAATACAAAAAATGTTGTGAACACAACAGAAAATAATTGCAAACACAGAAGTAAATTAAAGGATTTATCCATACATGCAACACCAAAATACTCAAAAGAAAATACTACGTACTATTTGTCCAGATGCGAAAGGGCTTATCGCAAAAATTACTAATATTTGTTATAAACATCAGCTCAATATTGTTCAAAATAATGAGTTTGTTGATCATCGCACTGGCCGCTTTTTTATGCGCACTGAGCTAGAAGGCATTTTTAATGATGAAACCTTTTTAGCCGATTTAGATGATGCACTTCCACAAGGCTCACAGCGAGAGCTTAATACTGCCGGTCGCCGCCGTATCGTCATTATGGTCACTAAAGAAGCCCATTGTATTGGTGACCTCTTAATGAAAAGCGCTTTTGGTGATCTGGATGTTGAAATTGCAGCAGTTATTGGTAATCACGACACGCTAAAACACCTTGTTGAGCAATTTGGGATCCCTTTCCATCTCATTAGTCATGAAGGGTTAACCCGTGATCAGCATGATGAAAAACTGATAGCACAAATTGACCAATACAAACCTGATTATGTGGTATTAGCTAAATATATGCGTGTATTAACCCCCGCATTTGTACAACATTACCCAAATCAAATTATTAATATTCATCACTCTTTCTTACCGGCATTTATTGGCGCCCGCCCATATCATCAAGCCTATGAACGTGGTGTAAAAATTATTGGCGCCACAGCTCACTATGTAAATGATAATTTAGATGAAGGTCCTATTATTACTCAAAATGTAATAAACGTAGACCACACTTTTTCAGCAGAAGATATGATGCGCGCAGGACGGGATGTAGAAAAAAACGTACTAAGCCACGCCCTCTATTGGGTGCTCTCGCAACGTGTTTTTGTCTATGGCAACAGAACAATTATTTTGTAGGCTTACCCGTTTTAAATTAGTGTAACTACGACACAAGCCTAAAGTAACAAGAGCCTGAGATAGTTATTTTATCACAGGCTCTTTTTATTTTTTGTTACACATCCAAATCAATCACTATAGCTTTCTATCTAAAATCAATACGATATAGCACAACAGTTAAGCAAAGCGGATATTTTTACAGCAGTTGATCGCTTTTTCTTAAAATAGCACTTTACACATCTCAGGTATTTGGTATTATTGCGCCCGCTGTCACGGACAGCAAGACAATTTAATGTTGGTGGGATACCCAAGCGGCCAAAGGGAGCAGACTGTAAATCTGCCGTCACAGACTTCGAAGGTTCGAATCCTTCTCCCACCACCATCTTCAATACTCTTCACTATTTTTTCATTCCAATTCTTTTATTAAATCAACAAACCTGTTCAATATACTCGAGTGATATTTAGATTTATAGATATAACAATTATAAATCAGTTCCGTTTGTGTTAAAGGTATAAAGCACAGTTGCTTTTCATCCTCACTTTTAATCGGGTTTTCATCAGTAAATAATAGCGAATGGTGAGTTTGAATAAAGTTTAAACAACAGTTTAAATCATCCATCAATCTAATACTGATAGGTTTACCCTGATCCGCTATTTCATTTTCTAATTTCTTTATTTTTGCTGTTTTATATAAAGCGGGATCACATAACCAAATATTTTCTTTTAGCAATGTATTGATATTCTCTTGTGCTTTTTGTGCTAACATTTGTTGGCAACATATTCCTAGATATTTATTTTTAACTTGATGTATTAAGCTAAACTTTTCACTAATAATTTTATCTGAGCTTAAGATTAACGTGTTTCCATCATAATCTGGTATCTCTTCAAAATTATCTTTCGAAAATCTCATCATATTTATATGTGAACAATTCTTATTGGCTGCTTGATAGAGTGCTGTTAAATATTGACTTTTACCCCAATCATAATAAACATGAATGCTATTATTAATAATGCCCGATGTGTGTTTTTTTGTTATCTCTTTTTCTTGCAGATAAAGTGATTTTAAATCATTATAGAGTTCTAACCCTTCTTGCGTTAAACTCATACCAAACTTTTCCCGCTTAAACAAGCGCTTCCCTAGCACGGCTTCAAAATCTTTGATTGATTTCGCTACAGGTGGTGTCGTTCGGTTCATCACACGAGCAGCTTTACTTAAGGATCCATTTTCAACGACGGCCATAAAGGCCTCTAATTTACGAGAAAAAAACATAATCCACCATTCCTTTGCTGTGTTAAACAAAACAATTAAATTAATTTTATTAATATAAATAAAACACATATTAACTGAAAGAAATCCATGCGAAATAAATATTATTTTTAATTATCTTCACCTCCTATAAATATAATTTATAATTCAATTGATATTTTTATTCTGTCATTTTGCTTTACATATAAAAAATGATAATACTTATATTCTTCTATCAAAGAATAGTTTATGTTTCTACTTTATTTAATTAATATTTTTTGTTAGGCATAAACTTATTAATATTATTAGTTGCCATACATTTTGCTATTTGGCTACGATTTATCTATATCACGCGATTATATCTCGATGACAGGTATTAACATTGGTATGTAACTGACTTACATTTATTTCATTATCCTGTTAGTATAAGTTATCCTATTATTCAATCTATAAATGGTTATAGTCACATGAAATTTGTCTCATTCAATATTAATGGATTACGTGCTCGCCCTCATCAGCTCGAAGCCATTGTAGAAAAACACCAACCCGATGTTATTGGACTGCAAGAAACAAAAGTTCATGATGATATGTTTCCATTAGAAACTGTCAGTGCCTTGGGCTACCACGTTTTTTATCATGGACAGAAAGGCCATTATGGTGTGGCTTTGTTAACTAAGGCGAAACCTGTCGCGGTACGTAAAGGATTCCCTGGTGATGGTGAAGAAGCTCAGCGTCGTATGATCATGGCGGACATTGAAACCCCCGCTGGATTATTAACGGTAATGAATGGTTATTTCCCTCAAGGTGAAAGTCGTGATCATGAGACAAAATTCCCTGCTAAAGCAAAATTCTATGCTGATCTACAGCAGTATCTGACCACCAGCTTAACGCCTTCCTCTCCCGTACTGATTATGGGGGATTTAAATATTAGCCCAACCGATAAAGATATCGGTATCGGCGAAAATAATATGAAACGTTGGCTAAAAATGGGTAAATGTTCATTTTTACCGGAAGAGCGAGAGTGGTTAGCAACGCTTATGGGTTGGGGATTAACCGATACTTACCGCGCCCAACATCCTGAAGTCGAAGACCAATTTTCTTGGTTTGATTATCGCTCAAAAGGCTTTGATGATAACCGAGGCTTACGTATCGATTTACTGCTAGCAAGTCGTTGCTTAGCAGATAATTGTATTTCAACCGGCATTGACTACGATATTCGTGCGATGGAAAAACCTTCCGATCACGCACCTGTTTGGGCCGAGTTTAAGCTTTAATTCCCTCTCCCCCCTTATTGATAAACCCCACTTTAAATAGATTAAAAGTGGGGTTTATTTATATATTAGTTAGCGTCTTACACAATCAACTAAGCATCACTCTTTATATTGCGATTCGTAGATTGAGACTGCGCTGAACGACTTTTCCCTTGTGCACTTTTTTTCGTCGCACCTTTACGTTTTTTATTCTGCGCAGGCGCAGGCAGGTTTCTAAACGCTTGAATATTAGGACGACGTTTAGCTTGAGTAATTAATTCAAATAGTGTGTTACTTAATGGCATCATAAAATCTTGATACTTAAATTGCTTCTCACTAATTTGCGTTAATATTGATTCCCAATGAGCGGTCATATCGGGTAATGTCGCCATATCTGGCAAAACATGAATTAATGCTCTTCCTGCTGGTGTCGAGTTGATAGCTCGCCCTTTCTTTTGCAGAAAGCCGCGTTTAAACAGTAATTCAATAATACCAGCCCTAGTCGCTTCAGTACCTAGCCCATCCGTCGCTCTTAGGATTTTCTTTAGCTCTTTGTCTTGCACAAAACGTGCAATACCGGTCATAGCCGAAAGTAGCGTAGCATCTGTAAAAGGTCTTGGTGGTTGGGTCTGCTTGGCAACAATTTCGCCTTTTTCACAAAGTAACTCATCACCTTTAGCCACAATAGGTAAGGCGCTACCATCATTTTCCGCATCTTGCTCTTTACTACCTAATAAGGTACGCCAGCCGGCTTGTGCTAAAAATCGTGCCTTAGCAATAAACTTTCCATTCTCAATATCGAGTTCAATCACACATTTGCGGTACACCGCATCTGGCATAAATTGCATTAGATATTGTCGGGCGATCAAATAGTAAATATTTTTTTCATTTTCACTTAATGAAATATTACCTGTTTTCGCAGTAGGAATAATGGCATGGTGCGCATCTACTTTCTTGTCATCCCAGCAACGGTTCTTTTTATCAATATCTAATGTTTCTTGTGGTAAAAGACTATTATCATGCACACTAATGGCATTCATCACCGCATGACGCCCAGCAAAGTGTTCATCAGGCAGATAGCGACTATCGGAGCGTGGATAAGTAATAAGTTTATGCGTTTCATATAAGCGTTGACATGTGTCTAATACTTGTTGAGCACTTAAACCAAAGCGTTTCGCCGCTTCAATTTGTAAAGCAGATAATGAAAAAGGCAAAGGTGCTATTTCAGACTCTTGTTTATCTTGATAATCGGTAACATTAGCAGGCTTGCCAGCTATTCTATCAACAACATGCTCTGCTAATTTGCGATGTAATAAACGCCCTTCTTCATCTTGCCAAGGCTCACAGTGTTCACTCGGCTGCCAAATAGCGGTAAATCGCTCATCTGCAGGAGTAACGATATGCGCTTTGACTTCAAAAAAATCTTTCGGTACAAAGTTTTCAATTTCTTCATCACGGCGTACGACTAAACCCAGCACCGGGGTTTGTACTCGCCCAACAGAAAGTACGCCTTGGTAACCATTGCGCTGTCCTAATAACGTGTAAGCGCGTGTCATGTTAATGCCATATAGCCAATCCGCCCTCGCTCTTGCTAAGGCAGAAACACATAATGGAATAAATTCATGATTGTAGCGGAGCTTATCAATTGCTCGAGATACCGCGGCGGGGTTTAAATCGTTAATCAGGCAGCGACGTGCCTGTTTTCTTTGAGCATCACTAATATTAAGGTAATTAAGTACTTCATCTACTAACAGTTGCCCTTCGCGATCGGGGTCTCCTGCGTGGATCACTTCATCGGCTTGTTTTAGTAATGTGTTGATCGTATCTAGCTGTTTTTTCACATCAGCGCGCGGTTTGAGTTGCCATTTATTCGGAATAATGGGCAAATCATCTAACGACCAACGCGCATAGCGCGGATCATATGCATCCGGCTCAGCCTGCTCAAGTAAATGACCAACACACCACGTCACATACTGGTTATCACCACAAACAATAAAACCATCACCACGTTTATGCGGTTTTGGTAATACATCAGCAATAGCTCGAGCAAGGCTGGGTTTTTCTGCAATAAATAATCTCATTACGTTAGTTTGTCACTTCGATTAACGCTCTTCCTGCTTTCGGCTCTGTTAATTCACCGATCGAGGTCAAATCAATATTAAAGCGTTTAGCAACTTCTTTTACTTGCTCAACGGCTTCTGGCTGTACTGCCAGTAATAAGCCACCTGAAGTTTGCGGATCACATAATAATTTACGTTGCATTTCGCTGATATTACCAATCAAATGGCCATAACTTTCAAAATTACGTCCAGTACCGCCCGGTACACATCCTTGCTCTATATACGCTTCTACTTCAGGTAATCGTGGTACTTGTGAAAAGTGAATAGTGGCTTGTAATCCAGAGCCTTCACAAATCTCGCTAAGGTGACCTAATAGACCAAAACCTGTCACATCGGTCATTGCCGTGACCCCTTCAATATCAGAAAAATCAGTACCGGCTTTATTCATACGGCACATAATTTCAGTAGCTAGGCCCTGATGCTCAGGTTTTAATAAGCCTTTTTTCTCTGCGGTAGTTAATACCCCAATACCTAAAGGTTTAGTTAAAAAAAGTTGGCATCCTGCTTTAGCAGCACTGTTTTTCTTAATTTTACTCACCGGTACAACGCCCGTTACCGCTAAACCAAAAATAGGCTCAGGGGCATCAATCGAATGCCCACCAGCAAGGGAAATCCCCGCTTCTTGACAGGCGGCTCGCCCACCTTCGATAACTTCACGAGCAATTTCAGGCGCAAGTTTATCAATTGGCCAACCTAAAATTGCTATTGCCATAATAGGTTTACCCCCCATAGCGAAAATATCACTAATCGCATTAGTCGCCGCAATACGCCCAAAGTCATAGGGGTTATCAACAATTGGCATAAAAAAATCAGTGGTACTGATAATTCCAGTGCCATTACCTAAATCATAAACAGCGGCATCATCTTTCGTTTCATTACCAACCAATAAATGGGGATCGTGAAACTTAGCCTGTTCACTATGTAAAATCGTTTCCAAAACTTTTGGTGAAATTTTGCAGCCACATCCGGCACCATGACTGTATTGTGTTAAACGAATTGCTTCAGACATAACATGTCATCCTTTTAAAAATAAGTCACAAAATCAGTTAAATCAGCAGGAGAAACCGTTGTAGGTGCTTTCAATGCGGGAGTACCAAGATATAAGAAACCAACAATATGGTCGTGCTCTCCACAACCTAATCCCGCTCTTACCACTGGATCATGAGTCCAAGAGCCTGAACGCCAAATACCACTATAACCTTGTGCCACTGCAGCCATTTGCATCGCCTGAACACAACAGCCTGCCGCAACAATTTGCTCCCATTCAGGAACTTTAGGATGCGCTTTAACTTTGGCAATCACGGTAATAATTAAAGGTGCACGAAAAGGTGCGTTTTTTGCTTTTTCTTCTACCTCAGCACCTAGTTGACTCACCACCGCCGCTTTATGTAATAATTGACTAAAACGCTCAATACCATCCTCTTTCATCACGACAAAGTGCCAAGGTTTAAGGGCGCCATGATCGGGGGCTCTCATACCTGCTTGTAAAATAGCTTCAAGCTGTTGGTTATTTGGGGCTGGAGTAGTCAGTCGAGACGCTGAACGTCGATTTAAAAGCAGTGTTAATGCATCCATTTTTGTATTCTCCTGTCAGTATTATTGTAGCAAAATCCCTTAAGAGCAGGGATAGACAGTTGTTATCAATTCGCAGTATAACAAAATGTTATATTACCACCACCGAGAAATTTAAGCGGATATTTTTAGCTAAAATAGGATTGTACTTAAGCCAATATTGAGCGTTTGTTCAAAATATGAATGTGTTAGCTTTTAGGTGTAATACACTGCCCAAGCGCAATAAAATACGTGACAGACTTTCGCTAGTCGCTATATTAGAATGGTGTTTAAATATTTGCAGTCTAAGTAGTCAATCGAGTTTTGTTATTAAAGGATCGAAGTGAGATGTAGGGAATATTAGCGTTTTTTATTCTAAAAATAGCCGTGACCTTTGCTGTCTATTGTTCACCTGCAAGGCATACTCTCATGTAAATAAGGTATGTTGTGGCTATACAGCTAATTTCTTGAGTCGCTCAATATTGAAATAAATACTTTAATAATAGAAACTTAAACCTTTACCATCAATTCTAGCATAACTGTTTAGGATTAATTTTTAGCTTTACATGATGTGGAGATAATATGAGTAAAATTATGGAGTTAATCGGTACTATTTTTCGATTTAGTTGGCAGGCGATTAACTTTATCAGGAAACTAATCTTAAACGTTATTTTCTTCTTTCTACTTTTTATGGGTGTAGGACTCTATTTCATCGTCCAAGAAACGCAAAAACCTACCGATTACCAAGGTGCATTACTGGTTGATTTAAAAGGAGTTATTGTTGACCAAACAGCTAACCAAAATCCTTTAGGGCAAATGAGCCGAGAGCTTTTGGGTGTTTCGGGTAGCCAGTTACAAGAAAATTCGTTATTCGAAGTCGTTGATACCTTACGCAAAGCAGCGACTGACCCCAAAATTAAAGGGATGGTACTAAAACTTGACGAATTTGCTGGGGCAGACCAACCTTCACTCAATTATGTTGGTAAAGCGCTAACTGAATTTAAAAAAACAGGTAAACCTATCTATGCGATTAGTGGTTATTATAGCCAACCGCAATATTACTTAGCCTCTTATGCAGATAAAATTTATTTAGCATCACAAGGTGCTGTGGGTATTTATGGTTTAGGTTTTAGTAATCTCTATTACAAATCGCTATTAGAAAAACTTAAAGTTAATACCCATATATTCCGTGTGGGAACCTATAAATCAGCTGTTGAACCGCTGATGCGCGATAATATGTCTGATGAAGCCCGAGCCGCATCTAGTCGATTAGTTTCCGTACTCTGGTCTAATTATTTAACGCAAGTTGCAGAAAATCGTAGTATTACCAAGGAAGATGTTTTCCCTGGTGCAAAAGAGATGATAGTTGAGCTGCGTAAAGCCGATGGCGATAATGCTACTTATGCACTTAATCGCAAATTGGTCGATACTGTTAGCTCTTATGCCCAATTTGAAGCGGATATGAAAGAGACCTTTCAATGGGATCATGAAGCTAAGCAGTTTAACAATATTAGTATTTATGATTATGCTGATAACCTCACCGCATTCGCCCCAGAAAACGAAGACGGCAATATTGCGGTTGTGGTCGTTCAAGGCGCAATTATTGATGGTGAAAGCATTCCTGGCTCCGCAGGTGGTTCAACCATTGCTAATCAAATCCGTCAAGCGCGTTTAAATCCTAATATTAGAGCATTAGTATTACGAGTTAATAGCCCCGGTGGTAGTGTGTCTGCATCTGAGCAGATCCGCAGTGAAATAGCCGCCTTTAAACAAGAGAAAAAACATGTCGTGGTTTCAATGGGCGGAATGGCTGCATCAGGGGGATATTGGATCTCTACACCTGCGAGTAAAATTATCGCTAGCCCTTCAACATTAACAGGCTCTATTGGTATATTTGGTGTCATCAATACCTTTGAAAATAGCTTAGAATCAATAGGTGTGCATAGTGATGGCGTGAGTACATCACCTCTTGCAGGGCTTTCGGTAACCAATAAATTACCTGAAGATTTTTCAGAGCTATTCCAACTTAATATTGAAAGTGGCTATAAAACATTCCTGAAATTAGTAGCTGAATCACGTAATAAAACACCGGCACAAGTTGATCGTATTGCGCAAGGTCGTGTTTGGGTTGGCGTTGATGCTAAACAAGTAGGATTAGTTGATGAATTTGGTGATTTCGATGATGCTATTAATGCAGCAGCAACCATGGCAAAAATCAAACAACCAGTCATTGATTGGATGAAACCGGAATTAAGCTTATCAGAGCAAATATTAATGAGCTTATCGGCCAATGCAAAAGCCATTATTCCTGATCCATTACAAGCCTATTTACCTGCACCGGTATTTAAAGAAGTTAAAACACAAACTGAGTTTTATCGTAATATGAACGATCCGCAAAACCGCTATGCGTATTGTTTATCTTGTGGTGATATTCAATAAATAAGTGTGCTCCCGCTCAATATGAGCGGGATTATCTTAGCCTTTGATTATTTTTTAGTTATTTTGCTAAATGGTGTAAATAATGATTTAAAACATCAATTACTGTATTTCAATTGTGCTTTTTGTCTCCCCTTTCTTTTTTTATTCTGCAAACCCCCTATAATCAACTCTTTCTTATCGCTTAATTCATAAGAGTGTTAGGTCTGATGCAAAAAAAATCCATTTACGTTGTGTATACTGGTGGAACTATCGGTATGCAACATTCTGATCACGGCTATATACCTGTATCAGGACATTTACAACGCCAATTAGCTAAGATGCCCGAATTCCATCGTGAAGAGATGCCCAACTTCACAATCAAAGAGCACCTTCCTTTAATTGATTCATCAAATATTACACCTGAAGATTGGCAATCTATCGCTGATGATATTAGCGAGAATTATTGCCACTATGATGGTTTTGTCATCTTGCATGGTACCGATACCATGGCATTTACCGCTTCTGCACTTTCCTTTATGTTTGAGGGGCTGGCAAAACCGGTTATCGTCACCGGCTCTCAAATTCCATTAGAAGCTTTACGCTCAGATGGACAAACTAACCTATTAAATGCTCTCTATATTGCTGCACATCATCCGATTAATGAAGTTGCACTGTTTTTCAACAATACTCTGTATCGTGGTAATCGTGCGATAAAAGCACATGCAGATGGCTTCAATGCTTTTGCTTCTCCTAATAGTGCACCTTTATTAGAAGCAGGCATTAATATTAAAACGTTTAAAATAAACCCATTACCTAAGCCAAAAGGTGAGTTTATTGCTCATCATATTACCCCTCAACCAATTGGTGTGGTAACAATATATCCGGGACTTTCTGATGAGGTGGTGAAAAATATCTTAATGCAACCCGTTAAGGCACTTATTTTGCGCTCTTATGGTGTGGGTAATGCCCCTTCTCATCCCGCCTTGTTATCAACGCTACGCGAAGCAACTGAGCGCGGTATTGTCGTCGTTAACCTAACACAATGTATTTCTGGTCGTGTCAATATGGGGGGCTATGCAACAGGACAAGCACTCGCCGATGTTGGGGTGATCAGTGGTTATGATATGACTTTTGAAGCAGCGTTAACTAAACTCCACTATCTACTTAGTCAACAATATAGCTATACTGAGATCTGCCGTTTAATGCAACAAAATCTCCGTGGTGAAATGACATTAAACGATGACGACTAGGTCTAATCAAAGGTAACTCCTGTGAAAAATTCAGCGTTATTATTAGTTGATCTACAAAATGATTTCTGTACCGGTGGCGCATTGGCTGTTAAGGAAAGTGATACTGTCATAGATACGGCAAATCGGCTTATTGATTATTTTCAACGCCATCAGCGTCCTATTATTGCGAGCAAAGATTGGCATCCCGCAGATCATCTCAGCTTTGCAAAAAATTCAGGTACTGTTGTTGGCGAAATTGGCCAATTAAATGGCCGTCCACAAGTTTGGTGGCCAGTGCATTGTGTACAAAATAGCCATGGCGCTGATTTTCATCCCTTATTAAGGGATGATTTAATTAGTCATATTATTTATAAAGGCCAAAATCGACTTATCGATAGTTATAGTGCTTTTTTTGATAATGACCATGAATATCAAACAGGATTGCATACTCTTTTACAAAGCATGCAGATCGAGCATCTCACCATTTTAGGGATAGCAACTGATTATTGCGTTAAATTTACCGTGTTAGATGCATTACAATTGGGTTATCAAGTATCAGTGGTTATGGATGGTTGTCGAGGTGTCAATATTCAACCAGATGATAGCCAGCTCGCATTTAATCAAATGCAACAACATGGGGCAGTTTTAGTTGATTCAGTAACAGTGCTTAAAAGTGACAAATAATATAAACAACATGATTAGCAATTATCATTCTCTACTTGTATGAATAGTAGAACTAAAAAGTGGTGATTTATCAAAATAATAAACTAATAAATCACCACCGTTACGCTAACTTTCATTATTTAAATTTAAAAACGTCTTAATCATCATCCATTGGTGTTAATGTGGCTAAACGTTCAGCTTGAAATTGCGCTTTTAGCTCTTGTTTGCTTTTCATCGTAATTTGTCCGTTTGTGCCAACCGTCATATGTTCCGGATTATGGTTATTCTGCGCTTGCCATAAGAGAACAATTTGCATGCAATGCTCTTTTTGCTCTGCCGTGAGTGCAACGCCGTCTGGCCATTTACCTAGCTCAACTGCGGTAGAAAGACGTTGATAAATCTCAGGTGTGACCATTGAAATTAAATCATTAACTTCCATTGATTGCTCCATATATCAAATTACCACGCAAAAGCTGAATCGTTTTTTTATTTGTTAATTTATTGTTAATAGTAACTGTTTAGCCCTTTTGCACTTCACCTGTTTCTGTATTGCTAAATGCCAAAGAGGCAGAATTAACACAATAACGTTGTCCTGTCGGTGCTGGGCCATCATTAAATACATGCCCTAAATGAGCACCACATTGATGACAGCGGATCTCTGTTCTTTTCATATTATGCGAAAAATCATCAAGATAAAGAATTGCATCATCACTTACAGGTTGATAAAAACTTGGCCAGCCACATCCTGCATCAAATTTAGTTTCCGAATAAAACAAAGGCGCAGAACAACATAAGCAATGATAAATACCTGTTTCTCTATTATGTAATAATTTACCACTAAACGGCGGTTCAGTACCCCGCTGTTGCGTCACATAATGCTGCATTTCATTGAGGTTTGATAAATCAATGTGATTGTTATCACTTGAAATATGCACTTTTTTTTCATTATTGCTCATAAACACCTCACACTGACAAAAATGTTTTTTAAAACAACAGCAAATAATAACAAAGATTTAACAACAAATCTGGAAAATATAGTCTAAAATCAATGAGAGTAATCTTTAGTTTTTGAAATGTGATACATTTCACATAACGGAGCAAAGGTAACTTCATTTATCGGCAATGATCCCGATAATACACAGCGTAATATTTATCTAAAACGACCAATCCTTAAGCAAAAAGTGTTTTTTTAATTGATTTTTTGCAATTATTGACACGATTCCGCTTGACGACTGGCGCGGTTTTGGTAACTTTAGAAGCAACTTTTTAATTCACTAATAAAGCTGGTGGAATACATATGACTATCAAAGTAGGTATTAATGGTTTTGGTCGTATCGGCCGCATCGTTTTCCGTGCTGCACAAGAACGTTCAGATATCGAAATCGTAGGTATTAACGATCTGTTAGACGCAGAATACATGGCATACATGCTGAAATACGATTCAACTCATGGTCGTTTCAACGGTACTGTTGAAGTAAAAGATGGCCACCTCGTTGTTAATGGTAAAACCATCCGCGTAACATCAGAAAGAGATCCAGCAAACCTGAAATGGAACGAAATTGGTGTTGATGTTGTTGCTGAAGCAACTGGTCTGTTCTTAACTGACGAAACTGCACGTAAACACATCCAAGCTGGTGCGAAAAAAGTTGTTCTGACTGGTCCTTCAAAAGACAGCACACCTATGTTCGTTATGGGTGTAAACCACAAATCATATGCAGGTCAAGATATCGTTTCTAACGCATCTTGTACAACTAACTGCTTAGCGCCTTTAGCAAAAGTTATCAACGACAAATTCGGTATCGTTGAAGGTCTGATGACAACTGTTCACGCAACAACTGCAACTCAACGTACTGTTGATGGTCCTTCAATGAAAGACTGGCGTGGTGGTCGTGGTGCTTCTCAAAACATCATCCCTTCATCAACTGGTGCTGCTAAAGCAGTAGGTAAAGTTATTCCTGAACTGAACGGCAAACTGACTGGTATGTCTTTCCGTGTTCCTACTCCTAACGTTTCTGTTGTTGACTTAACTGCACGTCTGGAAAAACCAGCAACTTATGCTCAAATCTGTGAAGCAATCAAAGAAGCTGCCGAAGGCGAACTGAAAGGCGTTCTGGGTTACACTGAAGATGCAGTTGTTTCAACTGACTTCAACGGTGAAGTATTAACTTCAGTATTCGATGCTAAAGCAGGTATCGCGCTGAATGACAACTTTGTTAAATTAGTTTCTTGGTACGATAACGAAGTTGGTTATTCAAACAAAGTTCTAGATCTGATTTCTCATATCTCTAAATAATTAGAGTTTAGAAAGCCAAGATTGATTTTAGAGCCACCCTTTCGGTGGCTCTTTTATTTTTTTACTCGGCAGTTTATTGTATTCAAATAGTCCGCGACATAAGGTTATAAAATAATGAATGAGAAAATTTTTTCTTTGCCGGTTATTGAACAAATATCACCTTACTTAAGTCGACGCCAATTAGGTGAACTCCCTATTCTGGTGATCTCTCACCCCAAAGTACGTGCGGCTATTAGTCTTCAAGGTGCCCATCTTATCGCATGGCAACCCGCACAAACGCATCCCGTTTTGTGGCTCAGTGAAGATGCCTTATTTACTCCCGGTGTTGCTATTCGTGGTGGTATCCCTATTTGTTGGCCTTGGTTTGCCTCAGCGGGAACCCCAAGCCATGGATTTGCACGTATCTTACCTTGGGAATTTAGTGCTCATTCTGAACAAGAAGACGGAGTGCTTATCACCATGACACTCAAAGAAAGTGCACAAACTCAAAAGTATTGGCCTCATGAATTTACTGTTATTGCTCGATTTAAATTAGGTGATACCTGTGAAATTGAATTAGAGTCATACGGTGACTATGAAGCCACTGCGGCGCTACACTCCTATTTTAATGTCAGTGATATCGATAAAGTTTCCATTACAGGCCTTGGTGGTCACTATATTGACACAGTAGCGGATAAAGAAGTTTATACCGACGAAACAGCCCTACGCTTTAACGGCCGTACTGACAGACTTTATACTGAACCTGAAGATTTTAATCTTATTCATGATGATGGTTGGGATCGTACTATTGAGGTTCACCATTATCATCACAGTGATGTCGTTTGTTGGAATCCGGGTGCAGAACTCGCCAGTTCAATGAAAGATATGAGCTCAGGTGGTTACCGTAAAATGGCATGTGTTGAAACAGCTCGTATTCATCGTCCACTTAAGCCGGATAATGTTCATCCTGGGCGTTTATCTGCTGTGATACGTGTACGCAAAAATATTGCTGAAAAATAGTTTGCCACTCTACTTTGTCGAACGAAAAAAGCTTCGAACAAATTCGAAGCTTTTAGTTATCGAAAGCAACTTAACTTACCGTTTTACCGTTAGAAAGTATAAGTGACACCTGTCCATAAAATAGCCGTTACCGATTTATTTACCATCGGGCTATCTTTAACTTCGCTGGGTAAGCGATCCACTCGTCCCATCGCGAAGAAATCCCAGTTTTCAGCAAGCTTATAGTTAGCTGAGATTTCAACATAAGGTCTCCAGCTATCATTTGGTCGATATTCAGCTAAACCACTACGCTGAGATTCTCCCTGACTAATCCCATATGCGTAACGATTCTGCTTTTTATTTTCCCAAACAGCACCAATTCCCGGTTGAAGTGACCAATTGCCTAGTTCAAAAGGATAAAGGTAAGCAGCATCAGCAATAATGCCATTACTTTTACCTAAAAGATCACCAGAAATAATCCCTCGTAAACTTCCCCATGACTCATGATGTTTATAGGTAAATCCACCCATGACGGTATCACGGCGACGATTAAGTTTTTTCATCTGCTCATCATCAGAGTCACTTGGTTTAAATGCTTGTGGGTAATAGTGAACATCGACAGACAGCTGATCTTTCGGTGAATTCCATAAATAATATCCTGCGGCTAATGTCGCAAAATAGAAATTTTCAGATTGATAATTAACCAAAGGTACAGGTAATAAATAGTCTTTAGATTTAGCACCCTTATAAGGTGTTACTTGTGATAATACAGAACCCCCTATTGACCATTCTCCCGCGAAGGCTGTCGGTGTACTCAATCCAGCGATTATGGCTAAAGAAATAACAATTTTCTTTTTACTCACGATGATTTTCCATATTGTCTTTGATAAAACAGTGACCAAAAAACGACTGTTGTTATGGTGCACTAAAAGTTAGCTAATAGATTACAATCATTTTATTTTTTACATAAAATGACTGGCAATAAGTGCTTGTCCTAATGCAATTCCACCATCACCAGATGGCAATATCATAGGGGTTAATACCTTTTTATTGTTTAATTTTTGCTTAAACAGATCCTTAAGTAAGATATTATTGAATACCCCTCCTGTTAAAACAATAGTATCAATCTGATGTTCTTGCGCAGCTTGCAGAGCAATATCACCCAAACTTTCGGCTAATAAATAGTGAAATAACCAAGCCTTCTCACTGGTATTCAATGTGATGCTTTCCCATTGTGACCAGAAAATGGACAAATCAACATGCTTATCTTTTACAGGCATTAAATGTCCATATTGCTTGATGATATCAGCATACCGATCTACGTGACACTGTAACGCAGCGCTTTGTAAGTAGCATGCCGCTTCGCCTTCCCAGCTTATTTGTTTAGGTGATAATCCCAAAGAGCAAGCAACTGCGTCAAATAATCGTCCACAAGATGATGCTAGCGGTGAATTTAAACCACGAGCCACTGCCTTACTCAAAATCTGTAACTCAGTGAGCGGAATTGCTTGGGTGATAACACTACCTTGCCAATCTTTTGTAAAAGTAGCTAAATGTGCGAACCAATTTCGCCAAGGCTGTATTGAAGCTAAATTTCCTCCCGGCATAGCAACCGCAGGTAGCCCGCCAATACGTTGGGATTTTTTATAATCCACCAGCAAACACTCGCCTCCCCATAAAGAGCCATCTTGTCCATACCCTAAACCATCAAGGGCTATACCAATTACTGCGCCTTGTTGCTGTGTATGTCCATGCTCTGCTAAACAAGAGACAATATGTGCATGGTGATGGGGAACTTCTATAACAGGAATATGTTGCTGTTCAGCTAGCTGTTTACCTATTTGATGGCTGATATAATTAGGATGAGCATCAATGGCAATCGCTTTGGGCGTAAAACGATAGATCTGTTGAAACAGCGTGAGCGATTTCAGTAATTGTTGCCTCACACTTAAATCATCTAAATCACCTAAATGCGGCCCCATAATAGCTTGGTGCTCTTTTAAGAGACAAAACACATTTTTCAGATCCCCTCCTAAAGCCAAAATTGCAGGTTGTGCATCAAAAGTGGTTGGCAATGCGATAGCATCTGGTACATAACCCCGTGAACGGCGGATCATCACACACTGATCATCTTCAATACGCACTAATGAATCGTCCGCTCTTTGTATAATCTCCCTATTATGCATTAGAAATAATTCTGCAATATCACCAAGCTGATTTAACGCCTCTTCATTGGTTAATGCAGGAGTGTGTCCCGTCGCATTACCAGAGGTCATGACTAATGGAATTTGTGTTTCATGTGCGAGAAGATGTTGCAAAGGATTAGCTGGTAACATAACACCTACTTCTGTTAATCCAGGTGCAATCAGTTCACTTAATGAAATAGGGGCGATTTCTTTAGGAATAAGTACGATAGGTGCTGCGGTACTGGTTAATGTTTCTATCACTTTTGAGTAAAACTCGGCATTATCGTCCGGTTTTTGGAGCTGCTCAATCCCGGTTAACATCACCGCAAGTGGTTTGGCTGGACGATGTTTACGCGCTCTTAAACGCGCAACACTTTCACTATTGCGTGCGTCACAGACTAAATGAAAGCCACCAATGCCTTTTACAGCAACAATTTTTCCCGCTAATAGCGCCTGACAAGCTTGCGTTAATGCCCGCTCTTTTATTGCAAGTTGTTGCCCTTGATGATCTGCCAACCAAATATGAGGTCCACAGACAGGACAGGCATTAGGTTGTGCATGAAAACGTCTATCTGCGGGATCTTGATATTCATGTTGGCAAATCGGACAAAATGGAAACGCAGACATAGAGGTAAAAGGCCTGTCGTAAGGCATTTTTTTTATAATAGTAAAACGGGGGCCGCAATGGGTGCAGTTTATAAAAGGATAATGATAACGACGATTTTGTGGATCAAACAACTCATCAATACAAGCCTGACAAGTCGCTGCATCAGGTACAACTTGTGTATCCATTTCTCCACCACCACTTTTTACAATAGTAAAGTTCGTGGGGAGTTGCTCCCATTGATAAGGTGTTTGTTCAATACGTTCAATGCGTGCAAGAGGAGGACATTGAGCCGTTAATGCATTAATAAAGTGTTGATTTTGCGGCGATAATGTTAAGTGTATCAATACTCCTAAGCTATCATTACTCACCTGCCCTAATAAACCAAAATGATGTGCTAATTGCCAAACAAAGGGGCGAAAGCCAACACCTTGAACCTTTCCTTTCACACGCAATGTAATGCCGTTACTCATAGGATCACCAAATCAAAATAAGTTTAAGCTTATTCTAGTTTAGTGATTATTAACAACTTTCATTTAGATCAGAAAAAGTAGAGTTTGCTACATTTATCGTCACCTCAACCGCCACTCGCGGTGCAATAGCGCACAGTAATTCATAACCAATAGTGCCACAAGCCAGTGCAACTTCATCAACCGGTAATTGATTTCCCCATAACTCAACAGGGCTTCCATGTTCAACATCCGGCAAATCGGTTACATCAATAGTAAGCATATCCATTGAAATACGCCCAACTAATTGTGTTTTATGTCCTTTAACGATAACGGGTGTACCATCTGGGGCATGCCTTGGATAACCATCAGCATAACCACAAGCGACAACAGCAATTCTCATATCACGTTGTGCGGTATATCGGCTACCATAACCAATTTGCTCACCTTTTTTTACTGACTGAATAGCTAATACTTCACTGTTAAAGGTCATCACAGGTTGCAAATCAAAATCAGCAATATCTTGCCACACCCCAGAGGGGGATACACCATATAAAATAATACCGGGACGAACCCATGAATGATGGGTTTGTGGTTCAAATAAAATAGCCGCAGAATTGGCTAAACAGCGCGGTAAATCATTTACCATTGAGCTATCAATAATCTGTTTTTGTGTCGCCATATTCAGCCCTGTATCAGCATTGGCAAAATGGGACATTTGTACAATAGAGCCAATATTAGTTATGCGTTTTGCTCTTTGTATGGCTTGCTGATAGTCTTCTGGTCGGTAACCTAACCGATTCATGCCACTATTGAGTTTCAGATAAATATTGATAGGCCGCTCTAATTGCGCTTGCTCAATGGCTTCAAATTGCCAATCAGCATGCACAACCGTCGTTAATGAATAACGCTCTAATAAATACACATCATCTGGTTTGAAAAAACCTTCAAGCAAAAGAATGGGGCCTACCCATCCTTGCTCTCTTAGCATAATTGCTTTATCTAATTCAATTAAGGCAAAACCATCGGTATGACTTAATGCGGGCCAAACACAAGAAAGACCATGTCCATAAGCATCAGCTTTAACCACTGACCATACTTTACTTCCCTGCGCTTTCGATTTGATCACCGAAAGATTATGACTCAGCGCATCTAAATTTATGCTAATTTTGGCAGGTCTGGACATCGTCTCTCCTTAATTAATAAACAGCGTCAAGTTTTTGCCCTGGACGGAGCAATTTAGTATTAAATCCATCGATATAACGGAACACGGAGAGATCATCTGCAGCAATTGCCGTTTTATTACCTGATATTAAATCAGCTAACAGTTGTCCTGAGCCACATGCCATCGTCCATCCTAATGTACCATGCCCCGTATTTAGGGATAAATTACGATATGCGGTTGGCCCAACTATCGGTGTACCATCTGGCGTCATTGGCCTTAAGCCTGTCCAGAATGTCGCTTTACTGATATCACCACCACCCTCATAGAGATCTTGAACAACCATTTTGAGCGTTTCACAACGTGATTTTAAAATATTCAAATTAAAACCTACCACTTCCGCCATACCGCCCACACGAATGCGATTATCAAAGCGAGTCACCGCAATCTTATATGTTTCATCTAAAATAGTGGATGTTGGTGCTCTGCTTGCATCAATAATAGGCATGGTTAATGAATAGCCTTTTAAAGGATAAACCGGAATTGTGATTTTGTTTTTCAAAAATTCAGTCGAGTACGATCCCATGGCGACAACATAGTGATCTGCGGTCAATAAACCATCATGGCATTGCACACCGGTGACTTTATCACCATCAAAAAGTAGGTGTTTTATTTCTTTATTAAATAAGAAAGTAACCCCGGCCTCTTCAGCCATTTTAGCCAGCTTCTTAGTAAAGATTTGGCAATCACCCGTTTCATCATTAGGAAGACGTAATCCTCCGGTAAGTTTATGACTCACATGCTCTAAAGCGGGTTCTGCTGATTTTAGTTGCTCGGCTGTTAGCAGTTCATAAGCCACACCTTCTTGCTTTAATACAGCAATATCATTAGCGGCATTATCAAATTGTTTTTGATCACGAAATAGCTGTAACGTTCCCCCTTGGCGTCCTTCGTATTCAATACCGGTATCTTGGCGTAATTGACGGATACAATCACGACTATACTCAGCAATACGCACCATACGACTCTTATTCATCGCATAATGAGAAGCATCACAATTACGTAGCATTTGCCACATCCAGCGTAATTGGAACAGTGAGCCATCAGGTCGGATCGCTAAAGGTGCATGTTTTTGAAACATCCATTTTACTGCTTTTAATGGAATACCCGGAGCACCCCAAGGTGTTGCATAACCCGGAGATATTTGCCCTGCATTACCTGCACTCGTTTCTTCTGCCGCACTACTTTGCCTATCGACAACAATGACTTCATGCCCTTGTTGTACTAAGTACCACGCACTTGTTACACCAATAACGCCGCCACCTAAGATGATCACTTTCATGGCTAGACTCCAAATAATTTACATTGATATAACATAAGAATAATATTCCATACACAAAAAGCCAGCACAGAATAATCATCTAGCACCACAAAAAAGCAAATTTTAGAGTCAAATCACATTTAATTAGTAATAACAGTGTTAGTTTTGCAGAGCAATTATTAATTCTATTTAAAAATCAAGTTGATAGAGTATTTAGCGCTTTTTATAAAAATAATACATAAATATATTATTCAAATATAAATTAAATAAGCCAATAAAAACCCATCATGCGATTTTTATGAAAAACCAAAAAACTTATCATTATCAGAATATAATATTAAGATGAGATATGTTTCAAATTTTTTTTACTAAAAATAGCCAAATTAAAGTATCACCTAAAAATGGATGGTTAAACTAGGCTTGCTGTTTTTAGCCCGCTATTCTTTCACTTCTCCAATAATAGTCATCATATTTCTATTACTACCATTTTCTGGATAATAAAAAATCAGCACTGGATCAATAAGATCCAATGCTGATGTTAAGACAGGATAAACGCGATGAATTAACGTTTTACTTCTTCTAAGTCACTAGGTAGTGGCGATTGAAGCTCATGCCAAATAATGCCACTCTCTTTTCCGTATTGGCGAACGCAGTCCATAACATGCTCAGTATCTTTTTGTTCACATAGCAACGCCAATTTTTTATAAAATGATAGCGCCAACTCTTTCGCCTGAACATTAGAGAAATAATAACGCCCTACACGGGTATATAATCCCTTAAGTCCGTTTAAGATCAATCCATAAATAGGATTACCGCTGGCAAATGCCAAACCACGGAAAATGTTATAGTCCAACTCACTAAACTCATCAGCACTATTTTCAGTCGTTAGTTGATGAGTCAGTACTTCTAGGGATTTTTCTGGATTATTTTTAAATGCCGTGCGAATAAAAATTGCTGAGATATTCGTTCTTACGGCTAATAAATTATCGATTAATTGTGGCACGCGATCATGATCAAGACGCGCGACAGTTTCAAGAATATTAAGACCTGACGTTTCCCAAAAGTTATTCACTTTGGTTGGTTTTCCATGCTGGATAGTTAACCAACCATCACGAGCTAAACGTTGCAAAACCTCTCTCAATGTCGTTCTTGTCACACCAATTAATTCGGAAAGCTCACGTTCTGCGGGCAGAATAGAACCTGGTGGAAAACGGTTGTTCCAAATACTTTCAACAATGTACTCTTCCGCAAAACCTGCGGGGCTTTGAGCCTTAATAACCATATTTTTATTTCTTCCGAAGCGTTTTTTCTGCTAATAATAGAAAAGATAATATCAGAATGCTTAATTTTGATATAGCTCAACCATCGCTAAATAGTGAATGGCATCATAAAACATGACACTGTTTTATCAATTTATTATTTACGAATACGCTTAATTTCACAGCGATTAGAGCGTATTATGACTAGATTGCGCATTTTAGGCGCCTAAAATCTCTATTCGGAGGATAAAAAACATAATGGATATGAGTATAAGACAAGCATTACTGAAAAATTTCATGGGGAACTCCCCTGATTGGTATAAGCTTGCTATTATTACTTTTTTAATCATCAACCCACTGATTTTTTTCTTTGTTGACCCTTTCATTGCTGGCTGGTTACTCGTTGTTGAGTTTATCTTCACTTTAGCCATGGCATTAAAATGTTATCCGCTACAACCAGGGGGATTACTTGCTATTGAGGCCGTCATTATTGGTATGACAACGCCGAAACAAATAGGTCATGAAATAGCCAACAACCTTGAAGTCATTTTATTACTGGTCTTTATGGTTGCGGGTATTTATTTTATGAAGCAATTACTTCTATTTGCTTTTACAAAATTACTCCTCTCTATTCGATCTAAACGCTTATTATCATTAGCATTCTGTTTTGCTAGTGCCTTTTTATCTGCTTTTTTAGATGCTTTAACCGTGATTGCCGTGGTGATCAGTGTTTCTTTAGGCTTCTATTCCATCTACCATAACTTTGCCTCTAACCAGGCTGATGCAGAGTTAAGCAATGATGGCTTTATTGATAGCACAGAGAAAAAACAGACCTTAGAACAATTCCGTGCTTTCTTACGTAGCTTAATGATGCATGCCGGTGTTGGTACAGCATTAGGTGGTGTGATGACGATGGTTGGTGAGCCACAAAACTTGATCATTGCAAAACACCTAGAATGGGATTTTGTCACCTTCTTTATCAGGATGTCACCCGTTACTATTCCCGTTTTCTTTGCTGGACTTGCAGTATGTTATTTGGTTGAGCGCTTTAAGTTGTTTGGTTATGGTGCCGAGCTACCTGAATTAGTGCGTAAAGTTCTCACTGATTACGATAAAAAGAACAGTGAAAAACGAACTCAACAAGAAAAAGCCCAGTTATTAATCCAAGCATTAATTGGTATTTGGTTAATTGTTGCACTGGCCTTACACCTTGCTGAGGTCGGTATTATTGGTCTTTCTGTTATTATCTTAGCCACCACTTTCTGTGGTATCACTGAAGAGCACGCTTTAGGTAAAGCTTTTGAAGAAGCACTGCCTTTCACCGCATTACTTACAGTATTCTTCTCCGTTGTTGCCGTGATTATTGATCAACAGCTATTTGGTCCTATTATTCAATTTGTTCTACAGGCATCAGAATCTTCACAACTGTCACTCTTTTATCTCTTTAATGGCCTACTTTCTGCCATTTCAGATAATGTATTTGTGGGTACGGTCTATATCAGTGAAGCATTAAGCGCATTGCAAGAAGGATTAATTAGCCAATCTCAATATGAACATATTGGTGTCGCAATTAATACTGGGACTAACTTACCGTCAGTGGCAACGCCAAACGGACAAGCGGCTTTCTTATTCTTATTAACTTCTGCATTATCCCCGCTGATCCGCTTATCTTATGGACGTATGGTGATGATGGCACTTCCTTATACCATCGTTATGACACTGTTAGGATTACTGGCTGTAGAATTCTGGCTCGTGCCTATGACACATTGGTTATATGAAATTGGCTTAATCGCTATTCCATAAAAAACCATCATGAAATGAGTATTTTTTAGGGCTTTTAATGTTTAAAAGCCCTATTTTTTCATAAAAACACCTATTAATGTAAATATTTGTGAAATAAGAGATTTTACCTTTTTTTTAGTCTAGTTTTTAGGCAGAATAACAACTTATTTCAATATTATCATGGACATTGTTATGTTGAGTGCTCTTCGTCACTGGTCACAAAGTCGTTTTTCATGGTTACTGCTGGCATTAACGGCAATTGGTCTTGAAGGTGCGGCATTGTATTTTCAGTACGGAATGGAATTAATGCCTTGTGTGATGTGTGTTTATCAGCGCATTGCTGTATTAGGGATCTTAGTTGCCGCATTAATTGGTTTTTCTTCGCCAAAACTGACACTAATGCGCATGGCGGGTAGTTTTTTATGGCTTTATGCCTCATACCGCGGTATTGAACTGGCTTGGGAACATACGCAACTTATTCTTAATCCATCACCTTTTGCAACTTGTGATTTCTTTGTTACCTTGCCTTCTTGGTTTGCATTGCAAGATTGGTTCCCTGCCGTATTCCAAGCATCGGGGGATTGTTCTGTTAGCCAATGGCGGTTCTTGTCATTAGAAATGCCACAATGGATGTTAATTATCTTTTCTGCTTATTTTATTGTTGGTTTATTAGTATTAATCAGCCAAGTCACCTCTTCTTTTTCCAAAAAAGACTAACATACGCTACTGTTAGCTATAGAAAGATAGAGCGCAGATAAATTATTATCATCACAAAAATAGGCGCTTAATCAGACATTAAGCGCCTATTTTTCTAATTATCATTTATTTATGCATATCCCCAAGCGTATTAACCTGGAATACAGGCACCATCAATCAACGCTTGTTCACTACAACGTTTACCATTAGCAAATTGACAAACGGGTGTTTGACCACCGTGTAATTCATAAGTTAACGCAGGCACTCCGCCAGAAAATATACAGGTCTCTTTTGCTGGTTCCTCTAAAGGAATAGAAGGTGTGGTCGCTATCGTTTTATTGCTATTAATCACTTGAGCGGTGGTATTTTGTGCTTGTTTAGATTGACTACAGCCAGTAAGCAACGCAAAGCTGGTCAACATCAACAAAAAACACGTTGCTTTCATTTTTCTTTGCATTATAAAAACACCTAAATTATCTCTGTTATCTCTGATTAGTGTGAGGTGCTATTGGAAAGTAAGTTAATCACTAAGACGCCGGCAATAATTAATGTCATACCGACGATGGCGGGTAAATCGAGTTTTTGTTGATAGACAAAAACAGCCGCAACAGAAACTAAAACAATACCTAATCCGCTCCAAATTGCATATGCAATGCCCAGTGGCATGACTTTCACAACTTGAGATAGCGCCCAAAAAGAAAAACAATACCCCACCACGACGACAATAGATGGATATAATCGACTAAAGCCATCGGATGCTTTTAACACCGTTGTTGCAATAACTTCAGATATAATGGCTAATATTAGGTAAGTTAATCCATTCATTTCTTCGCCCTACTAAGATCCAAATTCAATTTTGTGAATTCTATCACAAGATATTTCTGTGATATCTATTTTAGAACAACAAAAAAGGCATCTATTCAGCGCAATAGATGCCTTAAAATGCTATTTATAGATTTTGTTTAATGGAGCCGGTTTTTTTCGCGAGGTTTGCCTCCCATCGCAACACGATAACGGGTAAAAATAAAGCCACACCACGCTAGTGCAATAATACTTAAGGCTGTTCCTGCATAGCCGATATTTGGCATTCCCGCGTGCAATATTACTTGATTACCTAACAAAGCCCCTGCCCCAATACCGATATTAAAGATACCTGAGTAGATCGACATGGCGATATCTGTTGCATCAGGTGCTAAGTCAATCACTTTAACCTGCAATCCTAACGCAATACACATAAAGCCTATCCCCCAAAAGATGATTAAGGCAATAAATGTGAGTGTATGTTGGCTACTCATCATCAGCGTACTTAAGCATACGGTTAAGAGAATAAGTGCAAAGAATAAGAATGAGGTTGGCATTTTGGTACTATAGCGACTAAATAACACACTCCCCAAAATTCCTGCACCGCCAAAAATCAGTAATACAATAGTGGCAAAATTTTCATCTAATTTTGCAATATCAATAACAAAAGGCTCAATATAACTATAAGCAGTAAAATGAGCGGTTACTGCGATCACCGTTAGTAAGAAAATACCCACTAATGGTGCTCGTTTTAGCAATATTGGGACACTTTTTAACGAGCCGGAATGTTCACTTGGTAATAAAGGTAAATAGCGCATTAAAGCAAGCATGGTTATCAGCGCCAGTACACCTATACCCAAAAAGGTAGCTCGCCATCCTAACCATTGTCCAACCACCCTTCCCAGAGGTAAACCCAGCACGGTAGCTAGTGCAACACCGGTTGCTAATAAACTTAATGCTTGTGCTTTTTTACCATGGGGTGCCATTCTTATTGCTAATGAGGCAGTAATCGACCAAAAAACAGCATGAGCAAAAGCGACTCCAACCCGACCTACAATTAGCGAATTAAAATCCCATGCCACGCCAGATAAGACATGGCTTAGAATAAATACAATAAACAAAATAATCAGTAGCTTACGTCGCTCTACTTTGCTGGTCATTATCATTAATGGCAAAGACATTAGGGCAACAACCCAAGCATAAATAGTGATCATCAACCCTGTTTGAGCCGGCACCATGGCAAAACTTTCAGAAATATTACTTAACAATGCAACAGGTACAAACTCTGTCGTATTAAATACGAAAGCAGCAAATGATAGAATAATTACCCTGATCCACGCTGTTTTACGGCTTACTTCATTAACGCTATTGGGTGTAGTGATATTCATAATTGTTTAAATACTTTTCAGTGAATTTTATAAATAGATAAAAGATACTTATGTACTACTGCCAGTGAATTTCATAAAAAGAAGCGCAAATACCCATCGTTATATTTTATAACATCTAAATAGAATAGATAATAAAGTGTGTTTTATAAAGCGATAAGTAAAGATAAAAACAAACTAATGAATAGAAAAACATCTGACTAAAACGAATCAGCCTATTATGTTAGCATAGGCATAACGCTAAATTAAATCCCTACATTGGCTTCTTTTTAACGTTAACATTTTATTTGGATCGCAAAAGGGAGATCGGCAAGGAAAAATAGCGTTACTGAATCACATTTTTATTAATAAAAAATGATAACCATTTCATGCTATTATAAATAGATCTTCACGGGCTTATTGTTGCAGTTAGTCTAATAATAGAGAGTCTATATTATAAAAATAAAGAGAATAACTATACAGTAGCTTAATACTTATGGATTAATTCTGTCTATAAATTGAATAGCTTGCTCACAGGCAAAGCTTTGGGCTGGAGATGAGCTATCATTAAGGCTATTTTTAATAGCAAAAATTTGCTCAATTGATGACCGAGGAAGTAACAAACTACCTTCCGCTAGTGCTTTTTCAACACTGTCTAATTTAGACACGAGTTGATTACAACTTTCACTGTTTTCTAATGATTGATAACGTGCCATGACATCATCACGCTTACCTTTGACAAAAGAAAACATATCGTTGATTTGTGTTGAGGAGTTTTCAATAACATTACGGCTATTATTCCAAGCAGCAACGGTATCTTCTTTAAATACAGAAACAACTAAGATTGCAACAAAAATAGCAATCATAATAGTCAATGATATAATTCCTCCTGCAATAATAATTATTTGTTTCATGAAAGCCCCCACATCACTAATCATCTTTGTATCTGTATATAATTAAAGCCATTCATATTCAATATTGATTACAATTCTTTTTATTTTTTACATTTTATTACGCAGACAGGTAGCCCTATTGGCATAAGAAATAATTTATTATTATAATTTAAATATTGTTAAGTTATTATACTTAAATTCTGATTTTAATTATTATTTGGATATGCGTTAAAAATAAGATTTATCGCAAGTATATCTGGTTTTCATTATAGCCATTAAAACGATTATTTATTCAAGCATATTGATAATACTTTATAAGATAAAACGTCATTAAAAGTAAAGTATTCTAAACTTTTAGTTGTAACCTTGACCTTCCCCTAAGGGGAATCTTTAGAATAAAGATAATTCATACAATATAAAGGGAACACTGATGAAAAAAGTTTTACCTATCGCCATCGTTTTAATGGGTTCACTCTCTTTTGGTGCAATAGCCAATAATTCACATATGAATATGAGTACTAATGTGGTACAGAGTAACTCTCCTATGAACCAAGAGCTCATGGATTCAATGAATAAAATGCATGAAAATATGGCAAAAGGAATGAATAGTGATAATGCAGATGTTGCATTTGCGCAGGGAATGATCGCTCACCATTTGGGAGCAATTGATATGGCAAAAATCGAGCTAAAGTATGGTACTGATCCTGAAATGCGCAAATTAGCACAAGCTATTATTGATGCACAAGGCCCTGAAATTGAACAAATGCAAAAATGGTTAGAAAAAAATAATACCAATATGCAAAATAACTAATATTTGAAACGCAGGCGTTCTATTAAGGAAAGTCTGCGTTTTCTTACATTGCCATGTCATTAACCTGTAACTATTAACGAAATAACGGCATTATATCTTCTCTATTTAACGTTATTGCACTATTAAACATAACTATACCTAAAAATATAAACAATATTCCTGCTAATAGACGTAGTAACTCCGCCATATACCTAAAAGATAAGTTAGTATTTTTTACCGAAAACCGATAAGCAACATTTCGCATATAATAAACTGTTAATGCAATTGCAGTAATGGTTAAAGCCGTTCCTATTGCCATTGCAATGACAGCCGCTATTCCCCAAAGATAGATATTTAATGCATAAGAAAATAACAATACTAACAATGCGCCAGAGCAAGGGCGGCTGCCAATAGCGAATAGTACCAACAATTGTGCTGACCAATTCCCTTGTAATTCATTGGAAGTCACCACATGTTTATGACCACAACATGATGTTTGTGAGATGGTTTGGTTGCTTTTATGTTTATAGAGATATCTAGATCGCTTGATGATAGGTGTTGCCTGTTTAATATAAAAAGCACGCTTTTTATAGTCTGACAATAAACGACGAATAGACTGGATAAAAATAATAATGCCAGATAATGAAATTAATAAATAGCTACTATTTTCAATGTAATGGCTTGCTATTTTTAAATGAGAGCTTGATAGGTTTAATATTATTAATATAACAGTAATGATAACTATGGCAACTGTACCTTGTAGCAATGAAGCAAGGACACTTAACCACGCACTTTGTTTTAATTTGGTCGGGTGAGTAGCAATATAAGTACTAATAATGACTTTTCCATGCCCAGGGCCAACAGCATGCAGTAACCCATACAAAAAACTAACACCTATTAATATAAAACCTACTTGCCAATTATTTTCGCTAATATCTTGCATTAATTCTGCAAGATAGCTATTGATAACTTTTTGCCATTGAACATTAAAATAAGTTAGTTCAGACCAATAATAAGCAATCAATAACAAACAACTGACTATCACTGTGAGTAAGCTAATTAGTAGTCCCCTTTCCTTCGTTATATTTATTGGCATAATACTTGTACTCGTTGTGTAAAAGAGAGCCCTAAATTTAAATCACTATCAGCAGAGCCATTGATATCTAATGATTGTGCATATTCTTTTAAACTTTCATCAGCAAAAGGTTCAATCAGTTTGTGTTTACAATCAGCGATCATTTCTAAAGGCAATATGATCTGTGTATTGTCACGATAGGTCATGCTGACATAAAAAGTGGGATCATAAGTTAAAAGTTCAAAATGATGTTTAGCAAATGGTAATGGGGTAATAAATAGCACATCAAAGCTAAACTTCACCTGTAACTTCTCTTTTATAAGAGTGTAATGGCTTGGTATACGACGGAACTTTTGTTTTTTCCCATCCATATAAAACTCGGAAAAATAGTTCTGAGATAATATATTGCTCATTAATCTCGCCGCCTGTTTTTTCCAAATATCACTTTCTGGTTGCGCATTATATATATCGTACAGAATATCCATTGAGGTTATCGGATCCATAACCCAAGAAAAAGTTAATCCAATTAACTTATCATCTTGTGTATTAAAAGTTGTTTGCATATCAATAAAGCTATGAGGATGTGCTAAAACTTTTGGTGTAGTCATCAATAAAAAGAAAGACATCAATATCGAAACTGCTCGCCAAGAGAAATTTTTAAAATTAACTATCCACATAAACAAAACTATCCATGACATTTTGTTATAATATAACATCACGGTTTTATAAAATGATAGTCATTTTATGAAATTATTCTAGGTGTGTTATAACTTGGTTTAGTGAAAGCGAGGTGTTTAGAAAGCAAAAAGCCACCCTATTGGGTGGCTTAGTATTTTTAACTTACTAAAGTAGTAGTAAAGTTTTATATGGTGCCCAGGGCGGGACTTGAACCCGCACAGCCTAGAGGCCGAGGGATTTTAAATCCCTTGTGTCTACCGATTTCACCACCTGGGCTAAATTGTATTTATTTATTTTTGGCACTTATTTATTAGTTAAGTACATAATAAATAAACTTAAATCATTTTTTTGTTTTAACTTTATGTAGCTAATAACAATATTTATTACGCTAAAACTACTTTTCCTATACCAACCATCAGCGTTGTGGTTAGAAGAAAAAACGGACCTAAATTAAGGTCCGTATTTTATATGGTGCCCAGGGCGGGACTTGAACCCGCACAGCCTAAAGGCCGAGGGATTTTAAATCCCTTGTGTCTACCGATTTCACCACCTGGGCTAAATTCTGTGGTGCGTCCGTAAAATTATAACTAATTTTTACTGGTAAGGACGACTAACTACTACCCAATGCCATTATTTATGGTCTTTTTACACCACTCTCTCAATTAGGAGTGGTGCCCAGGGCGGGACTTGAACCCGCACAGCCTAAAGGCCGAGGGATTTTAAATCCCTTGTGTCTACCGATTTCACCACCTGGGCATTTATGGAGGCGCGTCCCGGAATCGAACCGAGGTACACGGATTTGCAATCCGCTGCATGACCACTCTGCCAACGCGCCTCAACTGCTCAATCTCTTAAGAGATTGGAGCGGGAAACGAGACTCGAACTCGCGACCCCAACCTTGGCAAGGTTGTGCTCTACCAACTGAGCTATTCCCGCTTTACCGAACTTGCTGATTTACTTATTTATTTCTGTAAACCGTTGTGCCTTTCGATGCGTTGCATTCTACTGATTTCCTGAATCTAGTCAACACTATATTTGCATCTTTTTGACTGTTCGGTGAATTTTCAGTCATTTCGATCAAGCTTCACGCAAATCTGACCATGCAGCACTCAAATATTGGAACATAGACCAGAATGTTAATACCGTCGCAATGTATAACAATACAAATCCGAACCACTCAGCTTCAATAGTCGGACGCCATAATAGCACAACAAGTGCACCCATTTGTGCGGTAGTCTTCACTTTTCCAATCCAAGAAACTGCCACACTATTACGTTTACCTAATTCAGCCATCCATTCTCTTAGTGATGAGATGATAATTTCACGTGCGATCATGGTCGCTGCCGGTAAAGTGATCCACCATACATGATAGTGTTCAGTAATTAATACTAATGCTGTAGCAACCATTACCTTATCCGCAACTGGATCAAGGAAAGCCCCAAAGCGAGTGGTTTGCTTCCAACGGCGGGCTAAAAAACCGTCAAACCAGTCAGTGGCGGCAGCTACCATAAAAATAATGGCACAAATAAGGGGAGCATCTTTAAATGGTAAATAAAACACCAAAACAAAGAATGGAATTAAAGCGACACGAAATAAAGTTAGCCAAGTTGGAATATTTAGTTGCATAGCGTTCTACACGACCTAGAAAAGTGAGAGTTATTAATATGGTGCATCAATACACTTAGTGTTTCAACGCATTAAAAATTTTTTCTGCTAACGCGGTCGAAATTGTGGGAACTTTCGCAATTTCTTCAACGCTTGCATCACGTAAAGCTTGTAAACCACCCATATACTTCAATAGCATTTGACGTCGTTTTGGTCCCACCCCCTCAATCGATTCTAGAGAACTGGTGTTTTTAACCTTAGCACGACGCTGACGATGCCCCGTTATTGCGTGACGATGCGACTCATCACGAATATGTTGGATCAAATGTAACGCGGGTGAATCAGAAGGAAGTGCCACACCTTCGCCTTCTGGTTTAAAAAATAGTGTCTCTAACCCCGCTTTACGATCACTCCCCTTCGCGACACCAATTAATTTAGGGTGTGATTTATCCCAATCGACATCAAGTGATTGAAATACGTCAATGGCTTGTGCTAATTGCCCTTTACCACCATCGATAAAAATAATATCAGGTATTTTACTCTCTTCTAATGACTTGCCATAACGACGAGTCAAAACTTGATTCATCGCGGCATAATCATCCCCCGGAGTGATCCCACTAATATTATAGCGCCTGTATTCCGATTTTAATGGGCCATTCATGTCAAATACGACACATGAAGCCACAGTTTGCTCTCCCATAGTGTGACTAATATCAAAACATTCCATTCGTTTTATCTCTTTCATCTCTAAAAGTGACATTAACGAGTTATAACGTTGAGAAATGGTTGATTGTTCAACTTGCTTAGTGGCTAATGCCGTAGCTGCATTAGTTCGTGCTAGTTTTAAATAGCGTGCTCTATCACCACGGGGTTTAGTTTGGATATGGATCTTACGTCCTGCTATCGAAGAAATTGACTCCGCTAAAATCGTTTTATCTTCAAGATTAAAATCGAGCAAAATTTCTGTCGGTAAAGTGCGGATCGCACTGCCTTGTAAATAAAATTGTCCAATAAAGGTTTGTACCACTTCGTCTAATGATGTATTTGCCGGTACTTTAGGAAAATAACTACGACTACCAAGCACTTTACCTTGACGGAAAAAGAGCACATACACACAAGCAATAGCACCATTAAATGCCACGCTAATCACATCGAGATCATCGCCAATATTAGCCACAAACTGTTTTTCAGTGACTTGTCTTACCGCGTGAATTTGGTCACGAATACGCGCAGCCTCTTCAAAGCGTAACGCTTGGCTTGCCTCTTCCATCCGTTTAATTAAGCCTTCAATCACTTGGCTGTCATCGCCGGATAAAAAAAGACGCACATAATTGACTTGCTGTGCATACTCTTCATCAGAGACATAACCTTTTACACAAGGGGCGAGACAACGGCCTATTTGATATTGCAAACAAGGGCGTGAGCGATTGCGGTAAACACTATCTTCACATTGACGAATAGGAAATAATTTTTGCATTAAAGCTAATGTTTCTCTCACCGCCAAAGAGTTAGGGAAAGGGCCAAAGTATTCCCCTTTAGCATGTTTAGCACCACGATAACTCGCCAATCTTGGGTGTTTGTCTGCACTTAAATAAATATACGGATAGGACTTATCATCTCGTAGTAACACATTATAGCGAGGCTGATAACGCTGAATATAGCTATGCTCTAAAAGTAGCGCTTCTGTCTCCGTATGTGTCACGGTAACATCAATATTGGCAATACATTTTACTAATGCTTCTGTTTTACGACTATTTACCTGAGCACGAAAGTAGCTTGATAATCGTTTTTTCAGATCTTTTGCTTTTCCAACATAAATAACGGTGCCTGAGGCGTCATACATTCGATACACACCCGGTTGACTCGTTACTCGACTTAGAAATGCTTTAGCATCAAATATGTTTTCCACTTTGTAAGTAACTCTCTATCTCGATTAACCCATAACGAACTGCTATATGAGTTAATTCTACATCACCTGAGATTTTAAGTTTACTAAACATTCGATAACGATAGCTATTTACTGTTTTAGTGCTGATATTCAGCTCTTGTGCAATTTGTGCTATTTTTTTCCCTCTTATAATCATCGACATTATCTGTAACTCTCTTTCAGAAAGATGATGTAGCGGATTTAAGTCTGCTTGAACTTTCGTTAATGCAATATCCATAGCAATTTCTGGACTAATATAACGTTGGCCAATACAAATTTGTCGAATGGCCTGAAGCACATTCGCAGCAGAGGAATCTATAACGATAAACCCTTCAATACCTAACTGTAGCAATGTGACGGAAAGTATTGAGTCTATTTTAGGCGAAATAACCACTATTTTTATAATGGGAGAAAAACGTTTAATTCTTTTTATTACATCTATTAAAGAGACAGTAGGTAAAGAATAAAAAATAATAAGATTGACAGAATATTGTCTGCAATAACGAAAAGCTTCACTTTCATCATTCATAATCTTACGAATGTTAATTTTTTTAATCTGGCAAAGTAATTTTTCTATACCTAAACTAAATATTTCAACTTGACTGATTACTAGAGTATTTATCAACGATATCAATCCTTAAAAATATTTAATAAAATTAAAAATAAATCAAGGCAATAAAATTTATAATGACAAATGCTATTATAATATCGTTAGAATTTCCATATTTTTATTTTTTATTCACGCAACAATGATATTATAAATAAATTATTATTCTTACCGCATTAATTAATAATGTATTAAAATCATACACACATTTATAAAGAATATAAAATAAAGCTAATAACATATAATAATAATTAATTATAAGAATAAAGTACTTCCTATATAAAATATAAGAAGCACTTTAGTACTTTAAAAATGATCAAATGTCACCGCTTTATCAAAAGATAATTTACCTAATCGTGGAAAAGGTTTTCCTTTACCTTTACCAATGGCAATCATTAAACAGATAGCATAGTGCTCAGGCAAGTTAATCGTTTTTGCTACCTCTGCAAAATCAAACCCATCCATAGGACAAGAATCAAAACCGCGCTCTTGTGCTAATAGCATCAGTGTTTGAGCAAACAAACCCGCACTACGCATAATCTCATCCCGTTGCACTTGTGGTTTATTGCGATAATAACTATCAACAGCACTGCACATAATATCTCTGACTTCCGGGGTAGCATCTTGCCAAATTGTTTTAACTTCACTCTCCCAAACATTGAGATCTGCACATAAAACAATCAGCATAGCAGAGTCTGTTATTTGAGGCTGATCCCAACCCACTTTTCTTAATGCTTGACGTTGCTTAACATCATCAACAACCAAAAGACGCCAATGCTGCAGATTAAATGCACTTGGCGTATATTGTAACGCATCTTCAAGTAAGGCTTTTTTCTCTTCTTGTGGTATTTTGAAATCAGCATCAAACTGTTTTGTTGCACGACGGTTTTTTACTGCATCAATTACATTCATTATTTTCCATCCATTTGCTAATCATTGACATTTATTTATCTATTATAGAAGAAATGCGTTTAGTGTGCAGACTGTGCTATTATTTCTAATTATCTTTGTTAATTAATTAGTTATAACAAAAAACCACTAGTTAATAACAAAATATCGTTATAATAGTATTATCAAATATACGATAACCCTTTATTTTTTCTATTTGTTTTTAAGCGTAAAAGAAGGCGAAAACAATTGATTTAAGCCTAACACTTAAATTTGAAAAAAGGGTATCATCAAAGGCTACTATTCAATATAACAGACCTTGCAAAGTATATTAACCCTATGAAATTAAATGATGAATTAACTAATTCTATCGCATCAGTCACAGAAGCCGCTGCTATTGCGGCTATGCCATGGGTAGGTAAACAAGATAAAAATGCGGCAGATGCTGCCGCAGTTGCCGCCATGCGAGAGCGCCTTAATAGCCTTAATATCAATGGCCAAATTGTTATTGGTGAAGGTGAAATTGATGAAGCACCTATGCTCTATATTGGCGAACCAGTAGGCAACGGCCAAGGTGAAAAAATAGAAATTGCCGTTGATCCTATCGATGGAACTCGCATGGTCGCTACCGGTGAAAATAATTCTTTGGCTATTTTAGCTGCAGGTTTTGAAGGTAGTTTTTTACAAGCACCCGATATGTACATGGAAAAACTGGTTGTCGGTAAAAAAGCAGCAGGTGTGATCGACCTTAACCATTGCCTTGAATATAACCTTGATGCTATTGCACAAACATTAAATAAATCATTAAGCCAGTTAACACTAGCTATTTTAGATAAACCGCGCCATCACGATATTATCATTGATTTGCGTAATAGAGGTATTAATGTCATCACTTTGCCGGATGGCGATGTACTTGCTTCTTTATATGCCACAATGCCTAATAATCCTATTGATGTTATGTACGGCATTGGTGGCGCGCCAGAAGGTGTAATTAGTGCCGCTATTGCTAAAGCTTTAGGTGGTGATATGCAAGCGCGCCTTATTACCCGCGATATTGCTAAAGGTAATAATGCAACAAACAGAGAAATTGCAGCACAAGAAATCTCTCGATGCCATAACATGGGAACTGATGTTAATATTACATTGCCACTTGAAATATTGGTGCGCCATCAGGATGTTATGTTTGCAGCAACCGCAATTACTGCCGGTGACCTATTATCCGGTGTCACTGAACAAAGCGATTATTTGCGTACACACTCGTTAGTGATTAATGGCTCCACACACTCATTACGTTATATCGAAAATTATCATTTACGCTAACACGAGAATAACAACTAAAAAAGCGACACGGGCTTACGTGTCGCAAAATGTATTCAAGGGGTATTTATAGTTATAATTAATTCATGCTAATAAATTAGCTGGATTATCAATACACAGCTTATCTATTATCGCCTTATCAATGCCACGCTGTGCTAATAATGAAAGAAAAACATTAGGCACAAACCCCCAACCATTTCCGCCATTTTTTGCCCACATCTGTTTTAAAAACACATCATGACTTAATACAATTTGGTTACCATATCCTCTTTCTATTAAGGTTGCGACAGCTTCAACCGTATCCATCACACTGGGTGCGGCGCCTTCTTTAGGGAAAGAAATATCAAGACCTATCATGTCAAATTCAAGCCAAACACCTCGATCAAGCATTTTGCATTGATAATCGATATCTTTACCAGAAGGATCTGAATGGGCTAACGATATTTTGGCTGGATCACACCCCATTTCTGTTAAAAGAATATCTAATACTTCATCACCACGGCGTTGCCAACCTGGCATATGAATATTCATTGAGGCATAAGGGTTATTATTTTGAGCCAGTGCAGCGGCACGTAAACTATTTTTTTCACCATCTGTAAAGAAAGGAGATACACCAATTTCGCCAATCATACCAGCACGAATATCTGTACCGTCAATGCCGATATTTAATTCATCATCGATCATTTTTGCCATCGCATCAATATCATCAGCTAGGCGTTTTCCTTCAAATTTCTCAATATAAAGGCCGGAAGAAGCAACGACATTAATCCCCGTTAATTCTGCAACTTGTTTTAATTTTCTAATATCACGACCAATTGACGATGAACCTGTAGCATCAACAATCGTTTTGCCCCCAAGCTCTTTAAAATTATTTAATTCAAAAATAACGTCTTCAATGGGTTTTTTATCCATATTATCGCAACAACAATATGGATCGTATTTTAGTCCCCACTGAATATCTGCACTGACTTTTTTATCTACTAAAACGTGTGAGAATTCATAAAAAGGTTCATCAACAACGCCAGATAAATCATTAAATAAATGTTCGTGAGGTAGTGTCAGCCCCATATCCGCTTTTTTAACCGGACCCGTTACCGTTTGAATATAACCTTTCATGATTATGCCCCTGCTCTTTTTACTGATTTAGTCGCTTTAAACTCAGGAATGGTAGTAACAATGGCGCCGACTAAGGCAAATAACGTACCGATGATTGTGACTAAATAAACAGTATTTCCTAACGAAGGTAATAAGAGGTCAATTAATACTGAACCCAGTAATTGGCCCGCAGTTGATGCAACACCTAACATCAGTAACCCTAAGCCTCGTACTAAAATAGCCATTAATGCAATAGACATTAACCCTAAAGGCCCACCTAAATACATCCACCATGTAGCAGGAAGCTCCAGTGTTATATGCCCTAATGCCATACGTACTACTAACGCAATCGTTAAAACAGTAAATCCAACAATAAAGTTCCAAGTAATAGAAACCATCATCGAACCTGTTGCTTCAGCCACTTTTGAATTACCTGCTGGTTGCCATCCCGCTAATAAACCCGCTAAAAAAGGTAGAATAGCTAAGTAAATAAAAGAGGTTGAATGCCACTGTGGAGAAACGACAAAAAGAGTAGCAACAACAGCTAATACGGCACCTAATACACGATATGGGGTGAAGTATTTCTTCTCATCCACACCTATACCAAAGCGGTCACATAATAAACCTGATAATAACAGTGCTGAAATTAATGCTGTTTGGAATGTAGCTATTCCTAATGCACTGGCTGATGCTCCTTCAGAAAAAACCACCATTGCGCCACAGAGGCCAGCAAACCAGTTCCATAATGGAATTTTACGTGTTTTAATTAATGTCGGAATAGAAGCAAATTGCTGACGATATTGTTTTTTGGACATAATGATAAAAAACATGACCACTAAACCACTGGCAAAAGAGATAACTGCACTAGCATTACCGTCTTTTAATACATGTCCCAGTTGCCCATTCACCGCAGACTGCATTGGTGATAGCATCCCTGCTAACACAGTTGCTACCATCAGCAAGGGTGTTGATAAATTTTTTGTACTCATAAGATGTTCCTTTTGGATTATTGACTATGAGTGATTTCTTTTTTATTTTTCAAGTAATCGGTTATTTTGTTATTAGCGCAGAGTGTATCTCCGCGCTTTTTTACTTTTCTTACTGCTATTGTTATTAAGAACTAACGTGCGATTTGCTTTAGAATATTGACCCACATATCAGCATAATGTGGCCATGCTAAAAACTCTTTGCTCCCCCAATGCGGTGAACAGTCACTCATAAAACAAGCTGTTTTTCCTTTTTCAAATTGACCAAACACCAGTAGTGGATCTTCGCCAATATTCAAAACCGTTTCAGTGTTATGTTTAGCGAACACTTTGTTATAACCAAGGAACATCGGCCATTCACTAAAACCTTTTATCGTGGCATGCTCTGCATTAACTGGAGTTGCGAATACTCCTTCTGGGGCTTCCACACGATCGTCACCCTCTAACATTTCAACAGGTAACACTTGTGCCAATAAGGTATTTTTATAGTTTGCTTTCGCTTCAATACCCATAAATGATAGATAGCCGCCAATCATTAATAAGCCACCACCATTAGCAACAAACTGTTTAATTAGCCCTAATGCATTTGGAAGTACTTTCATGTTGTAGAAAGTATCGTTTTGCAAGAGGAAAGTATTAGCACCAATATCACTGATCACGATGACATCATATTTTGCTAATTCTTCATCAGTCTGAGGAAATGCGACCTGAACGGTATGTGCAGGCATATAATCAACTGCTACCCCTTTTTCCCTTAAACAATTTAATAAAAAAGTGGCACCTTCCTCATATTTACTAGAAGTGAAACTGTCGTAGCCTTTTGAGTGGATCATATGAATGTGCCATGACTCACCAATAAATAAGATTTTCATTTTTTTTCCTCTTTCAAAAAGATTATTTATTCAGGGGATTGAGTGACAATCTGTGAATATGTTGTTTGATTGATGCGATGCATGACATTAATATCTTCAGGCATTTCTGAAGCATTACTCGTCTCAACAGCTAGTGATGCAAAAGCTGATGCATAGCGTAACGCGTAAGAAAACTGCTTTCCTTTTGCTAATGAGGCTGCTAGTGCACCATTAAAAGCATCACCAGCGCCCGCTGTATTTTTTACCACCGCAGGATAAGCTGGTGAGTAAATATATTTATAACCGTCATAAGCTAATGAACCTTTACTACCTAAAGTAATGACAACTTTATTAACACCTTTTTGATAAATAGCATTGGCTGCATTTTTAGCAGATACTAAATCAACAACTTCAATACCTGATAATAAGCTGGCTTCTGTTTCATTAGGTGTTAATATATCTAACATTGGCAATAACTTATCAATAATTTTATTGTAAGGTGCAGGATTTAAAATAATAGGAATATTATTTTCATTTCCGATTGAAATAATTTCCTTTAATGCTTCAATATTAGTTTCTAATTGCAATAAAATTATATCGGCATCTATAATTTTATCTTTTTGTATTTTTACCTCATCAGAAGAAATATCCATATTAGCCCCTGAATAAATAGAAATAATATTTTCACCACTCTCTTCTGACACAAAGATTGATGCTGTTCCAGTTTGATGATTTTCAGTTTGATATATCGTTGATGTTTTTATTCTTGATGACGATATAAAATTTACTGCATAATCACTAAACTGATCAGTACCGATTTTGGTGATAAAATGCACCTGTGCATCAGCATAACTTGCCGCTAATGCTTGATTACATCCTTTACCTCCTGGTGAGAAGATAAATTTATTCGCCAATAAAGATTCCCCGGTTTCTGGCAGTCTGGGCAAATAACTAATCATATCAACATTAAATGAACCTAATACACATACTTTATTTACTGCCGGCTGCCCCGCTAAATTAATTTTATCAATTTGATCATTACATTCTAAAAATTGTATGATTTCTTTTTTGGCAACTTTGTCTAATGTTTCAAATTCAATAAAGGCCCCACCATGGCATCTTTTAATTATTCCTTTCTCAGCCAATGTATTTAAATCTGATCGTATGGTTTCTTTGGTAACACTAAGCTCTTTTGCTAAAACAGAAACTTTTACTGCACCATGACCTTTGATCAGATTAACAATTTTTTTATGACGCTCTGCTTTCATTTAATGTTACCTCTATGGCAACAACTTTAATTTATTAGTTGTTATGGGATTGTGATTACAATCATATGTTATTTATTAAAAGCAAAAAAAAGCAGAAACACAAAAATAAAAAACAAAAAAAAGCAGAAATAAATAATGATAGTAATAAGATTACTTAATATATAGAAGCCATCTCCCCTCTCATTAAAACACAAATAAAATCAAATAATAAAATAACAAACACTATATTGATTATAAAACAATCTAATATTAATTATTTGTTTTTTAAAACTTAAATAATTAACTTAAAAAACAATAAAAAATAAAAACCTTATTTTATAATAATTTAGAGTTATTAGAATAATCAAAAATAAAAATAATCATCACTATGTTTAAATAACCAACTATTTTAGTGAATCGAACAAAGCTTAAAATAAATTAATCATCCATTTTTATAGTTCATAAATTAGTACAATTCTTCTTACCATTCAAATGTATAGCCAATGATAATGTAAATTAATCATGTCAACTTATAATTAGAAATACAGACACAATGATTAAAATAGAAGCAGTTTTTATTGTCTCATTTTGTGAGGTAGATAACATTAATAACAACAGTCATTGAACAAACTAAGTATAAATAACCTATTTTAAGTAGGCAAAGTAAGTAAAAATCTTGCTTTATTTATTGATTTATTTTTTTACTCGTCAATCTTTGGCTTATTTTGTAAATAGCTGAGAATACTAAAGCACTAACAGCAACTCACTGATACAAAATATAACTCCAACAAAAAACAAAAACTTAGATATAAAAACTAAAAATCACAAAATTCAAGAAGATAAAATCAGCAATAATGTGTTCTAAAATATCTAATACCTAAATAGATTGTAAAACAACCTATTTATCAGACATATTCCGACACATTTATTTTCTAGCGATGTTTAAACTTAGTGTCTAAGATTATAAATATAAATTGAGCACCAATAATCTGATAAATACACAACGTAAAGACATAAGGATATACCTATGAAAATAAAATCACTTATTGCTATTTCATTATTAAGTGTTAGTGCTTCTCTTTTTGCCGCTGAAAGCACCAGCACAACACAACAAGTTCAGGGCGTAACTCAAGCACAAAAAGATCTCAATGATTATGAAAAAGTCATGGTAGAAAAAGTTTGGGTTACCACACAAGCCATTGACGAGAAAGGCAATAAAGTTGACGCTAATAATCCACAAGTCAGTAATTATTTTGGCCTAGCAGAATATTATCCTAATGGCACTTTTATTATGTTTACCCCTGAAGGTAAACAAAAAATGCAAGGGGATTGGTCAATGTCTAATGATGGAAAAACGCGTACATTAGTTGCCAAAGATGCACAAGGAAAAACACTATTTACTCGTGATGTAGAAAATATCACCATCAATAATGATGAGTATACCTATCGTATTTACCCAACTGAAGGGGATAATACTGTTTATTTTGATATTATTCATCACGTTAAGAAATAATCATAATACGTTGTTTCACCTGTTATAAATAATTAAGGGCTATTTTATGGTAAGTAAAATAGCCCTTTTTTTAGTTGTATGACCTTAATATAACTAGCCTTAAATCAAATTTTGAGCTTCCCCATCAACCCAATAAATCACGTTAAGCGCTTCTTCTGGTGTTGGGACTTCCAGTTTGCTCAACATTCTTTCCATCACTTTATCGGGAACCGCTTCCTTTCTTGCGCTGTTTTGTTTTTTCCATTGCAAATAAGGTACTTCAATATATACCAATGTCACTTTAGCTTGATAACGATAAAACAGAGCAATAAGTTGATTACGCATTTGTTTAGTAATATTTGTTGCATTCCAAACAAAAGACTTATGCTCTCTTAAATATATTCTCGCTTGCTCTTTGGCAAGTTGTGCAATCCATCCATTCGCATCACGATCATCTGGTTTTATATTATGCTGCTGACGTAATACATCTAAACTTACTACAGGCATATCTGCACAATATTGGCGAATATAACTATCTTTGCCCATTCCCGGTAGTCCACAAAGCACAATAACTTCACTTCCTTGCTCAGGATAAGGTTCATAGTGAGGATCGACACTATTTTCACTATGAAAATAGTGAAATCGAGCGCCATCAGAAATAAATCGTGCGGGTGTTCTCCAACAATTTAATTCTTCACAGTAAAGTGTAAATAACGCTATTTTATCCAATAAAGCGGGCTTATCTTCACAGCTTCGTCCCAGAACATCCGCCTTAGCCAGCAATGCCAATAAATAGCAATCTACTCTTAACGAAGCCGCTAATAAGGCTTTTTTAGGATCGGGCTTATCCATTAACCATAAAGGTAATCCGTGATAGCGTACTAATGCCGCAATCTGTTCTCTATCAATAAAGCTAACCGGCACTTTTTCATATAAAAAACGTCTTGTCGTTAATTCTCCTTTACGAGCATGGCCTGGCGAAATAATTCGCCCATTCTCTTCACGGGTAGTTGAACGTTTTTCTACATCATGTAAAAGTGCTGCAATCCATAGAATTTGTTGCTCTCTTTCTGACAGCTCTTGGTATTCAGGGAGTGATTTTATAGCGTGGATCACCTGCTGTGTATGAATAGCTACATCACCTTCAGCATGGTGGATCGGATCTTGCCTAACACCGGACATATCACTAATTTCATTATAGTACTCACCAAGTTGTTCCCATGACATTTCGCTATGTAATTTTTTATGAAGCATCATGAGACTCCTGTGTTTTTTCCCAAATTAGTGGCGCTCTTTTCCAATTACGTTTCCAATGCACATCTGTTTTAACATGATCTTTTCTCACATATTTAAACACCCGATGTGAAAATTCATCTAATGAAAATGCTTGAGCATCTCGTGTGACAATGCCTTCCATCGCACTTGGTTTCTTGGTTAACACATCTCGTGATTGAAAAGAGCTATGCTTTTGTGCGTGTAAAATAATATTCTTTTCAAACTCTATTTTATTTTCCGATTTTGGTAGCGAGATTTCCGGTACGGTGGGTAAATCAAATAAAGTGGCATAAAATTGCACTTCTTCCCAACTTAGCCATTTATCCTGACAACGTATGGCAAAAACATAGAAATACTCTTCCAAATGTTGGTATTCAATAGAATGAATGGCATAAAGATTTTCACCAAAAATATCTAAATTACCTAAATCATTTCTGATGGATTGCCAACGCTGGCGTAGTTGTACTGTCCATGCAGATTGTGTCGGAGTCGCATGAGAGCGAGCAAAAACCCCCATTCGATTTAAGCAATTATTTTCACCATCTAATTTTTCAGTATGAATAAGATGCTTTATTTTGCAGATATCTTGCCACCAATTGGCATTAATACGATCATCGCTTGTTGTGCCTGGTGAAAAAGGATAGTGATATGTTCTGTCATATTTTTTTGATTGATTATTCATTGTGTTATACTCATTAAGTAACAGGAACCCTACTAAATTTATATTAAAATTCAGTGAGTATATTTATCTGTATTTGCACTATTTATCTTCAGTGCCTTAATGCGTATTACATAACCACAACCTAATAACTCAAAAATAACAAAAGAAATAATTTTTAACATACTACCTGTATTATCAAGATAGCACTAGAAAAAAATGTTTATATTTATTATTCATTTTCTCTCAATTTTTTTCGTTATTTAACACTCCATGATGATTGTTCATCTATCCTTAATAGGGTGACAACGCTAATAATGTCACTCTATGGGTATTTATACTTAAATAATGATAAATATCTTAATCCTCAGTCGCTGTTTACATAACGATATTGCACATGGGAGGTAGTATGTATCACGATCTTCAAGGAAAAGTTGCTGTAGTAACAGGTTCGTCACGAGGAATTGGTGCAGCAGTAGTGACGAGATTAGCTCAAGAAGGAATGAACGTTGTTATCAACTATCACTCTGATGAAAATGAAGCTCAAGCATTAGCCGATAGCTTAAATAAACATGGTAAAGGTAAAGCGATTATTTTTGGCGGTGACATTAGTGATGAAAAAATTGCTCATAACTTTATTTATAAAGCGATTGACCACTTTGGTCAGCTCGATCTTCTGATCAATAATGCGGGAATTGAGACACAAACCCCTTCCCATGCAGTGAATTTAGAAGATTGGCGTAAAATTATTGATATAAATTTAACCAGTTATTTTCTAACGGCTCGCTCCGCATTGAAATATTTCGTTGAGAATAAGATCAAAGGCAATATTATTAATATGTCTTCAGTTCATGAAGTGATCCCATGGCCGACTTTTGCTAGTTACGCTGCCAGTAAAGGTGGCGTGAGAATGTTAACGCAATCACTGGCTCTTGAATATGCACACTATGGTATTCGTATTAACGCCATTGGCCCTGGTGCTATTAATACCCCAATAAATAAAGAAAAAATGCAAGATGATGCGTTACGCAAAGAATTAGAAGAGATGATCCCAATGAAATATGCCGCAGAGCCTGAAGCAGTGGCTAATGTTGCTGCTTGGTTAGCATCGGAGCAATCTACTTATATTACTGGACAAACTATTTTCATTGATGGCGGTATGACACTTTATCCTTCATTTCAAGGTGGAAAAGGCTAAAGCCGTTCACTGTCGTCCATACCGTTAAGATAACCTTCTTTCCAAATTTTGCGGTTTATTTATACTTATTCTTTGGGAAGAAGGCTTTTATCCTTATTTTATTCAATCAAAATAACATTTTCGGAATGGATAATATTATCAGGAAAAATAAGTGCTCTTTCAGAAATAAACGGCATATGTAATGTACGTGTGCCCGTTGAAATAGAAACTCCTGCTTTTAACCATGCATCAGCCACCAGCTCTGTACAATAAACACCTTTATCTTGCTGAATACTGAAGTTTTCCCCTACTCGATTTAAAACAGCTTCTAACGCTTGTTGTCGTGCTTGTTCACTTCCACGCACTTGGTAAAAGCGTACAGAATTAGGCTTAGCACGGCTGATAAAGAAATCCAAACTATCGATAGTAACACCATCTTTACTATCAGCATGTTCACTGGGTGTTGAGTGAACAACCTGTATACCTTGCTCAGTTATCCACAACATTCCTACGTGGCTGAACCCGCTGTTATCAACTTGCTTTATTATGTCGCTAATAACTTCATCACCATCGCGAAAAACCAGATCACCACTTTTTAACTGATGAGGCAAAGCGAGCACAGTCAATGTGCTCGCTAAGTATAAAGTTAATGCAAGAGTAAAGCGTATTATCACTTAACTTCAACTTTCCATTTGCCATCAACTTTGATCATATTTTGATTTTCTGTTTTTTCTTCACCATTTTTCAACACTGTTTTGAGTGTGACAACGGCTTTATTTTTATCTTCGCTGTATTCAACTTTTGCTACTTCAACCTTACCCAAGCCACCTTGCTCTTTAATTTTTTTGCCCGCTTCGGCAACGATCATTTTAAATTTGCCGGTAATTTGCTCTGCCATTGGATCTTTTTCTAAATCACCAAAATACATTAATGACACAGCCTTATCACCATCACCGGAAGCGACAGCTTCAATAAATTCAACCGCGGCTTTTCCTGCTTCGTCTTGTTTATCACCACATGCAGATAATGTCATCATTGCCACCGCAAGAAACATAAATCCCATCATTTTCTTTAACATAAATTCACCATCACCATAAATATTTAATTTAATACAATAAGCATCTTATATAAAAAGGAAAACCATCTCATACAACACACTAATTTATTTATAAACTATGTTTGTGCAATAGAAAAATAACTTTTCTATCGCGGAATTATACGTGACATTAATAGGTTTCGTCATAAATTTTTTTTAATATAGAATAATCCTAGTAAAAAATATTTGAAAAATTCCTCCCAACAATCGAGTAAAATATTTCTATCTATATTTATAAAAAAATATTGAATATATAATGAATCTAAAAGTGAGCAGAAACATTATTACCATATAAAACTTTTTTATGTTCTATTTTTGTATTTTTATCTCGAAAAAAGAGGATCGGCAACGCATCACGCTGTCGCCATTAACAGATTCAATAAAAATAGTTATCTGTTAGCAAAATAGGTAAAATGCCATATCATTGACAAAGCTTATTTTAAAACACACAAAGACAGTATGTTGCAAAATCAGTTACGATAGTGATACAAAATTACAATAACGTTTATCTCAATAAAACAAATCTATTTGTTTTTTAATATTTAATCATGATATGACAACACGATTTTCTAAGTAGACCTATAACATTTCGGTGTAAAATACAAATAAAGACTAGAAATTTTGTGACACAATGCGCCTTTTTACACCATTAAGTCAATTTAAGATAAATAGAAACTGCATTTTGGATCATGAATAGGTAATCTAGCCATCTGATTTCAATGACCAAACATGAATAGTTAAAAGGGTATGCTATGTTTACTTCACAGCTCATGCTGGTCGGTTATGTTTTATTAGTCAGTCCATGCGGGCATGATTCTTGTGATGCGGTTCCAGTAACAGAAACCATTTATACCAAGGATGAATGTACTATTCGCTTAAACTATCTCAAAAAGAAAAGACCCGATCTCTATATTTTTTGTGGTGAAGTATTACGTGATCCCGAAGTGACCGATGAAAATCCATACCTAACACCGCCAAATAGCGCCGATGATGTCTTTCAATTAAAATAATCACCCTTTTTCGTTGAACACCCCACAAAATACAATTTAATTTGTTTTCTAGTTACGGTATACTCTTTATACTTAAAATATGTAAGGACACGTATTAGGAGTCACTCATGTCTATTGCAAAACGCACCAAAGACAAACGTATTGCGTTAGGTTTAACACAGTCTGAGCTTGCTACCTTGGCGGGTACAACGCAACAATCAATTGAACAACTTGAGAGTGGCAAAACCAAACGCCCTCGTTTTTTACCTGAATTAGCAAAAGCGTTAAATTGTGAATTATCGTGGTTGCTCGAAGGGGATAATAAACAAACACACGCTTCTGAAATACCTCCCCAAGATGAATGGCATTCAGTCAGTGAATGGGATAACGATACCCCTCTCAATGCTGATGAAGTCGAGATCCGTTATTTTAAAAGTATTGAACTTGCCGCTGGTGATGGCTGCTGTACTAACGAAGATCATAATGGTTATAAATTGAGATTCTCCAAAAGCACACTACGCCGCTATGGCGCTTCACCACAAAATGTGATCTGTTTTTCCGTCTATGGTGATAGTATGTCTCCGGTTATTCCAAATGGTTCAACAGTGACCGTTGATACAGGTAATACGCGGATTGTGGATGGCGGTATTTATGCTATCGAACAAGATTCATTATTTAGAATAAAATTGCTCTACCGTCAGCCAGGCGGAAAATTAATTATTCGTAGCTACAATAAAGATGAATTTCCTGATGAATTTGCAGAAATTGACTCCGTTAAAATTATGGGACGCGTTATTCACTGGTCTGTGATGGCTTGGTGATCATCTGCATATTTTTATTTTAGTTTTTACTTTCTTGCACAATTTTCCCATTAGATAATAACAGCGTTTTATCTGCTAATGCTTGCAATTCACGAGGCTCATGAGTGACTATTATCATCGTTATCTGCTGTTTTTTTAATGAGATAATAAGCTCCCACAGCTGATAACGTGTTTCCCAATCCAAACTTGAAAAGGGTTCATCCATTAATAACAGTTTGGGTTGGCTAATGAGTGCTCTTGCTAATGCAACTCGTTGCTGCTCTCCCCCTGATATTTGAGATGGATAACGTGTTGCTAAATGAGCAATTCCCATCTGTTCAAGTAACGCTATCTCTTTTTCTTTACTGCGCTTTTGCTTAGCCGCATATTGTGCCAGCCATAAATTTTGCTTTACAGTGAGAAAAGGGAATAAATAAAGACGCTGATTTAAATAACGACAGGGGCGCTGCCAAACAGGTAATTTATTCATATTTTGGTTAGCTAAAACAATATCCCCTGTATAGCCGGTATAACCCGCAATAGCATTGAGTAACGTTGTTTTGCCGCTACCTGATGAGCCACTGATCCCTAAACAACACCCTTGCTCTAGGTGTAATGAAACCTCGGTTAAAATACCGGTAGTCAACGAGTGAATGGTTAACATGCTAATTTCCTATCACGCTGTAAACGGTGTAAAGCAAACAATAGAGTAATTGCAATTGCTATCAGTACTAAAGCGCAACCTATCGCAAGCGAGAAATCACCACTCGCTATATTTAAATAGATTGCCATTGGTAAGGTTTCTGTTTTTAATCGTGTGGCCCCTGCCAACATTAATGTTGCTCCAAACTCCCCTAATGCTCGAGAAAAAGCCACAATACAACCACTGATTAATACAGACCAACAAAGTGGGATCTCAACCAAAATAAGCGTTTTTGTTGGTGTTAATCCTAAATTCTGTGCGGTTTGAATATAAGCAGGATCAATAGCTTTAAACGCCGCAAGGCTATTACGCATAATGATTGCACTTGCAACATATGTTTGAGCAATAATAATCCCCAAGGGAGAAAAAAGGGCACGAGATAATTGAGGGAAAACCCCTGTTAAAGGTCCTTGATGACCTAACAATAATAATAATCCAATACCTATTACCAAAGGAGGCGTGACTAAGGGTAAATCGAGTAACGCATCAATAAAACGCTGTCCTTTAAATGACGATCTTGCCATCACCCAAGCTGCAGGTACAGCTAAGAGCACGGCTAAACACAATGATGTTAACGCGGTGCTCAGTGACATCAATACGGCAAAATGAAATTCAGCATCAGTAATAACCATGGTGAGTTCGTGATAAGAGAGTTGGCAAATTAATGCAATAAGTGATCCCAATATCAAAAATAATAATAATAAAAGTGGTATTAGTGCCCAACGATACACAGTGAAGCCTTCTCTTAATCTACTAATGACATTTATTGTAAAAATGAAAAAAGCCACCTGTGAGCCGGTGGCAAAAATACAAATAATGTGAGAAAAATCTATGGTTTTGAAATAACAGGTAGAAAACCATAATCAGTAAAAGCCTTTATTCCTTCGGGACGAGAAAAATAATCAGCCAATTGTTGTGCTTGTGTGGGATTTGTTGAAGTTTTTAATACCGCTAATGTCGCAATTTCTTCGGGGCTTCCTTCAGGTATGGGTAATAAAACTAATTTATCTTGGTTTTTCATTGCATCAGCGTAACCAATAATGGCAGCATCAACCTCACCATTTAATAAATACATAAGTAACTGTTTAATGGTTGCTGTACGAACAACCACTTTATTTCGTAACTGCTCACCTTGGCCTGACGCTTCGATTAATTGTTCACCGCTTTTACCTAATGCAATTGCTTTTGCATCTCCCATACCTAATTTCAATGAACTATTTGCAAGATCTGTGATAGTTTTGATCTCACCGATTTTATCTTTTCTGACAGCAATAACAGGAATATGACGCACAATAGGATATTGGCTAACCACCTGATTTTGTTTCGCTAACTTCTCTACATACTCTTGAGAGCCGGGAAAAAACAGATCACCTTGTTGAGTGAGATTAAAGCGTGTAAGAATTTGGCCTGAACCACCATATTCGATAGTCACTGTATTGCCGGTTTCTTTTTCAAATAGACCAACAACTTGCTCTACAGGCTGTTTTAATCCTGCGCCAGCATAAAGATGAAGCTCTACAGCAAAGCTATTATGGCAAAATAATCCTAGTGCAAAACCTAAACCTACCAAAACTTGGCGTTTCATAACATCCTCAAACACAATATCGTTATATAATTTTTTATATAATGATAGGTATGAGAAATTAAGGCAAGATCTTAGTAAGAAAAAAACAGCAAAGTGCTAGCAAGCTATCATTTTACTTTTCATCTCTAATTTATTTATTAAGATATTTTTATCACTCTGTACCTAGAATAAAAATACATAATCACTCATATTTTGATAAGCGATCTAGATGAAAAATAACAGCGATATTAATAACAAATCCTCGTTTAAACGAGGATCTCACTATTAAATACTCAACTCCAATAATGCTAATGCCGTCACTTCATCGATGACAATATCTGTAGCATATCCCCCTTTTATTGCGCCTATGGTTGCAGCAACATTTTCAACGCCTCCAGCAATAAAAATACGCTGTGGGATCTGTCTTAACTGTGCAAGACTAATTCCCATAATTCTAAGGTCGATATCAGAAAGCAGAGGATTACCTTGTGCATCATAGAATCGACCACAAATGACACCAACAGCACCTAAATCGCGATATTGTGCCATCTCATTTGTGGTGAGTACGCCTGTTGTAATCAAAGGATTGTCATCTTGAGTATTACCCACTACAAACAAAGCTTTATTACATTGATTTAAAGCAGAGAAATTACGCCGTATTATGGGTTCTGCTTGTAGCTCCATTGCCAAACGTGCATTTGACACTACAGCCGGTACATGCAAATTAATACTGCAACCTGAAAACTTATTGGCGATCAAAGCGGCAGATTCCGCAGTAGTAAAATCAGGTTGTGGGGCTACAGCCCCAATCATTTGTAACACGGTGACATTTTCTAGTGTTTTAGTGGGGAGATAGTGCCCTAGTTTATGGATTGTTCTTCCCCAAGCTACACCTAAAATATCATCATTGCTGATTATCTGAGAAAGATACATAGCCCCTGCTTTAGCTAATCTTTCTCGATTCATATTTGATGTTTGTTGCGATTTATTCTTTTCTTCATCAGGTAAAATAAGCACATTATTAAGATTAAATTTTGCTTTTATTCTGATTGAATAATCAATCGTAGAAAATACTGATGAATCCAAGCTTATATTAACGAAACCTTTTTCTCTCGCGAGATGTAAATACTTCACAACAGTCACTCGAGAAACGCTCATAATATTTGCAACTTCACTTTGACTGAGTCCGTCCTGATAGTAAAGCCATGCAGCATAAAGAACGGGATCATTATCAAATAAACTCGCATTTTTTAGCGAATTATTATCCATTTTAAACCCCACTATTTTTTATAAATCTTATTAATAATTAATTTATTTTATATTTACGATATTGCAGAAGGTAATAACAATTTTTGTTGAATATGTTCTTATAACACAATTAGATACATTTCATTTAACAACTACTAATATCGGCAAATGGGTGTTTTTCTTTACAAAAAGAAACTGAAAATATGTAAAATCCATTTAATAATGCCGTAATTATCTCATATCGAGAAAGTTTTTTTTGAAAATATGTTTTTATTCGGTTAAAAAGAGAAATCTTAGCGTTAAGTTTTAAAAAGTTTTATTTTGATGATATTAAAGTTAATTACCCTATAACAAATTAACCATAGACTCATTAATACAGAGGAAAAATATGATTATCGCTTATTCAACAGCTCCTAATGAAACTGTCGCCCATGAAATAGCTCACCATCTTATACAGGCGAAGCTTGCAGCTTGTATTAACGTCCTTCCCAATATCAAATCTATCTATCATTGGAATAATGAAATTGTTGAAGATAATGAGGTACTTATGATGATCAAAAGCGAGAGTTCAAAACAACAGATTTTGATTGATACACTAGTAAAAATGCACCCTTACGATACACCAGAAGTCATTATTGTCCCTATAGAAAATGGGTTTCATGGTTATCTAGAATGGATACATCAAAGCCTAAATTAATGATTATTTCATTGCATTATCATGCTATTTCATCTTATTTGTGATAAAAATGATAGAATTTTGTAAATAAAACAATACTTACAATCTCAATAATGAGACAAATAAACAAAGTAAAATATTAAGGCTAATTACTATTTAACTGCTAAATCTTTTTTAAAGACTTTTCTTTTTGAGATTATTTTTATATTCACAGAAAAAATATAAACAATAAATTATTATTAATTTTTTATAAGTCAAAGAAATGAACAATAAAACGCTAATGAGCAAACGAAAAAATAAAAAAACAACAAACTGGTTTTTATAGGTTATTATCCTAAAGAATAAATTTAACCGATATCTTACCCTAGTTATTTTCTGTTATAATTAACGAGCTTTCTCTATATTACATGTAAAAAAGGAGTGAGTTGTGAAAACAAACAGAGTCGCAAGACGTATTTTAGGTTTACCTTATAATTTAAGTCGGTCTAAAAAGAAAGTGCGTTTTTCCATTATTACGCCTACAGAAAGTGATAATCTTCCCGCAGAGTTAAAAAATGCAACTCGGATCTGTTTAAAACAAGATTTCAGAAAAAATGCGCAAAATAAGCGTATTTATATGAAATTAACCGATGCTTATCCAGATTATCTTCTAGTAAGTTAATTACTTATGCCTAATGTTAGATTATAAATAACTTTTATTTTATTATTTATAACTAATAGTTTATCCCTTACAACCTTGTAAGGGATAATAGTATTCTATTATTGATATAATTCTTTACGAATATTCACTAATACTTGTTTAATTAATTCGGGATTGATTTTTTCTGGTAATTGACTTTGTTGAAAAGCTTGCTCAATTTTTTCTATTAATATTTTACTTCGCTCAAATAATGTTTCATAACTTAAAGCGCCAGATTTAATTTCTAACAATTCATCCCTGTTATCACACCAAACTTTGACTTTTTTTTCAGTAGCAATTCCTAATGCAATATAAAGCAACCTAAAAGTGTGCATCATATTTTTACTATCGTAACTTCGTCCATGTTCAATATTTTGCTGATAGCGGGCTTCATTACGCTCCTCAACCCATTGCCAATAAGCATGATACTGCTTGCAATAGGTACTGTAGCCGTCTTTATTAAAACTAAGATAGGCTTGTAATATAGCTGTTTCAGAGACACTGCTTAGTAAAACATCGGTGGCATTATCTTTTTTTATTACGCCTTGATAATCACTATTTGGATCATAAAAAACTGCATAAAGATTTTGTGCATGATTGATTTTAACCAACCCAATATTTTGCTGCTCCCAACAACGTTTTTTAAGCCAATTATTCAGTAATAGGCTTTTTCCATCTTCAATGATATAACAGAAATCAAGGATTGTTTTTAACTCTTTATCTATAGGATCCATGATCTTCTTATTTAACCCTTGCGCTTTTTTTATTTGCCCTTGAGCATAATGCACAAAAGTCTGTACGCATTCCTTTGATAAAAACCATTCTGGGTTAAATTGCATAAATAATGGATGACGATAAATAACAACATGCTCTGGTGCATTTAATAATTCTAAAATATTAGGATTAGACGCACACAGTAATTCAACAAATCGCCCTAATTCATAATAAACGATATCATTAGTTTTATTACTTACTTGTGGCACATAATCAGAGCAATAAAACATCTCTTTAGGTAGATAAAAAACACCTTTAATATCAGTATCTGAACTATCTGTTGCCAAATTTTGTGAACGACTACCTGAAATTGTTTCAAATAAAAGGTAAGGCTTTATATTGTCAATGGTCAGTTTCATCAAGTATTTTCCTAAACCAATTATTTAATATTTCACTATCTGGTACGGTGCGTTTCGCTAATTGAGTTGCTGTTTCTTGCCATAAAAAAGTGATCAGTTTTTGTATATTATCGGTTGGTAGCCAAGTAAAGTGTTCATCTTTATCTGCTTTAAAGCTCACTAACTCTCGAATAATTATTTGCTCATCTGTAGTTAATATATTTATTAGCTGATTAAGTTCCATCGGTGGGATATTCCCCGTTTTTACTGTCCAATAAGCAGCTAAAAGTGAACGTAAGAGATAGAAATATTTTTTTAATTTTATGGGCTCATCTATCGCTTTACTTGCATGACTCTCTTCAAAATGATGTCTACTAACGGCTTTTGCGATCCCTCTATAATGATGAACAATGATTTGGGGTTGATAATATAATTGTGCCAACTCAAATAATTCTTTTTGGATACCAGCATATTGTTGATAAACAATAGGTGATTGTAACCACTCAAATAAGATAGCATTTGACTTACGTAATAGATGCAATGCTTTCGTAATATCCCAAGCTCCTACATCAAACCAATTATTTTCTATCCACTCAAATGTTTCTTTAGGTTTATCAATTGAAAGATATGCATTGCGAGGCCGTATAAAAATACCTCGTACATCATAGTCACTATTCGTTGATGCGAAGCCCCAAGCACGGCTTCCACTTTCAGCAACATAAAGTAGTTTTATTTGATGCATTTGCTCTATTTGTGGCAGTTTTTTTAATATCTGATTATGCATGATGATGTTACTCGGTATTTCCTTACAACTCTTAAATTTAATAATGTTGCCAATTATGATGATGACTAGAGCTAACAATAGCAACATAACTACTTTAGTATCTTAATTTTATAATTTATTTTTTGATACCGTCTCCTATACCGTCATTTTTTTCGGTTCTTGTCAACCATTAGCAACCATAGAAAACAAAAAAGCCACCAGTAACATACTGATGGCTCTTGGTTTTTTAACCTTTATCAACTAGTGCTGATAAACGGTATTTTATTCCCACTCAATCGTTGCTGGTGGTTTTCCGCTGATATCATAAACCACGCGAGAAATACCATTTACTTCATTGATAATGCGATTAGAAACACGGCCTAAGAAATCGTAAGGTAAGTGTGCCCAATGTGCAGTCATAAAGTCTACGGTTTCTACAGCACGTAATGAAACTACCCAATCGTATTTACGGCCATCGCCCATAACACCCACTGAACGGACAGGTAGGAATACTGTAAATGCTTGGCTGACTTTATTGTATAAATCGGCTTTATGTAGCTCTTCAATAAAGATAGCGTCAGCACGACGTAGTAAATCACAATACTCTTTCTTGATTTCACCCAATACACGCACCCCTAAACCTGGTCCTGGGAATGGATGACGGTATAGCATGTCGTAAGGTAAACCTAACTCAAGTCCGATTTTACGCACTTCATCTTTAAATAGTTCTTTTAATGGCTCCACTAAACCTAACTTCATATCTTCAGGTAAGCCACCTACGTTATGGTGTGATTTGATCACATGCGCTTTACCTGTTGCAGATGCGGCTGATTCAATCACATCAGGATAGATTGTGCCTTGTGCTAGCCATTTGACTTGCGGTAATTTAACCGCTTCTTCATCAAAGATTTCAATGAAGGTATGACCGATAATTTTGCGTTTTTTCTCCGGATCGTTTTCACCTTTTAACGCAGTTAAGAAACGATCTTCAGCTTCAACATGGATAATATTGAGGTCAAATTTGCCTTTAAACATCGCCATAACTTGTTCGGCTTCGTTAAGGCGTAATAAGCCATTATCAACAAATACACAGGTTAAGCGTTTACCAATGGCACGATTTAATAATAATGCGGTAACAGAAGAGTCTACACCACCCGATAGCGCGAGAATAACGTGATCGTCGCCAATTTGTTGTTTTAAACGAGCAACAGTATCTTCAATAATCGCCGCGGATGTCCATAATGCGTCACAACCACAGATATCTAACACAAAGCGTTTTAAAATGGCTAAACCTTGATGGGTATGAGTAACTTCTGGGTGGAACTGTACACCATAGAAACGTTTCTCTTCATTTGCCATAATCGCAAATGGGCAAGTTTCAGTGCTAGCAATAGTGACAAAATCAGCAGGAATAGCCGTAACTTTATCACCGTGGCTCATCCATACATCTAATAAAGGTTTGCCATCTTCACTTACGGAGTCTTGAATATCACGGAACAGTTCGCAGGTTTCGCGGATCTCAACTTGTGAATAACCAAATTCACGCTCACCTGAGACTTCAACATCACCGCCTAATTGCATAGACATAGTTTGCATGCCATAGCAGATGCCTAATACCGGCACACCCGCATTAAAGACGTATTCCGGAGCGCGTGGGCTATTGTCTTCTGTAGTACTTTCAGGGCCACCAGACAGAATAATACCATTGGGGTTAAATTGACGAATTTGTTCTTCGGTAACATCCCATGCCCAGAGTTCACAATAAACGCCGATTTCGCGAATACGGCGAGCAATAAGCTGTGTATATTGCGAACCGAAATCAAGGATAAGAATGCGATGATTATGGATATTTGCTGTCATTTGTGGTGAATTCCAAAACAAATAAAAAGTCATTAAATTGAAAGGCTTGTTAACATTTTCTGTTTTCAAGCCTTTCTCGAATAATTACATACCTAAACGATAGTTAGGCGATTCTTTCGTGATAGTCACATCATGAACATGGCTTTCCTGAATACCCGCACCACTGATGCGAACAAATTCAGCTTTGGTATTTAATTCTTTGATGGTTGCACAGCCTGTTAAGCCCATACATGAACGTAAGCCACCCATTTGTTGGTGAACGATATTTTTCAGTAAGCCTTTATATGCCACACGACCTTCAATACCTTCTGGTACTAATTTGTCTGCTGCATTATCAGTTTGGAAATAACGATCTGATGAACCTTTAGACATTGCGCCTAAAGAGCCCATACCACGGTAAGATTTATAAGAGCGACCTTGGAATAGCTCGATTTCACCCGGAGATTCTTCTGTGCCTGCAAACATAGAGCCAACCATTACACATGCTGCTCCAGCGGCTAATGCTTTAGCAATATCACCAGAGAAACGAATACCACCATCAGCAATCACCGGAATATTGCGATCTTTCAGTGCTTCAACAGCATCAGCAATCGCAGTGATTTGTGGAACCCCAACACCTGTTACGATACGAGTGGTACAAATAGAGCCAGGGCCAATACCCACTTTAACAGCACTCACACCTGCATCCGCCAGCGCTAAAGCCCCTTCTGCGGTTGCCACATTCCCCCCAATAATAGGTAAGTTTGGATATAAAGCGCGAGTTTCACGAATACGCTGTAATACCCCTTCGGAATGACCATGTGAGGAGTCGATAAGAAGAACATCAACACCAGCTGCCACTAATGCGGCGATACGCTCTTCGTTACCTGCACCAGCGCCAACCGCAGCACCTACACGTAAACGACCATGCTCATCTTTACATGCATTAGGCTTGCGTTCTGCTTTTTTGAAATCTTTAACGGTGATCATGCCTTTTAAGTGGAAATGATCATCGACTACTAAGGCTTTTTCTACGCGCTTCTCATGCATTTTTTGCATAACAACATCACGCGCTTCACCTTCTTTAACGGTAACTAAACGCTCTTTTGGCGTCATTACCGCAGTGACAGGTTGATCTAAATCAGTGACAAAGCGAACATCGCGACCAGTAATAATACCCACTAATTCATTGTCTTTAGTCACTACCGGATAGCCAGCAAAACCATTACGTTCTGTCATTGCTTGGACTTCGCGTAAAGAAGTTTCTGGTGTTACCGTGATAGGATCCGTCACAACACCGCTTTCATGTTTTTTAACACGACGAACTTCTTCAGCTTGGCGTTCGATAGGCATGTTTTTGTGGATAAAACCAATTCCACCTTCTTGAGCTAATGCAATAGCTAAAGATGCTTCAGTCACAGTATCCATTGCAGCAGAAAGCATAGGCACATTTAAGCGAATTGTTTCAGTCAGTTGAGTAGATAAATCAGCAGTATTAGGAAGGACAGTCGAGTGTGCAGGAACTAACAAAACATCATCAAATGTAAGTGCTTCTTTTTTAATTCGTAACATAGCAATATCTCACCAAGGCGGCTTTTAAGAAATGGAAAATATTGCCGCGGCATTATACACACCGTAATCGGTTGCTTCTAGCTTTTTTTGAAAATTTTTATTGATCCTCTGGCTAACTTAGGTAGTATCAGTCAATTAAGTCTTTGTTTTAAAATTTGATCTGGCTCACATGACTCTACCGATAAACAATAATATTTTTACTGTTAGCCGTCTAAATAAGACCGTTCGCCAGTTATTAGAAATGGAAATGGGTCGCATTTGGATCAGTGCTGAAATTTCCAATTTTACTCAACCTGCTTCTGGTCATTGGTATTTCACGTTAAAAGATACCCATGCTCAAATTAGAGCGGCGATGTTTCGCGGTCAAAACACAAAAGTCACTTTTCGCCCTCAACATGGTCAGCAAGTATTAGTACGTGCGACTATCACACTGTACGAACCCCGTGGTGATTACCAACTGATTGTCGAAAGCATGCAACCAGCGGGTGATGGATTATTACAGCAACAATTTGAGCTTTTAAAACAAAAACTAAGTGCTGAAGGTTTATTTGATGCTCTTCATAAAAAACCACTACCAACACCTGCTAAACAAATTGGGGTGATCACCTCTTCAACTGGCGCAGCCTTACACGATATTTTAAATATTCTACGTCGTCGTGATCCCTCATTACCTATTATTATTTATCCCACAGCCGTTCAAGGTGCGGAAGCACCAATGCAGATAGTCCATGCCATTGAGTTGGCTAACCGTCGTAAAGAATGTGATGTGCTAATTGTCGGCCGAGGTGGCGGCTCATTGGAAGATCTCTGGGCATTTAACGATGAACGCGTAGCCCGTGCTATTTTTGCTAGTGATATTCCTATTGTCAGTGCCGTGGGTCATGAAACCGATGTGACTATTGCTGATTTTATTGCCGATCTTAGAGCACCAACCCCTTCTGCCGCTGCTGAGTTAATTAGTCGCAACAAACTCGAGCTATTACGCCAATTGCAGTCACAGCAACAACGTCTTGAAATGGCAATGGATTATTATCTAGCAAAAAAATTACGCGCACTAACACAACTTCATCATCGCTTACAACAACAGCATCCGCACTTACGGCTTGCTCGCCAACAAAATGTATTGGCTGCAACTAAACAGCGTTTAGTGACCAGTTTTCAGCGCCTCCTACAAACAAAACAGAATCAACATACTCAGCTACAAAAACGCCTTAATTACCAAGAGCCAAGCCCTCAAATACAAGCACTACTGCGCCAACAACAACAGCTAATTTATCGTATGAGAGAAAGTATTTCACAACAGCTTGCTCGTCAACGTGAACAATTTGCAATTAGCTGTTCACGTTTAGAAAGTGTGAGTCCTCTCGCAACCCTTTCTCGTGGTTACAGTATTAGTGAAGTTGCTTCAGGTGACGTACTGAAAAATACGAAACAAGTTAAAAAAGGTGATACGCTAAAAACGCGTGTTGAAGATGGCTGGATCACCAGTGAAGTGATAAATACACAAAAAATATCTGTTAAACGTAAACCATCCCCCAAGAGTAAGTCATCCATTTAAACCATACATGGCAACCATAACAACGGCATCTTAATGATGCCGTTTGTGTTACTTGGTAACGATGGATAGCAGAAAACGCTTTCGCCCTGCTTTCAGGGTATATTATCGTTTATATTAAAAACGAATTTCTCCACCAAACAGGAAACTTCTGCCTCTAGCCGTTTGTTTATTTTGTCCCTGTTCATCCATAATTGGCGCTGAATTACTTCTATCAAGTGCATTTGAATAATTTTTATTCATGAGATTATGTACCGCAAATTTTAATGACACATTTTTATTCATTTGATAGTTAGCGTACGCGTTGATCACGGTAGGGATTTTTTCTTGTTCGACCATGGGAATAGTGCCTGTATCAAAATCAAACCCTTCAGCTGAAGCTTTACGACTTTTACCGGTAATTTGAATGATGGTGCCTAATTCGAGAGATCGGTCATCGAATAACCTCACACCAGCATCAATCGTTGCGTAGTATTTGGGAAGCTCTGATGCAGGACTTTGCCCAAAATCCCCCATCGCAAGAGAAGTGGGTTGTGAGGTACGCTCATTGCTATAAGAAAGTGTGGTATAAAATACATCAGCATCATAGTTTACTTGTAGTTCATAGCCTCTCATCGTGACAGGATCAAGGCTATTTGTGTATAAATAGATATTTCCATCGTATTCCATGCCACTGTAGTCATCGTCAGTAAAAGTGCCATCGATTTTACAACGTTTACCCCCTTTACAAACATTATAAGAATCACTGGAAATATAGTTTTTAACTTTAGTATGATACCAAAGTGCTTTTAAGCGAAAGCTGTCTCCGGCAACAATTAAATCAGGGCGATAGCTATTAAAACCTATTTGGAAAGTATCCGCTTTCTCACTTCTTAAAAAGGGGTTCATCGATGCCCCACCTTCATTAGCAAAGAAAATTTCCTGTGGGTTTGGTGCCCTTGTCGTATGGGCATAACTGATAAATGGTTCAAATTCAGGGATAATTTGTGCAGAAAAGAGTGCTCCCGGCTCCCACGCTTTTTCGTGGCGATTAACATTCATCGCACCTTCAGGGAAACACGCTGCTTTGGGATCACAAGCGGGTTTATATCCTTTAATATGATAATCCGTATAGTTTAAATTTAATGCGAGGGTATAAATATCGTATTCAAATTTCATTTGTGAAAAAAGACTGCTGATGTCGTTTTTTCCTTGCGGAGCAAATACATTGTATTCAATCATATTTTGTGATTGCCATGGATCGCTCGAAGGAGCTGTCACTTCTCGATTATAATCAATCGACATCAGTTTAGTGCCTAATGTTAGTGCCATATCCAGCTCATGATAATTAAATCGACTGGTATTTTTAGCGACAAGTGCATTGGAAATATTTTTCGCATGCCCATTGCGTAATGACATTAAAGAGTCACCGGCAAATTTTTGCGAAGCTTGGCTTCTACTCAATAATATTTCACTATCAAAAAGATCGTTTAGCGGGGTATAACGATATTTAGCATAATAATCTTGGCTCTCTATGGTTCTTCGATTAAATTTATTATTATAAAACCGACCGCTTAATTCTATTTCATGAGAATCATTGGGTTTAAACGATATTTTTGCTAATTCAGAATGTGGCTTTTGGTTAAAGTCTTTAGTGGTTGCAAACTCATGACTATTAAAACCTGCCCCATTTTTATAAGAAGATTCAATATTATGTCCACTTATGGCAAACATAGCGCCAATATAACCATCATGATTAAATATCGGCTGTTTTCCTGCAATCGCAACCATACCGTTATAACCTAATCCATTAGTCCCTCGAGCCGCTTTACTTCTTATTCCCCAACGATGATTAGAAAATAAAACATCATCAATACCTATTGTTTTAAAATTAGCACTCCCCGCTAACGCATTAATACTATTTTCACCATCTTGTTGACCACGAGAAATATCAATTTGCACAATAAAGTTAGGATCGATCATGCTATTAAACTGGTTGTATGGTTGTCCACCATGCGCATATTGGCTAGGTGACGTGCTATACATCGTTTGTGTCACCCCATCAATCATCATATTGACTCGACCAAAACCACTTAATCCCCGGATATTAACCCCAACACCCGGCTGACTGGCATCCATTTGGGTGTAAGTTCCCGGTGTAGATCGTAATGCTTGTTCTACCGAGCTAAGATTATTGATTTCACCAATAGCGCTATAAGCCCCCGGCTTAGCTAACGCTTTTTGCTCTGGTGTTTGTTTTTGTGCCGATGAGACTTTTAAACTACTAAATTGAACTGTTTTTTCCGTTTCAGCCGCAAACACCAGAGAATGAATACCAGAAAATAAAATACAAGAGCCAAGTATGTTCCTTGTTAATTGAGTTTTCATAATAAACCTATTCTTTGTTTTATTTAAATAGGCTCACTTTGCTTTCTATAAGCTAAAAGTTATTTAATTTAATAAATAACGATATTGTTATTATTGTTTTATAAGATAAAAATTAATAGCATTAACCCTGTCTCTCATTAAAGAGAGACAGGTTAATCATTAAAAATTTAAAAGGCTTGGTTTAATTACTTGATATTTTGTGTCTTAAAATAAATATCAGGCTGCTCTAACATTAAAATAAAGGCATATTCTCTCGCAGTATCACGTAGACGATTAAAACGACCGGATTTACCTCCATGTCCTGCACTCATATCTGTTTCAAGCAGAAGTAAATTATTATCTGTTTTTAATTCACGTAATTTAGCCACCCATTTTGCCGGCTCCCAATATTGAACTTGAGAATCATGTAAACCTGTAGTGACCAATAAATGAGGATAGGCTTTAGCCTCAACATTATCGTAAGGGCTATAAGATTTTAAACGGAAATAAACGTCTTTATCTGCAGGATCACCCCACTCTTCATATTCACCTGTTGTTAGCGGAATAGAAGCATCCAGCATGGTTGTCAAAACATCTACAAATGGTACCTGGGCCACAACACCACGGTAGAGTTCAGGTGCCATATTGATAACGGCTCCCATAAGTAATCCACCAGCACTACCGCCCATCGCGTAGACATGTTTGGGTGCACCATAACCTTGGTTAATAAGGTATTTTGTGGCGTCGATAAAGTCAGTAAAGGAGTTGACTTTATGCTCCATTTTCCCTTGGTTATACCAGCGTTTACCTAATTCACCGCCACCTCTGACATGGACAATGGCATATACAAAACCTCTATCTAATAAACTTAAACGGGCAGAGCTAAACGAGGGGTCGATACTGCTGCCGTAAGAGCCATAACCGTAAATTAAGATTGGATTTTCGCCTTTCTTAAATAAGTCTTTACGATAAACCAGCGATACAGGCACCTCGACACCATCTTGTGCTTTTACCCAAATACGTTCACTTTCATACAAATCATGCTTAAAGCCTTTCACTTCCTGCTGTTTAAGCAATTGTTTTTCTTTGGTTTGCATATTCCATTGATAGGTAGAAGAAGGCGTAGTCATTGAGGTATAACCAAAACGTAACTCTTCGCTATCAGCTTGTGGATTGACACTTAGCCATGCCATATAGACAGGATCATCAAAAATAATATTTGTTGATTGTCCTGTTTTCCAATCAATTTGGCGTAATGACACTAAACCTTGTTTGCGCTCTTCAAGCACTAACCAACGATTAAACAGTTCGAAGCTTTCCAAGTCTACTTCTGGCTGAGGAGCAATTACGGTTTGCCAAGGTGCATCGATAGAGGCCGTTTTATAAAGACCATATAGCTCACTTTCATGATTAGAGCGAATATAAAATTCACCTTTAAAATGATCGATATAATATTCTCGCCCTTCTTGGCGAGGAGAAAAAACCACCATGGGTTTTTCTGGTGCATTGGCATCAATTAAACGATATTCAGAAGTTGTAGAGCTTGCAATAGTGACTAGAATATAATCTTCTGATTTGCTTTTTTCCATCCAGGTATAAAAACGATCATCATTCTCTTCAAAGATTTTCACGTCTTGTTTTCTATCACTACCGTATTGATGGCGATAAATCTGGTATGGCAATAAAGTTTGCGGATCTTTATCTACATAGAACAGTGTTTGGCTATCATTTGCCCATACTAAATTCGCTGAAATATTGGTTAAGACATTCTCTTGCCATGTTTTATCTGTCAGATCTTTATAAGCAACTGTATAGTTACGACGTCCTTCTTTATCTTCAGCAATAGCAATACGTTTGTTATCTGGACTAATGGCTAAATCACCTAATTGATAAAACTCATGTCCTTTAGCTCGTTCATTACCATCAACAAGAATTTCCCATTCTCCATCACTTCCTATTGGTTTACGTTGATAAATAGGAAAGTCTTTACCTTCTTGGTAAATGGTTTGGTAAGTATAGCCATTATAGTCATAAGGCACTGAGGCATCATTTTGTGCCATACGCTCAACCATCTCATTATAGAGCGTATTTTCTAGTGTTTTGCCCGCTGCCATTACTGACTCAGTATAAGCATTTTCAGCCTTAAGATAGTCAATAACTTGTTTATCTTTGCGTGCATCATCCCTAAGCCAATAATAATTATCAGTACGAGTGTCACCATGTTCTGTCATCACATGGGGGATTTTATTCGCTTTCGGTGGCATCATAATAACGTCCTTCTCTGTTTGAGCCATTGTCGGTGTTGCGGTGATCAAGATTGCCATCATGGCACCTGTTAATCCCTGCGTCACCGTTTTTCTTGTCGCGGATAACATGTTTAATTCCTTGTTATGTTAGGATTATAAAGTCAATGTGGAAAATTCAATTGCCATTTCAATTGTTATTTGACCATTAAAAAGCAGTTCTTCTGGGGGCTTTGGTAATGGCTGAGCACGCTTAATAACACTTTGTGCCTCTTTATCTAGTGAGCGGACACCACTGCTATTAATCAATTCGCAGGCTATGACATAACCTTGTCCATCAACAATAAAACGCACTTTAGGTGCTCCCGTACGCCCTTTTCTTTTCGCTTCTTCAGGATAAGCTTTATAACGATTTAAATGACCTTTGGCTTTAGCTTGCCATAATGCCAAGGCATCTGCTTCTTTATTTGCATCACTATCATAATTTGCAGAAACATCGTTAGCCTGTTGTTTCGCAACAGAATGGCTTGTTGAGGGCGCGGATAGGCTCGATACATTTTCACTGACAATAGGTGAAGGTTTGGTTGGTGCAATTGAAGGGGCAACCTTAACTGAAGTCTGGTTTTGTAGCACTTTTTTCGGCTTTTCAAGCAAAATATCTGCATTTTCATTAATAATAAGATTGGGTTGTTTCTCCGCAATCTCTTGTTGCTGTTTTTTTTGGCTGGCGACAGCCATTTGCTGATCAACACCGACAATCTGTTTTTCTTTATTCACCGCTTGGACGTTTTCACTTAAGCTAAGCATAACAGCCGGTGCAGGTTGATGGATTATCACCGGGCGTTGTTGCGTGATATAGAAATAACTAATGACTAAAGTAAAATGAAATACTATTGATAAAATAAAGCTCGAATATCGACAAGGCTGTAATTGCGCCATTTGGTTAACGGAAGAAGAGATCAACATATGCGTATTATCAATAATCAAGGATGGGCTGCAGGAGTTATCCACAAATAATCGGCATGTTCAAAGGTAATATCGCTACCTTCTTCTGCCATAATAAGTACCGTGACTGTTTCATTAGGGGCTAAATCTTTAATATGTAAAGGTACACCCATTAATTTAGTGGCATGAAATGAGCCGGCAATCAACAGTGCGGGCATAGGGGCATTTAATAAACTTTTTGCCATTGCACGATCACGCAGTTGTTGGATCACGGTCATTTTTTCAATTTGTGTTTTATCAAGTGCACCACCATGAGAAAGCTCAATAGTTTTACTAATAAGCTGACGAACAGCAGGTTGCGTTGAATATTCACCTTCAATATTAGGTGGGTTTTTATATGCATTTGTAATATCACTGCGATCGATATTAGCCGCTAACAATGGATAATCTGCTTGTAGCCCTTCTTTAATCAGATTGCCATACCCTTTCCAAGACCAGCCTTTATTCCAATTGAGTACAGACATTAAACGTTCATCACGTAAATATTGTGAGCTAGAGTAACGTTTTTTCGTATTATCAACTAAGTTTTGCTGATCTGGCGTCAACATCTCTAATAAAACCGCACCTTGAGGACGTTTATTGGGAAGTTGTGTCATTAACCAATACTCAATCTCATGGTGATATTGATTGTCATGTTTTTCGCCAACAATCACCCGCGATTGGCTGGCTAATTGAGTTAATAGCGCATTAGCTGTGATTGTCTTTCCTGTACGCGTATCAATAATATTGGCTGATGTAATAATAGCGGGAGTTGTACTAGGTACGGTGTTTTTTTCTACTGTACTACATGCGCAGACAGTAATAAGTGAAACTAATAACAAGAACCATTTAGATATTGAAAAAAACATATTAACCTTATAGTTATATTTACTTATTTTTAATATAGGCTTAGATTAATATTAATAAGAATAATTATCAATATCATTGTTATAATTATTTGTATTTAATGTTGACGGATTGATACCGTAAAATAAAAACGCCTTTTATTAAAAAAGGCGCTTTGCTTAAAGTGGTTATTTTAATCAGTTTAGCGATTAGCGTTGAGATTGTGTTTGTGCTTCAACCACAGCTAATGCCACCATATTAACAATGCGACGAACAGATGCAATTGGCGTTAAAATATGGGCAGGCTTAGCAACTCCCATTAACACTGGACCTACCGTTACCCCATCGGAGCTAGTGACACGTAATAAGTTATAGCTAATGCGCGCCGCTTCCATTGTTGGCATCACTAACAGATTAGCTGAACCTTTTAGTGGGCTGTCTGGCATAATATCACGACGAATTGACTCAACTAAAGCAGCATCAGCATGCATTTCACCATCAATTTCTAATTCTGGGGCGCGTTGTTTAATAAGTTCTAACGCTTTTCTTAATTTTATAGATGATGGGCTGTCAAAAGAGCCAAAACTTGAGCGGGATACTAATGCTGCTTTTGGCTCAATACCAAAGCGACGAATAGTATCTGCCGCCATTATAGTGATATCAGCAAGTTGCTCAGCGGTAGGATCTTCATTTACATAGGTATCAGTAATAAAGGTGTTACCACTCGGCAGTAATAGTGCATTCATCGCCCCTGCAGTATTAGATCCTTCACGTAAACCAAAAACATTTTTATATATTTCAAAATGTTCCGAATAACTTCCCACGGTTCCACAGATCAAGCCGTCTGCTTCCCCTCTACGTACCATAATTGCGCCAATCAGTGTTGGATTACCAATAACGGCTCGACGAGCTTGTTCTTGCGAAACACCGCGACGTTTCATTATTTGATAATATTCTTGCCAATATTCTTTAAAACGCGGATCGTTTTCATTGTTTACAACTTCAAAATCTCTACCCGCTTGAATATGTAAGCCTAATTTCTGAATACGCATTTCAATCACACTAGGACGACCAATTAGGATCGGCTCAGCAAGTCCTAAAGTGACTAATTCTTGAGTCGCATGCAGAACGCGGTTATCTTCCCCTTCCGCCAATACAATGCGTTTTTTCTCTTTTTTCGCTTGAGCAAAGATAGGTTTCATAAATAAATTCGTTTTATAAACGAATTCATTGAGGTGTTCGATATAAGCGGCGAAATCTTCAATTGGACGGGTTGCCACACCTGAATCCATTGCAGCTTTTGCAACGGCAGGCGCAATTTTAACAATTAAACGTGGATCAAAAGGTTTTGGAATAATGTATTCTGGGCCAAATGACAGTTCTTGATCGCCATATGCGCTAGCAACCTCTTCATTTTGTTCTGCCAGTGCCAATTCAGCAATTGCATGTACACAGGCAAGTTTCATCTCTTCATTGATAGCGGTTGCCCCCACATCCAGCGCACCACGGAAAATGAACGGGAAACAGAGAACATTATTGACCTGATTAGGAAAATCAGAGCGTCCGGTACAAATAATCGCATCTGATCGTACCGCTTTGACTAACGGTGGTAAAATTTCTGGCTCCGGATTTGCTAGCGCAAGGATCAGCGGGTCGCGTGCCATTTTTTTCACCATCTCTTGGGTCAGTACCCCCGGCCCTGAGCACCCTAAGAAAATATCGGCATCGTTGATCACATCATCAAGTGTGCGACTGCCGTTATCTTTAATCGCATAAGCCGCTTTAGTTTCTGCCATATTGGCTTCGCGGCCTTGATAAATAACCCCTTTTGAGTCACAAACAACAATATTTTCACGCTTTAACCCTAAAGCGACAAGAAGGTTCATACACGCGATAGAAGCAGCACCGGCACCTGAAACCACTAAGCGAACTTTATCAATATTTTTACGAACAATACGTAACCCGTTGATAATAGCGGCCGTAGAAATAATTGCCGTACCATGCTGATCATCATGAAAGACAGGGATATTCATTCTCTCACGCAGTTTTTGTTCAATATAGAAGCATTCCGGTGCTTTAATATCTTCTAAATTGATCCCACCAAAAGTCGGTTCTAATGAAGCGATAATATCAACCAATTTATCAGGATCGGTTTCATTCACTTCAATATCAAATACATCAATGCCGGAGAATTTTTTAAATAATACGCCTTTACCTTCCATCACAGGTTTTCCTGCTAAGGCGCCAATATTACCAAGTCCTAAAACAGCCGTACCATTAGAGATAACGGCAACCAAGTTACCTTTCGCTGTAAAGCGATACGCAGCTAAAGGATTAGCCGCAATTTCAAGGCAAGGAGCCGCAACCCCCGGTGAATAAGCTAATGCTAAGTCACGTTGTGTTATTAGTGGTTTAGTTGGTGTCACTGTGATTTTGCCAGGATTAGGGAATTCATGAAAATCCAATGCACTTTGTTGTAGTTTGTCTTCCATCTTCATATCCTTTGTATCAATAGGGTAAGGGCTTGGTTAGTATAATGGTAATAGCTCGTTAAATCATGATGGTATCGACACTTTTTTCAAATTAGTTCATCTCATTTATTATAAACTACTCATACCTATTTCTGGGTATATTATTAACCCAGTTTAATTTCATTATGGAAATAAACACGAACAGAAAAAATACAATCTTTGTTTATTATTTATCTATAACTAAATTAACTCTTAAAATAATTAAACTTTTTATATTGTTTTATAAATCAATAACTATTTTTACTTGTAGTTGCATTTTAATATAGTTAAAAATTAACTTAATACATTGTAATAAAAGGATTTATCTATCATTAGAACTTTTATTAGTCGTTTTGGTTATTTTCTTTTTTACCCGTAACAATAATTGGTGTAATATTGCCAACCGTCAATTTTATTTTCTTATTGTTTTAATAAGATATCTGATTCTAATTTTTATTCCTTATTTGGAATTTATTTTTTATTTTCTGCTGTTGAAAAGATTACGCATATTATTTTTTAGGGAGAGGGGTTATGCCTAGCTACTCAATTATGATAGTGGATGATCACCCTATCATGAGATATGGATTACGGCTATTGTTAGAGCAAGACAAGGAATTTATTGTAGTAAGCGAAAGTGGCAATGCTCAAGAAGCAATCACCACAGCAAAACAGTTAAATCCTGATCTTATTATGATGGATTTACACCTTCAAGGACGCTCTGGTATTGATATTATTCGTTCTCTGCGTCGCTGTGGTTTAACATCTTATGTATTGGTTTTATCAATTTCAGATTCTCGCAATGATGTGTATGCTGCATTAGATGCTGGTGCTAACGGTTATTTATTGAAAGAGTGTGAACTTGATATGTTGCTACTCAGTTTACGTAAAGCGGTGGTTGGGCGCCCCGTTTACAGTGAAAAAGTTTGGCAATATATCCAATTAAGACAAAACTATTCTGATCCGCTATCTGCATTAACAAAAAGAGAGCTTGATGTCCTTCAAGAAGTGGCGGTGGGAATGAAAAATAAACAGATTGCCGAAAATCTGTTTATCTCAGAAGAAACCGTCAAAGTACATATTCGTAATATCTTAAAGAAACTACAAGTGACATCACGTTTAGCGGCGAGCCTTATCTTAATTAAGCATCAGCACTAAACGAATTTACCCCGACATTAAGTCGGGGTAATTAAGTTCTTAAGGAAGCCATTTTCTCACTTTAGAAAATCACTCAATAGGGACAGGATAACTTAATACTTTGAAGTGATTATCGGGTAACTTTTCAATTTTTAACTGATAAAGCTCTCGGTTGATACCGTTAATCACTATATCCAGTTCACTAAATGCTGACTGTACATCACTATTTCTAGCCCAAGCAGGAATATCTTTGACTCCATAATAAAAATAGATAGTACTTTTATCTGAATCGATAGGTTGTATCTCTTTTATTTGGCTAATAAAAAGGTGTCCATAACAAAAATCTTGATATGGTTGCCAAGCTTTTCGTCCCTTCTCGCTTAGAGAGAACACCCACTCGTCACCATCGACAGTTTGTTCAATTAAACCAGCATCCATTAATGCATTCATTCGCTCTAAAACCCATGGAGCATCATTTTCATTACTGTAAACGGGCCATTTCCCTTCGCCTAAACACAATAAATAATCACTGTTAAAAAATGCCTGTAGGGCTGTTTTATACTCATCAACCTTTTTGCTGTCTTCATCTTCATTAGCCCAGCTAAAAGTAGAGAGTAAAAGCAATATAAGACTCAGTGAAATACTTTTCATATTTTCTTTTACCAACGGAAATCTTTATTTCTATTACTCTACGTTACACAATTCGTTACACTTAGGTGACAGGTTAATATCCAATATATTTTATAATGTAAATAGGATTTTTCACTACAACAAAACCTGCTACTTTGGATCTGTATAACACTTATACGTATTGATACCAATATTACGTATTGTCATATAAGGAAAATATCATGTCTACTACTAACCTGACATACACGATGTACGGCATAAAAAATTGCGATACAATCAAAAAAGCACGTAAATGGCTAGATGATAATCATATTCCTTATGTTTTTCATGATTACCGTAAAGACGGTTTGAAGGAAGCATTATTACTCACCTTTACAGAAAATTTAGATTGGCAGACATTGGTGAACAAAAGAGGAACAACTTGGCGTCAATTATCTGATGAAGAAAAAAATGCTATCACTGATGTGAATGCAGCCATTGCACTTATGCTTGATAAACCTGCCATTATTAAACGCCCAATTTTAGTCTCTTCTGATAATCGTTTTATGGTAGGTTTTAATGCTAATGATTACCTGACTTTTACAGGAGCCTAATTTTTATGTCCTGCCCTGTTATTGAACTTGCACAACAACTTATTTCTCGACCTTCCGTAAGCCCAGATGACCAAGGTTGTCAGCAACTGATCATCGAAAGATTAGCACCTTTGGGCTTTACCATTGAAAAAATGCCTTTTGGTCAGACCGAAAATCTTTGGGCATGTCGTGGTGGTGAGGGAGAAACCCTCGCATTTGCAGGACATACCGATGTTGTGCCTCCTGGCGCTAATGCATTATGGGATAATCCACCTTTTGAGCCGTCTATTCGTGATGGAATGTTATATGGTCGAGGTGCCGCCGATATGAAAGGCTCTCTCGCAGCCATGATTGTCGCGGCTGAACGATTTGTGCATGCTTATCCGCAACATCGTGGACGTCTTGCTTTTTTAATTACCTCCGATGAAGAAGCCGATGCTCATGATGGTACCGTTAAAGTGGTCGAGTCATTAATATCTCGAGGAGAGCGACTTGATTATTGCTTAGTGGGTGAACCATCAAGTCAGCATCAACTCGGCGATATGATAAAAAATGGCCGACGGGGTTCAATAACAGCAAATGTCACTATTTATGGTACGCAGGGCCACGTTGCTTACCCTCACCTTGCACAAAACCCTATTCATATGGCTTCACCTTTTATTCACGAGTTAGTGAATACAGTATGGGATAATGGCAATGAGTATTTTCCCGCCACTACCATGCAAATTGCCAATATTAATAGTGGAACTGGCAGTAATAATGTGATCCCAGGTGAGTTATTTATACAGTTTAACTTTCGTTTTAGCACCGCTATTACAGATGAAGAAATTCGTCAACGTACTGAAGCATTACTACAAAAATATCAGTTGCGTTATCACATTTCTTGGTCTTTATCTGGGCAACCTTTTATCACTGGTGAAGGAAAATTACTGGATGCGGTACGTTATTCAGTAAAACACTACACCAATATAGAGCCAACGCTTTCAACTAGCGGAGGCACCTCCGATGGACGATTTATCGCCCAAATGGGTGCACAAGTTGTTGAATTAGGGCCTATTAATGCCACCATTCATAAAGTAAATGAGTGTGTCAGTGCTGCTGATTTACAACAACTTAGTCGCATCTATCAGCGGATCATGGAGCAGATTATTTTATGATAACCCCTTTAATGTTAACGGGTCGTTCTACGGATCATTTAGTGACTTTATCAGAACGACATCATTTACAGTTTAATGCGACAAAAGCCTTTTTAGCGTTACAACAACAAGCGGCCAAAGCGGGATTTAAATTAATGCCTGCCAGTTCATTTAGAAGTTTTGAACGTCAGTTAGCGATATGGAATGGCAAATTTGAAGGCACTCGCCCTGTATTAGATGCTGAAAGTCAACCTATTGATATTCAGACATTATCAGAAGGCCAACGCTGCGAGGCGATTTTAAAATGGTCTGCATTACCCGGAGCAAGTCGCCATCATTGGGGAACCGAAATTGATTTTTACGATCCTTTCCGTTTACCTAATGGGCAATCATTGCAATTAGAACCTTGGGAGTATGAACAAGGGGGCTATTTTGCACAACTTAATAACTGGCTGACTGAAAATATGTCAGCTTACGATTTTTATCGCCCTTTTACCGATAAAGAGAGTTATATTGCCTATGAGCCTTGGCATATCAGTTATTTGCCTCTCTCTTATGAAGCTTCGCAGGCCTATACTATCGATATCCTTCGCGCTGTTTTAGAAGAAGAGCCGATTTTAGGTAAACAATGGCTATTAGATAACTTAGAAACGGTTTATCAACGCTATATTGTACTACCAGAATAATTAGATTTTATTTATCTTAGGAGACATCTTGTTTCTCTATTACAGGAAGTCTCCACATAAATATCAACAGACAGGCTAAAATTATCAGCAATAAAATTCTCACCCACCACATTGAGACCAACCATAGCGAGATAGCAAAAGTTACTAAAATGACTAAAATAGCTTTCGGCTTAGCCCCCTTAGGCATGGCGCGATAGGTTTGCCAATAACGCAAATAACCACCAAACCAAGAGCGATATAGCAACCAGTGATGAAAGCGTGTTGATGAGCGAGAAAAACACCATGCTGCTAATAACAAAAATGGTGTAGTGGGTAACACGGGTAAAACAACACCTAATGTGGCTAATCCAACAGATAACCACCCTGCTATAATCAATAATATCCGTTTCATGTTATGCTTTCCAAATTATGCTTGGTCGCTCTAAGGTAAAGAGTAAATAAAAAAGCTCCTCATTCTCAATAACAATTTTAAAACATAAGGCGGGTTTATGCACTGGATCACTGACTATTGGTGGGTTATTTTAATTCTTTTAGTTGGAATAATTATTAATGCCATAAAAGATATGAATAAAATAGATCCAAAACAGTTTCTAAAAAATAAACGGAAACTGCCTCCCCATCGCGATTTTAATGATAAATGGGATGATGAGGACGATTGGCCCAACAAAAATGACCAGAAGAAGTAGTCGTTAACCAATGTTGGTAAGCCTGTGCTAATTGCTCATCTTTTTCTGCCATCAGTTGTTGGCATTGCCGACGTAGTGTCGTGACAAGGGCTTTCTTGCCCGATAACGAAAATTGTTTTACACAGGCCTCTACAGATTGCTTATCAATAAAAAATGCCACTAATAACGGGTAGCGTGATCTATCACCTTGCAGAAAATAACCAACACTTTGATATACCGTTAATATAGAGCGATGGGCGAAAGCAAAACCTGCCATCATCAGCCAGTGATCTGCTTCACTGGCGCTAGGCAATGCAGTAGCAAGAGAGATACCTGTTTGCTGAGTGATATAATCACTTTGTAATGCGAGTGCTTGTTGTGCAACTTGTAATAATTGCTGCCCCTGAGCACTGATTGGGTAAATAGCCATAGCAGTATAACAGCCACTACTGGCTTCTTTATGAACGCCTAATCTCACCAGATAAAAACCACATTGTTGCCAAAAATTGGCTAATGCGTCGGTATAGCCAAAACTGACAGAAAGGTAATCAATATTCTGTTTCTGGCACTGCTTAGCAATATCCGCAACTAATTTTGCAGCGACTTTTTGACGTCGATATGCTGGCAATACCGCAATTCGGCTGATGCGTAATGAAGTTAAACACATTGCCTCAATGGATAAGCCGTAAGTGACTAACGATTGGGCAACAAGATTACCTCTTGGTCGACGTATACCTCGCCAAACATCTTGTGCTAAGGCTTTCGCTAGTCCCCCTTCTTCAATACACCACACCGCCCCAACAAGATGCCGATGAATAAATGCAGACCAATAGTGCTGCTTTTGTCCATCGAATAAACGTCGAAGATCTAAAGGCGTGGTTCGATAATGAGCACTGGTTAAAAGTTGATAAAAATTGGCTCGTTGTTCACTATCGAAATGCTGGCATGAGGTGATCACCACCTCGCCAGATTGGTTAGCATGATGAAAAGAAGGTTCATCAAGTAACAACAGTTGATTAAGCCAATTTTCGAGTGGATCGTCCTGCGCCCAGCGAATAGGTACGGTAAGTTGATAATTTTGTAACTTTGGAATGCTATCACCCAGTTTTAAAATAAAGCCGCGCCCTGTTCCTTCATAGCCTTGTACCGTGGTGGTCATTAACACTCGAGGGAAGTGCTGACAAAGAGCTATCAGTTGAGCAATGGGTATAGTCGCCGCTTCATCAATAATTAACCAATCTCGACACAAATGCTCTGTATCACAAAGGGCTAACAAATTATCCGGTGAGTAGAACTCGATGGTTTTATGTGTATGAGATAATAGCACTTCAATACTGTTTCTCGCAGGGGCACAAACCGTCACTGAGCCAGGCCATTGCTCTATCAACATTCCTGCTAACGCTGATTTTCCTCTGCCTCGTGGTGCCGTGATACTCCATACGCCGGATTTTGCCTGTAAAAGATGCGCTAATAACTGTCGCTGTTGTATGGTTGGCATCCCTTGAGGCAACGCCCACTGTTGGCCTGTATTTTTTATTTCAGGTAGAACAAGGGGCTGCGATGCTTGCCAAATAATGGCCTGTTTATCTGCTAGTGTAATTTTTGCTAACCAAGCCATAAAATGGGGAGTAGATATAACCCCTTGCGCATCATTCCAGCGCTGACTATCGTTATCAATATAATGTTGCCACTGAACAATATCGGGTAAACATAAGATAAGCCAACTTCCTGCTTTCAACGTTCCCGTTAGCATCGCTAGTGCATCAGCATTAAAAGCATGGTTAGCGTCAAATACAGCGTGAAGATATTCACGGCCTAATAGTTGATGAGCATGTTCTGGTTTTATCGCCTCAGACATCTCTGAAGAGAGTATTAGCCAATCGCCTTTACACTGCTGTTGGATAGCTCGAAGTTGTTCCCTTTGCCATGTATAGCTCCCCGCTAAAAGGAGTAATCGCCGCTGGCCTAGTCGAGCGAAGGCTTGTTGATAGCGCAATAAATCTAAAGATGGCACTACTATGACTTACCTATCAATAACGAAAGGATCCCCGCAGCAATCAGTGGACCTACTGGAACCCCTCTAAATAGAGCGACACCAATAACGGTTCCTACGAGTAAACCCGCTACCGTTGACGGTTGGTTATTCATAAGTGACACCCCTCGTGCCCCTAACCAAGAGACGATGATACCAATTGCAATCGCTAGTAATGATTTCCAATTTAAAAAAGAATTGAAAACTTCTTGTGCGGAAATGCGGCCTGTGGCAATCGGTGTCATAACACCTACGGTGAGGATCAAGATCCCAATGGTCATACCGTATTTTTCGACTAATGGAAAATATTGGTTTAACGGTGTGATTTTAATAACCAATAAAAAGATCATCGCTAAAGTGACAGTCATATTATGACTAATAATGCCAAGGCCTGCGAGTACCAGCAAAATTAGCAATGAGGGATCAACATTACTCATCTATTTTTATAATCCTTCTCTTTCTCTGAATCATTCTAATATCATTTAAGCGTGAGATGGTATTAGTTCAATGACGAAGAAGCAAATGTATCACAAGATTTAATATCGCCACTATTGTAGCCGCGCATAAACCATGTCTTACGTTGTTCTGCAGTGCCGTGAGCAAAGCTATCCGGTACAGCGTAACCCTGTTGTTGGCGTTGCAGCCTATCATCACCGATAGCTTGTGCGGTTTTAATGGCCGTCAGTAAGTCCGCTTCATCAACACGGCCTTCACCGGCAATAAAGCGCCCCCACATACCCGCAAAACAATCAGCTTGCAGTTCTAGTCTTACTGATAAGCGATTTGCTTCCACTTTTGAACGTGCCATTTGCTGTTTTTCACGCATTTGTGTGGTGATACCAAGTAGATGCTGAACATGATGTCCCACTTCATGAGAAATCACATAACCTTGAGCAAACTCTCCACCCCCACCAAGGCTGTTTTTCATTTCATTATAAAAAGAGAGATCGAGATAAATTTTTTGGTCTGCAGGACAATAAAAAGGCCCCATCATTTTAGTGCCGGTACCGCATTGCGTTGTGGTACTGTTGGTATATAGCACTAATTTAGGATCACGATATTGTTCGCCGGCTTTGGCAAACATCCCTTGCCAAAAATCTTCCGTACTGGCTAATACAACACTGCTAAAATCTGCCGCTTCATTATAAAGGGCGGATTGTTGTTGGCTATTTTGTGTTGGTTGTGATGTTTGCCCTGTAAGCGAATTAAAATCAAACCCCATAAAGCTTGCGATCACCAAAATAATAATGATCACAAAGCCATATTTTGTACGCAATAATAGTGCAATTAATCCTAATGGGAGATTACCACCACCGGATGCAGAAGAAGGCTGCCCTCTTCTATCTTCAACATTATTGCTTCTTCGGCGATCATTCCAACGCATAACCCTTCCCCATTATGTAATTCACTTAATTTTAATTGCTAGGTCATTTTGATGACAACTTATCTTAGATAATAACAAAAATTATCTCATCGCTATTGCCTATTTTTTAAGAGCAAAATAATAGCACCCATTAGTCACTTTCAATTCATCTTAGTTAATTTTTCTTTATAGAATATTAAAAAGGTCAGTTTTTAAGCTGACCTTTTTCTTTTATGGATAATATTGCTGACGTAATCGATTGCGCAGTTAGTCTAAAGAAACACCAATTCGACGTGCAACTTCTTCATAGGCTTCAATTAATCCACCTAAACTTTGACGGAAGCGATCTTTATCCATTTTATCTAAGGTGTTTTTATCCCATAAACGGCTACCATCTGGTGAGAATTCATCCCCCAGCACAACTTTACCGTTAAAGAGGCCAAACTCTAATTTAAAGTCAACGAGGATCAGACCGGCTTTATCAAATAGTTCACTGAGGACATCGTTTGCTTTATAACTAAGACGTTTCATTTCTGCGAGGTTTTCTTTTGATACCCAACCAAAAGTTTCACAGTAAGATTCATTAACCATCGGATCATGACGGGCATCGTCTTTTAAGAAGAGATCAAAAATAGGTGGGTTTAAGACAGTACCTTCTTCAATACCTAAACGTTTAACCAGTGATCCAGCCGCTCGGTTACGAATAACACATTCAACAGGCACCATATCGAGTTTTTTTACTAGCACTTCATTATCAGAGAGCAAACGTTCCATCTGCGTTGGGATACCCGCTTCTTCCAATTTGTTCATAATGAAATAATTGAACTTATTGTTCACCATTCCTTTACGATCAAACTGTTCAATACGTTGGCCATCTAACGCTGATGTATCGTTTCTGAATTCAAGAATAAGATAATCAGAAGACTCAGTGGTATAAACTGTTTTCGCTTTACCACGATACAACTCAGCTTTTTTTTGCATCTGACACACTCCAAAGATGTGATAGGTTTAACAAGAAACTTGCTTTCCATACTCTACTCTAGATTGGATAAAAAAGCTTTTAAAACGTGGTGGGGATCACTAAAAAATATCACTGTCGACTATTTTTTAGCGGCTCTAATCAATAAGAGAAATAAGTGAATTGAGTGATAAAAAGGCCGCACATTTCCTGTACGGCCTGATATTTAATAGATAAAAAGAGCTTTTATTTTATTGGCTTACTAAAGGCCGCTTTCATTGCAGCAACCATCTGATCATTTTCAGACTGTGTAAGAGGTTTACCTTTATCACTGATAAATTGCAAACTACTGCGGTTATTTAAGTCACCAACTTGTAGTTTGTAATCCCCTTCATTAATTGTTGGTTTATCAACCCCTAACGTGCTCCAACTTGCACTACTTAAGCCTTTATAAGTCACTTCAATTGAACCTTTCGAACGAGTACGATCGCCCATTTTCATACCCACGCTTTCTAGCGCGATAGGTAATCTATCCCACACAACATCAAATGGTGCTCGAACAATAATGACAGGCAGCCCAGCATTATCACTTCCCGTTTGTACGTCGATAATACCTTGCAAATTACTCGTTGCGCTATTTTCACTTAAGTTACGCATGCGGTTTAAACCGTCAACCACTTCATTTAATAGTAAGGTGTTATAACGCTTCACTTCCATTGGATCGGAAATCTCGTTTTCACCTTGGCGTAACCCAGTATTCGTAATCGTTAATATCACAACATTACCTGACTGGCTTATCGCTAAATTATGGCGACTTTGGAAAGGCACATTTTCATCAGCACGAGTCCAAGTGATCCAATCGGTAACAATCTGTTTTTGTCCTGCATCACTTTTAGCCAGTGCCACACCTTTATCCGCTAAAACAGCAGAAACTTGCTCGTATAAAGTGGTATTTTCGGGCGTGTTGGGTAATAACAGTCGGCTATTATCCGCATTATTCTCACTACGTGAGCCACTTAATAAGTTTAAAGCCTGTGTGGGTGGGCGAATATCTAATGCTAAACCCACAGGCTCACTCTTTTTAGGCGTAGGAATATCATATTCCCCATTTTGCAAAGGCAACACCATACCCGCTGGGACAACTAAATTTTTTAGCGCTGCTGACTCTAAATACGACTCGTCACCACTGACTTGACGTTTATAGCGCTGATCACTGGAACAGGCTGCCAATAAAACCACCAGCGACAGACCCGCGACTTTCATAATCTTTGATTTATGCAATAGTGTTGCCATTAAAATTCCCTAAGTTTTACAGTATTCCCGCTGTTAACAGCGCTTTCTCTACGATATCCTGACCCGCTGATGTTAATGGAGTCATCGGTAAGCGCAATGTGGCGTCTTCAATCAATCCAATACGTTGACACGCCCATTTAGCTGGGATTGGGTTAGGTTCAACAAATAACTGATGATGTAAGTCCATCAGGCGTCGATTAAGTTCACGTGCTTTTGCAAACTCACCCGCTTTTGCCAATCGACATAATTCTACCATTTCTAACGCAGCAACGTTAGCAGTAACCGAAATAACACCATGACCGCCAAGTTGCATAAAGTCTAATGAGGATGCGTCATCTCCACTTAATAAGATAAAACTATCATCATTAACTAACTGTTGGATTTGACTAACACGACTTAAGTTCCCTGTCGCCTCTTTAATTGCCACAATATTATCCAACTGAGCTAAACGTGCAACTGTTACTGGCAATAAATCACATCCTGTACGGCCGGGCACATTATACAAGATTTGGGGTAAAGCCGTGCTTTCAGAAATCGCTTTAAAATGTTGATAAAGCCCTTCTTGGGAAGGTTTATTATAGTATGGAGTAACCGTTAAGCACCCTGCAATACCTTTATTTTCAAACTGTTGTGTAAACCAAATAGCTTCAGAAGTTGCATTAGCCCCCGTGCCTGCAATCACAGGAATACGACCATCAGCCATATCCAGAGTCATTAATACGACATCAACATGCTCATCATGGCTTAATGTTGCCGATTCTCCCGTTGTTCCCACAGAGACAATAGCATCTGTACCTGCTTTAACATGATAATCGACCAACTTGCGTAAACTAACTCGGTCAACATTGCCTTTCGCATCCATAGGGGTGACTAATGCCACCATACTGCCTGTAAAATCAAAATTGTTACTTACCATAATTCATTGCTCCGAGATAGACTTATACACAATGGTACTCATTCATTGCTCTATTGAAAACTACTTAACTCTAGGTTTCTAATGAAATTTGCTAATATTCTTTGATTTGAATTAAAGAGAGATAATAATGAAAGATAGTGCGCTTCTGATCTTGGCAGAAATCAAATTTTGTGTTTACCTGTTAGGAATAAACTGAAAGTCAAAAGGAAGCCTATTTTGCCTATACCTGATAAACATTTTCTCGTACTCACTGCATTAGGGACTGACCGTCCTGGTATCGTTGATACCATTACGCAATTAGTTAGCCAATGCGGATGTAATATCGAAGACAGCCGGCTTGCGATGTTCGGTCAAGAATTTACGTTTATCATGCTACTTTCTGGTGGTTGGAATGCGATTGCCCAACTTGAAGCATTACTGCCGATAAAAAGTGCAGAACTTGATTTATTGACTGTGATGAAAAGAACCAAAATGGGTGCGCCAGTCTCTTACCCATCAACCATTACTGCAAAAGTAGATATAGAAGATGCCCCCGGCATTGTCGAACGTTTTACCAATTTATTTAGTCAACATCACTTTAATCTTGCAGAATTAGTTTCTAAAACTCATCCTTCTGAGGATGGTACTCCTGCTCGTTTAGAAATTCAGATCACGGCCCATAATCCGCTAGATGATCATGGTCTCGTTATTCATGAGAAATTCAATCAATTATGTACAGAGTTAAACGCTCAAGGCACAATAAGTATCGTAAATAGTCTGATGATGAAACAATAAAAGAATGGAGAATTAGGTAATGAACCCATTAAAAGCCGGTGATAAGGCACCTCAATTCAGTCTGCCTGATCAAGATGGAGAAATTATTAATCTGTCTGATTTTGCTGGCCAACGTGTGCTCGTTTATTTTTATCCAAAAGCGATGACACCAGGCTGTACAACGCAAGCTTGTGGCTTACGTGATGAGATGGATACACTAAAAAAAGCCAACGTCGAGGTATTGGGAATTAGTACTGATAAGTCAGAAAAACTTTCCCGTTTTGCCGAAAAAGAGATGTTAAACTTCACCTTACTTTCTGATGAAGATCATAAAGTTGCAGAGCAATTTGGCATTTGGGGTGAAAAACAATTTATGGGGAAAACTTACGATGGCATTCATCGTACGACGTTCCTAATTGATAAAAACGGTGTGATTGAACATGTGTTTGATAATTTTAAAACCAGCAATCACCACCAAGTGGTTATCGATTATTTAGCTGCACACCCATAGTTTATGATCACAGCTTAGTGCTGATAAATAAAACAGACAGCCATTAACTATCGCTGTCTGTTTTTTTATTATCAATAAGTTGATGATAAATCGCGTCTATGATTACTTTATTACTTTTTCTTTTCTAATGTTTCTAAAGGTGGCTCATTGGCAATTTCATCAGGCAGCGCATGTAATACTGCTTTGATTAACGTCGCTAAAGGAATGGCGAAAAACACCCCCCAAAAACCCCACATACCACCAAATATAATCACAGATAAGATAATGACTAAGGGGTGCATATTGACAGCTTCAGAGAACAATATCGGTACTAATAAGTTGCTATCTAAACCTTGAACCACTAAGTAAGCGATAAATAGCGCCCAAAAATCAGAGCCTAATCCCCATTGAGAAAGCGCAATTACAATGACTGGAATAGTCGCGAGTACCGCCCCCACATAAGGCACTAAAACCGAAACGCCAACTAAAACCGCTAATAAGACTGAATAACGCAAATCAAAAAAAGCAAAGACAAAATAGGTAAATACACCAACAATCACCATTTCGGTGACCTTACCACGAATATAGTTGGTGATTTGCTGATTAACCTCAATCCACACTTGTGCTGCAAGAATTCTATTTTTGGGTAATACCCGACGGACAGCATTGAGCATTTGTTGCTTATCTTTTAATAAAAAGAACGTCATTAATGGCACAAGGATCAGATAAATAGAGAGCGTGATAACGCCGATTAAAGAGGCTAAAGAGACTTTTAACACTGACTCTGCCACCGTTGAAAATTTACTGCGCAAGTTTTCCGCCATCATATCCACAATGCCAACATCCATTAATGCGGGGAATCGCTCAGGTAATTCTCGAGCAAATGCATTGAATTTATTGATCATATTAGGGATATCTGAAATTAGCGTCATGGCTTGTTGCCATACCGTTGGCGCTAAAATCAAAATAACAATGGCACTAATACCTATAAATAGTGTCAGAACGATTGATACGGCCCAAATTCGTGCACATCCTAGCTTCTCAAGTAAGTGTGTTGGCCATTCCAGCAAATAAGCTAATACAATGGCGACTAATAATGGTGCAAGTATGCCACTGAAAAAGTAGATAATTGAAAAACCGGCAATTAAGATCACCACCAGCGCGATAACTTGGGGATCAGCAAATCGACGTTTATACCATTGAACAAGCAAGTCCAGCATGAAAATAGAGGTCCTTTATAATAATAAGTCAAATATATCTATATGTATTGATTTACATAATCAATAATCTTTTGACGGATTTTACGTTAGCTTTTGCTATGATACATCATTAATTATAAATTTTTCGTTAAGATAGCTATCAGGATGTTGTTGTATGAAACTCAGACTTAAAAAACCACTGGTCGCGCTTCTTGTTTCTACTTTGCTATCAACATCAGTGTTGCCTGCTCACGCTGCGATTGATATTGAAGATACCCTGCCCGATATGGGAACGACAGCAGGCTCAACATTGAGTATCAATCAAGAAATCGCTATGGGTGATTACTATACTCGCCAATTAAGAAATAGTGCACCATTAGTTTTTGACCCTCTACTTTCTAATTACATCAATAATTTAGGTCAAAGATTAGTCTCTAATGCCAGTTCGGTAAAAACCCCCTTTCACTTTTATTTAGTGAATAACCCCAATATTAATGCCTTTGCTTATTTTGGTGGCAATATCGTATTGCACTCAGCACTATTTAGATACAGTCGCAATGAAAGTGAATTAGCTTCTGTTATCGCCCACGAAATTTCTCACGTTACCCAGCGTCATCTTGCAAGAATGTTAGAAGATCAGTCTAAAACCACGCCACTGGCTATGGCTGGAATATTAGGCTCTATTTTAATATTTATGGCTAACCCCAATGCCGGTTTAGCCACCTTTACGGGAAGTATGGCTGGGATGCAACAAAACATGATCACCTTCACGCAAATGAACGAACAAGAAGCTGATCGGATAGGAATACAAACTCTTTATCGTGCAGGATTTGATCCACAAGGTATGCCTAATTTTATGCAGATCTTAGCAGACCAAGTGCGCTATAGTTCTAAGCCGCCTGAAATGCTATTAACGCACCCCTTACCTGACAGCCGTTTATCTGATGCACGTAGCCGTGCAGCGCAATATGCTCCGCGCAAAGTGCCACAATCGGCTAATTTTCTCTATGCTAAAATGCGGGTATTAACTATGCTTGAGAAAAACCCCACATCAAGTAACGCCTTGCAAACCACACTGGATCAGTTTAGGCAAGGAACGGAATTAGAAAAATCAGCCGCCAATTATGCACAAGCCTTACTCTATTCTCGTGATCGTAAATTTAATGACGCGAGAAAAATACTCGCCCCTATGCTGGCAAAAGAGCCAAATAATATCTGGCTTATTGATGCCATTACCGATATTGACGTAGAGCAAAACCGTGCTGCAGAAGCGATAACACGTTTACAACAAGCGCTTAAGCAATCACCTAATAACAAAGTACTGACGGTTAATTTAGCTAATGCTTATATGCAAAATAAGCAATATAACGAAGCTAATCGATTATTATATCGCTATACCTTTGACAACCCTGACGATCCTATTGGTTGGCAGTTGGTGGCGGAAAATGCGGCAAAACAAGGTAATCGAGCCCAAGAGCTTGCAGCTTACGCTGAAGATTTGGCATTACGAGGAGATTTTGAAACTGCCATTCGTTATCTTGGTGATGCGAGTCGTCAAGTAAAATTAGGCAGTAATGAGCAAGCTCGTTTTGATGCACGTATTGATCAATTGCGTAAACTTCAACATAAAGACAGTCAATTTAAATAAGGGATAATATGACCAACAAAGTAACGATTTATCATAATCCGCGCTGTTCTAAAAGCCGTGAAACCTTACATTTATTAGAAGAGATGCATATCACCCCTGACGTTATTCATTATTTAGATACGCCGCCTTCTGTCGATGAGTTAAAAGCATTACTCAAAGCGCTAGATTTTGACGATGCAAGAAAATTAATGCGCACCAAAGAAGAAATTTATAAAACCCTAAAGCTTGCTGATGAGAGCTCACAAGAAGCATTAATTCAGGCCATGCATAATCACCCTAAATTAATTGAACGTCCTATTGTGGTCGTTGGCAATAAAGCGCGTTTAGGTCGTCCACCTGAGCAAGTTACCGCCCTTTTTAAGTAGGCTAAATTGGCAATTGCCGACATTGACGGTATGGCGCATCACTAAAACGTAATCTGAGTGATTTCAGAGCATTGAGACGGGAAACCTTACGGCTGTTTTCAAAGATCGGTGATGCGCCCTAATAACTCATTATCTGCAGTGCGCTCAAAATGACAGAAAACCAACACGTTATACCTATTAACTTACTTCACTCCTCTTCATATCAATAACACAATTCTCTACTGCTTTATTACCACATCACAACGGTGTTACCGCCATCTGTATATTCTAAAGGTTACTAATGTTAATTTTATGTTACAAGCACTAAGAAAACACGATAGTTATTTCCATTAGTAGAATAAGGTAGTTTATTGCTTGCTTTCAAAATATTTCATCTTAATTTCATTTTTTTTATAGTGAATATTTTACCAAGATCAAAAATATCTATCACGATCACATTATCCTGTTACAAATAACAGCCAACAGAAAAAATTTATGAAACGTTTCATTTGTATTGTGACAAAAGTCTCTTTACACGAGTGAATTCCTACTTATTATGGTCTTCAGAAAATATGATGGCAGATTTGATTTGCGATACACTTCGAACCATTTTTATTTTCGTTATCATCCAATTCAGAAATTAATATTAGAGATACAATTTAAACAATACTGCAACATAGCAAAATACGTTAATTCGCCACTTCTTTTACACATGCCTACTCGCTATCCCACTAGAGATAGTGCGTTATGTTTTTTTTAAAAGTGTATAGATATCGGCAAACTAACTGAAAATATAGCCAACATATGGGCGACTAAAACTAATCAATCATCAAAATACCAGATGATTGCCAGGCTAATAGGAAATTTAATGAACATCGTACATAGACTCAAACTTGTTTCATTCCTCCAATTTTTTATTTGGGGCTCTTGGCTTGTTACGTTTGCTTCATATCTATTTGATAAATTACATTTTAAAGGTACTGACGTTGGGCTAATTTTTAGTGCTTTAGGATTAGCATCACTGATCGCACCAGTGATCATGGGATTTATTGCGGACAAGATAAATAACCGTAAGCTGGTCTTTATTACCCTGCATATTTTATCCGCGTTTGCTTTAGTGCTGATGTCCCAAATGACCACAGTGACTACCCTCTTCTTTGCGACACTTCTGCATTTATTGTTCTTTATGCCAAGCATTTCTATGGCAAACAGTATTATTTTTGAGTTACTAGAGCAAAAACACCTAGAGCCAAATGACTATTTCCCAAAAATCCGTGTTTATGGCACCGTGGGTTTTATTGCTGCAATGTGGGTTATTAGCTTCTTAGGTTTCGGTAATAGCTACGATCAACTGTTTGTTGCTGCAATAGCCTCTATTATCTTAGCGGTATTTGCGATGTTTTTACCGGCGACAAAAGCGACAGATAAAACAGAAGCAAAAGAAGAAGTGGCCGCTTTTAGCTTATCGAATACCTTACAAGTGTTTAAAAAGAAAAATGTGGTTATTTTCCTTTTCTTTGCCACATTGTTAGGTTCAGTATTGCAAATTACCAATACATTTGGGGTTCCATTCTTACAAGATATGGCCAAAACACCTAATGCTGATGACTCTTTCTTGGCTCATTATCCTTCTGTTTTCTTATCCATTTCTCAAATTTCTGAAGTGGTCTTTATTCTATTTTTACCCCTGTTATTAAAACGAGTGAGAATAGAAACTATCGTATTATTTAGTATGATTGCATGGATCTTACGTTTTGGTTTCTTCGCTTACGGTGACTATTCATCATTAGGCCAAATCGTTCTGTTGTTATCCATGATTGTCTATGGTTGTGCCTTCGATTTCTTTAATATCTCCGGCTCGCTATTCCTAGAAAAAGAGATCCCATTACAATATCGCTCTACCGCACAAGGTATGTTTATGACCTTAGTGAATGGTTTTGGTACTTATTTAGGTGCGATGCTAAGTGGCTGGGTTATTGATTTGTATACCACAGATGGTGTTATTGATTGGCAGTCATTCTGGTTGATCTTTACGGGTTACACTGTGGCTATCACCGCACTTTATCTGATTTACTTAGTGGTTCCGCAGAAGAAAACAAAAGTTGTAGAAGCACATTAATTATTTCCCCCATTCTTTATTTGTTGCACTCACCGCTTATCTTTCGAGATAAGCGGTTTTTTATTACTGGTTATCTATTGCATAATGCGTTGTTTTAAATAGCTTGCGATTAAAGCTTAAGAATATCTTTTACGAAAGGAATGGTCAGCTTACGTTGAGCCACAATAGAGGCGTGATCGAGTTCATCTAGCATTTCAAATAATGTGCGCATTTTTCTATCTAAGCGCTTTAATACAAAACGACCCACATCTTCGGGTAATTCAAATCCACGTAGTTTCGCTCTTAATTGTAGTGCTTGAATTTTTTCTTCATCGCTTAGCGGTTGTAAGCGATAAATTTGCCCCCAATCTAGGCGAGAAGCGAGATCAGGAAGTTGTAAATCAATTTGACGGGGAGGTCTATCCCCTGTGATTAATAGACAGGTGCGACCAAGTTCTAATACGCGATTATACAGATTAAACAGAGCAAGTTCCCACTCTTCATCACCCGCAATACATTGAACGTTATCGATACAAACTAATGAAAGATGCTCCATACCTTCAAGCACATCTGGTACGAAATAAGCCCGTTTATCAAGAGGAACATAACCAACTGCATCTCCGGCTAAAGAAAGCTCTGCACAAGCTGCATGCAACAAGTGGCTTTTTCCGCCCCCATCACGAGACCAGAAATAGATATAACTGCCATGTGATTGGTGAATAGCAGTTTGGATCGCTGCAACGAGTGATGCATTTTCCCCTGCGTAAAAGCTATCGAATGTCTCATCATCGGGCAGAGATAGTGGTAATGATAGCTGTGATGGCGTATTCAGAAGCACCTCACCTGAATAGTTTAATAAACGTCGTGATTCTAACACAAATTCTATCAATGACAGAATCAATATTAAAAAAGCAAGACGAGCTGCTTAAGATGACAGCAATAAATAGCGAAACTGTTTATTTTGACATCAATATAAGATCAGTTTAGCCATTCTATTTCACTATTTAAACGTTATCTTAGAGAGATCGTGACCTGAGGGTTGCTGGTAAATATCTAATTTAAAATACTTAGCACAAGCATTTATATACTCAAAAATTTCTGATTGCGTCTCTTCATATTCCACCCATGTGGTAGCACGAGTGAAACAATATAATTCAACGGGTAATCCCATTGGTGTGGGGGGCATTGTTCTTATCACCAAATACATATCCGGCCTCACATCACCACGCATTTTGATCCAATTTAACATATACTTTCTAAAAAGTTGTAGATTGGTCACCCCGTTGGTTTCTAACCAAGTATTAATATCGCCTATCTCTTCTTCTTTACCTTCTAACATCGCTTCAATGCTTTTTTTAAGTGGCGCAGTATTTTTTAGCTCCTGCACTAACTGTTCTGTAGCAAATGAAATAGAGGATTGATCAATATAGAAACTACGCTTGATACGACGGCCTCCTGAAGAGAACATCGGTTGCCAGTTAGTGTATTTTTCGGTTAAAAAGTCCTTTGTGGGTATACGAGAAATCGTGTTATCCCAATTACGTACTGTAATTGTGTGCAGTGCGATATCAATCACTTCACCACTAATATTACTGCTGGGTAATTCAATCCAATCATATAGTTTTAACACTTTACCATTTGAGATCAGAATATTAGCGACGAATGAGATAAGGGTATGTTGGAAAACAAACATCAATACCGCAGCGATCGCACCAAAGCTGGAAATAATAATCAGTGGGGATTGTTCAGTAAATAGCGCGATAATAAGAATAAAGGCGATGATCCACACCACTATCTTAGCAATTTCAATATAACCTTTAATCGAATTGTTACGGTGCCACGATTTTTTAGCATGCCTGATATTAAAAATATCTAACGCGTTATTAAGAAGAGAAGCAATATTGATGACGATAAAAGCACGACAAACCGTTTCAAAGATAATATTCATCTGTGCTGAAAACGAAGGCAATAACTGGTTTATATAGAGAACCAGAGTGACTGCAACAATAGAGGCACTTTTTTTCGCAATATCTTCTATCGTCTCTTCATCTGAGAGTTCGGTGAATAAAAACAATAGACGCTTGGCTATACGACGAAAGATCATCTTTGCCAGAAACCACACCACCAGCAACGTGATCACTAAAAACAGCGTGGTGAAAATCTGCTTAGATACGATAAAGTCGTATATATCAACAAGTTTTTCCATAACTAGCGTCGTCACCCTTTTAAAAGCTTTGTTACAACCTTAAAATAATTTTTAGCTCAATAATAGCTAAAAAGTATCGCTATCACTAAACCACTAACAATCTCATTGTCTCATTTATTTGCGTTAAATAAATATTATTATTAAGTTTATTTTCTTTTTCTAAGTTTTAAACGCTTTTTATAACAAAAGAGTTCTTGTTTATCTTATAAGAATAAAAAATAACCAATAAAAAAAGCAGTCTATGACTGCTTTTTAGTTCAATGACGAAATATTAGCGAAAAAAGCTCATCAATGATTACTTGGTGTTTGTATGTTCGTTAATTGACTCCAGAGTATCATCCACTAACTCAGTTTCTGGACGAATAATACTCACCAACTTAAATACTAAACTTAAAACAATACCGACTATCGTTGCTAAAGCCATGCCTTTTAGTTCAGCTGCGCCAATTTGAATTGATGCACCACTTACACCGACAATTAAAATGATCGCTGTTAATATCAAGTTTTGTGGTTTGTTATAATCAACTTTCGAATCTAATAATACGCGAATACCGGACGCCCCTATTACACCATACAGTAATAAAGAGACACCGCCCATTACCGGTACGGGAACCGCTGCAATCGCGGCTGCCAATTTACCAACACAAGAAAGTAAGATGGCGATAATTGCTGCACCACCAATGACCCAAGTGCTATACACTTTAGTAATAGCCATAACACCGATATTTTCACCGTAAGTCGTGTTAGGTGTAGAGCCAAAAAATCCGGAGATAATGGTTGAAAAACCATTTGCAAACATAGAGCGATGTAAGCCTGGGTTTTTCATGAGATCACGTTGAACAATATTCGCGGTTACCACAAGGTGCCCTACGTGTTCGGCAATAACCACTAATGCCGCCGGCAAGATAATAAAAATAGCACTCCACTCAAAACGCGGCGAATAAAAGGTAGGCAGAGCAAACCAATTGGCTTCTTTAATCGGTGTCACATCAACAACGCCCATAAAGAAAGAGAGTGCGTAACCGGCTAACACGCCAATAAGAATAGGAATAATAGCCAAAAATCCCCTAAACATCACTGAGCCTAAAATAGTCACACCCAGTGTCACCATAGAGATTATCAATGTTTGACTATCAACGGGATTATCTGCGCTAGGTAATAATCCAGCCATATTAGCGGCGGTTCCGGCCAACTCAAGACCTATTACGGCAACGATTGCGCCCATTGCCGCAGGAGGAAACATCACATTAATCCATCCTCGTCCGGCGATTTTCACAATGCCAGCAACAAGGCAAAATAGCACCCCACAGACAATAAACCCGCCCAATGCTAATTCATAGCCTAAAGGAAGTAGCAATAACACCGGAGAGATAAAGGCGAAACTTGAACCTAAATAAGCAGGAATACGACCTTTACAGATAAAGAGATAAAGCAGAGTACCGATACCGTTAAACAATAATATGGTGGCCGGATTAACCTTAAACAAAATCGGCACAAGTACAGTAGCACCAAACATGGCAAACAGATGTTGAAAACTCAATGGGATTGTTTGTAATAATGGTGGGCGCTCTTCTACCCCGATTGCACGACGAGTCATGCTTACGACCTCTCTTTAAAATAGATATAAATGGAATTTAAATTTCAGCGATAAAACAAACCAATAAGTGATCCAAAAAAAAGCCGACTATCAAAGTCGGCTTAATCATTATTTTGTACCAAATATCTTATCACCCGCATCACCAAGGCCTGGGACAATGTACCCATGCTCATTAAGATGCTTATCAATCGATGCAGTATATAACTCAACATCAGGATGAGCTTCTTCTAATGCTTTGATCCCCTCAGGCGCAGCCACTAACACTAAAACTTTAATTGAAGTACAGCCTGAATTTTTTAATAAATCAATTGTGGCAATCATAGAGCCACCAGTTGCTAACATTGGGTCAACAACAAGTGCCATACGTTCTTCAATATGAGAGGCTAGTTTCTGGAAGTAAGGGACGGGCTTTAAGGTTTCTTCATCGCGGTAAACACCAACTACACTGATCCGGGCGCTAGGAATATTTTCTAATACTCCATCCATCATCCCAAGACCGGCACGGAGGATAGGTACAACAGTAATTTTTTTTCCTTTAATCTGTTCTATCTCAACCGGGCCACACCAACCTTCAATTGTTACCGTCTCTGTTTCTAAATCGGCGGTAGCTTCATACGTCAGTAGACTGGAAACTTCTGAAGCTAATTCACGAAAGCGTTTAGTGCTTATATCATGATCTCGCATCAGCCCCAATTTATGTTGAATGAGTGGGTGTTTTACCTCAACGATCTTCATAATTTCTCCTAATGTACGACGCAGCCAGACAAAAAAATCGCGAGATTATACCGCTTTTTTAGTGACTTTCCATCGTTTTTCTATTGATATTGATCAATCGCACAGCTTTTAACCACACTAACATGAATAATTGTGATCTAAAAAGAAGATCCTCGCAAACGTTTGCTTTGCCTGTTAGAATAGCCATCGCACACATTTTTTCTTAACAGCAACTTGCCGTGAGGGCTAGACGTGACTAACAAATCCTCTCTCAGCTATAAAGATGCCGGTGTCGATATTGATGCAGGTAATGCTTTAGTCGATCGTATTAAAAGTGTAGTAAAAGAAACTCGCCGTCCTGAAGTTATGGGGGGTTTAGGTGGTTTTGGGGCATTATGCGCTATTCCCACTAAATACCGCGAACCTATTTTAGTGTCAGGCACTGACGGTGTCGGTACTAAACTTCGCCTTGCGATGGACTTAAATCGCCACGATGATATTGGTATCGATTTAGTCGCAATGTGTGTTAACGATTTAATCGTTCAAGGTGCTGAGCCTCTCTTCTTTCTTGACTACTATGCCACAGGCAAGTTAGATGTCGATACTGCCGCACGGGTTGTAACGGGTATCGCTGAAGGTTGTAAGCAATCCGGCTGTGCCTTAGTGGGTGGCGAAACAGCGGAAATGCCCGGCATGTATCATGGTAACGATTATGATATCGCCGGTTTTTGTGTTGGTGTCGTTGAAAAATCACAGATTATCGATGGTAGCAAAGTTAAAGCGGGTGATGCATTAATTGCTCTCGCTTCAAGTGGCCCTCATTCTAATGGCTATTCACTGATCAGAAAAATTCTTGAAGTCAGTGGTGCCTGTGCTGAAACTACCCCATTAGGTGATACATCACTGGCTGATAAACTCTTAGCGCCAACCCGTATTTATGTAAAATCACTCCTGTCATTAATTGAAAACGTTGATATTCACGCAGTGGCACATATTACTGGCGGTGGATTTTGGGAAAATATTCCGCGCGTGCTACCTGAAAATACGCAAGCTCGTATTAATAGCCAAAGTTGGCAGTGGCCTGAGGTCTTTAACTGGCTACAACAGGCAGGTAATGTCAGCACTCATGAAATGTATCGTACCTTTAACTGTGGTGTCGGCTTATTAATCGCCGTGAGCCAAGCTGATGTTGAAAAAACGCTATCACATCTTAATGCCTGTGGTGAAAAGGCATGGTTAATTGGTGATATTGCCCCGCAAGCAGCGGGTGATGCACAAGTGATTATCAATTAGTAAAAGTACCCCCATGAAAAATATTGTGGTCCTGATCTCAGGAAATGGTAGCAACCTACAGGCGATTATTGACGCCTGTAGGGCGCATAAAATCGCAGGCCAAGTTGTGGCTGTTTTCAGCAATAAAGCACAAGCTTATGGGCTTGAACGAGCGAGACAAGCGGATATCCCTGCTTACTTTATCGATCCGGCTGATTATCCTGATAGAGAAGCTTATGATAAAGCGTTAATCACTCAAATTGATGGCTATCAGCCTGATATTGTGGTTCTTGCTGGCTTTATGCGTATTTTATCGCCGTTATTTGTCAACCATTATCAGCATAAGCTATTAAATATTCATCCCTCTTTACTTCCCAAATATCCCGGTCTGCATACACATAAACAAGTTATTGAGAATAAAGATACTTTTCATGGTACTACCGTACACTTTGTCACGGAAGAATTAGACGGTGGCCCGATGATCATTCAAGCGCGTATTCCCGTCTCTCCTGATGATACCGAACAAAGTTTGCAAGCAAAAATACAAACACAAGAGTATCGCATTTATCCTCTCGCAATTAGTTGGTTAGCAGAAGATAGATTAAAAATGATAGATAATCGGGCGCTACTTGATGGTAATGTTCTGTTTGACAATCTTGATTAACGGTTTCACTTAAGATAAAAAGTCACTTTGTGCTACACTGTAGCCCGCGGTGACTTTTATTGTGTCACCCTTTTCTCTTTTTATTCAATGCATTTTCACCGAGGTGCTTATGTCCGGTGGTAAGAAAGTTCCACCTATAAAATTACGTCCTCTCGAAAGAGAAGACCTTCCTTTTGTCCATAAACTTGATAATAATGCTAGCGTTATGCGCTACTGGTTTGAAGAGCCTTATGAAGCATTTATTGAGTTAAGCGACCTATATGAAAAACATATTCACGACCAAAGTGAACGACGTTTTATTGCTGAAAGTGAAGGCACAAAAGTCGGTTTAGTTGAGCTGGTTGAAATTGATTATGTTCATCGTCGTGCTGAGTTTCAAATCATTATCGCCCCTGCTCATCAAGGCCATGGTTATGCAGCCCGCGCGGCAAAGTTAGCGATGGACTACGCTTTTTCTGTACTTAATTTATACAAACTCTATTTAATCGTCGATAAAGAGAATGCTAAAGCGATTCATATTTATGAAAAGCTTGGCTTTAAGAAAGAAGGTGATTTAATAGATGAGTTTTTTGTTAATGGCTCTTACCGTTCTGCGATTAGAATGTGTACATTCCAAGCCCCTTATTTTGAACAAAAAGCCAAAGCAGCAAGACCGGAAAATTTTGTTAAACCGGGTGCAACGATAAAACAATATGTCTGATTAATTCAGATAATAAGATTTAACTTTAACCCATGTTGGAGTTCAGATGTCCCAAGAACGACTCTATATTGATAAAGAGATCAGCTGGCTTGCGTTTAACGAGCGAGTATTGCAAGAGGCGGCAGATAAACGTAACCCGCTAATCGAAAGGGTCAGGTTTTTGGGGATCTATTCAAATAATCTTGATGAGTTTTATAAAGTTCGCTTTGCGGATGTAAAACGGCGTATTTTAATTAATGAGGAGCGCGGCTCACGCTCTGGCTCTAGTCACGCTCGTCATTTAATCAAAAAAATCCAATCTAAAGTTGCCAAAGCCGACCAAGAATTCGACGCACTGTATAACGACTTGCTTTTAGAAATGGCGCGTAATCAGATTTTTTTAATCAATGAACGGCAAATCTCACCTAACCAACAAATTTGGTTACGCCAATATTTTCGCCAAAACTTAAGAAAACATATCACGCCGATCCTTATCAACCCTGAAACTAATTTGGTTGAGTTTTTAAAAGATGACTACACATATTTAGCCGTTGAAATTGCTCAGGGGCAAACTATTCACTACGCTTTGTTAGAGATCCCCTCTGATAAAGTCCCTCGTTTTGTTATTCTGCCTACAGAACAAGGCCGAGGTAAGAAAAAGTCAATGATTTTGCTGGATAATATCTTACGCTATTGTCTTGATGAGATTTTTAAAGGCTTCTTTGACTATGATTCTTTAAATGCTTATTCCATGAAAATGACACGTGATGCTGAATATGATTTAGCCACTGAAATGGAATCCAGCTTATTAGAAATGATGTCATCTACCTTAAAACAGCGCCTTACCGCTGAGCCTGTTCGTTTTGTCTATCAACGTGATATGCCCGATGAAATGGTTGCTTTACTGCGTAGCAAATTAGGTTTATCTAATAATGACTCGGTCATTGCTGGTGGGCGTTATCACAACTTTAAAGACTTTATTAATTTTCCTAATGAGGGAAGTAAGTTTCTATTAAATAAACCTATTCCTCGTTTACGACATGTTTGGTTTGATAATTTCCGTAATGGCTTTGATGCGATCCGTGAACGTGATGTGTTACTTTATTATCCTTATCATACCTTTGAGCATGTATTGGAATTATTACGCCAAGCGTCTTTTGATCCCAGTGTTATTTCGATAAAAATCAATATCTATCGCGTAGCAAAAGACTCTCGGATTATCGATTCGATGATCCACGCCGCCCACAATGGTAAACGTGTCACTGTGGTCGTTGAATTACAAGCTCGCTTTGATGAAGCCGCGAATATACATTGGGCTAAACGCTTAACCGAAGCTGGCGTCCACGTTATCTTTTCAGCGCCCGGCTTAAAAATTCATGCGAAATTATTTATTATTTCTCGTTTAGAAGAAGGCGAAATCATTCGCTATGCACATATTGGTACCGGGAATTTTAATGAAAAAACCGCACGCCTTTATACCGATTATTCTCTGTTAACCGCGAATACAGAAATTAATAATGAAGTACGTCGAGTGTTCAATTTTATTGAAAACCCTTATCGTCCGGTGACTTTTGAACATTTAATGGTATCACCGCAAAACTCACGTATTTTGTTAAACCAGTTGATCACAAATGAAATTCACAATGCTCAAGCGGGGCACCCTGCGGGTATTACCTTAAAAGTTAACAATTTAGTCGATGAAGAGTTAGTTAATCGTCTTTATGATGCCTCACAAGCAGGTGTTAAAATCCGCCTATTAGTACGCGGTATGTGCTCTTTAGTCCCTAATCAGCCCGATTTTAGTGAAAATATTCAGGTCACCAGTATTGTTGACCGCTTTTTAGAGCATGATCGTGTTTATGTCTTTACCAATAAAGGGGATGAGAAAATTTTCCTATCATCCGCAGACTGGATGACTCGTAACCTTGATTATCGTATTGAAGTTGCCGTACCACTACTCGACCCTCAGCTAAAACAGCGTATTTTGGATATTCTTGAGATCCAGTTTAATGATACTGTAAAAGCACGATATTTAGATAAAGATCTAACAAATAGCTATGTTCCTCGAGGAAATAAACGTAAGATCCGCGCCCAACTTGCTGTATATGAATACCTTAAATCATTAGAACAACCAGGATCACGAGCGTAATCAATGCCTTTATTACAAGATGACTCTTCTTCACCACGTCCTTTAGAAATTGCGGCTATAGACCTTGGTTCTAATAGTTTTCATATGATCATAGCCCGTGTTGTCAATGGTGCCTTACAGGTATTAAGTCGTTTAAAACAACGGGTATATCTTGCCGATGGCCTTGATGATAATGATAAACTCAGTGAAGAAGCTATGTTGCGGGGGCTTTCTGCACTTTCCCTTTTTGCTGAAAGGTTACAGGGATTTCCAGCAGAAAATGTCACTGTGGTCGGTACACATACGTTACGGGTTGCTAGCAATGCCAAAGTCTTTTTGCAACGCGCAAAAGAGGTGATGCCCTATCCTATTGAAATTATTTCTGGTCACGAAGAAGCACGCCTGATCTTTATGGGCGTTGAGCATACGCAATCTGAAAAAGGGCGTAAGCTAGTGATTGATATTGGTGGAGGCTCTACCGAATTAGTGATCGGAGAAAATTTTGAACCCATCTTGATCGAAAGCCAGCGTATGGGGTGTGTCAGTTTTAGCCGTCAATTTTTCCCGAACCAAAAAATTAGCGAATCCGCTTTTCGTAAAGCACGCGAAAAAGCAGCACGTAAAATGGAAAAAATTGCTTGGCAATATAAAATGACCGGCTGGGATGTCGCATTAGGCGCATCGGGTACTATCAAAGCTGCACATGAAATTTTGGTTGAATTTGGTGAAAAAGATGGTGTGATCACCCCTGAACGCCTATTAATGTTGACCAAACAGGTACTACGGTTTAAAAAATTTAAGGATATCACCCTACCGGGATTATCCGATGAACGTAAACACAGTTTTGTACCTGGTTTAGCCATTTTATGCGGTATTTTCGATACCCTAGGCTTAAAGGCTCTCCATTTATCTGATGGTGCATTACGTGAAGGTGTATTGTATGAAATGGAAGGCCGTTTTCGTCATCAAGATATTCGCCAGCGTACCGCCAAAAGCCTTGCTGAACACTATAATATCGATCGTGAACAAGCTAAGCGTGTCCTCACCACAATGCAATCACTGTATGCTCAGTGGGCGGAACAAAATCCTAAACTGGTTCGTCCTGATCTAGAAGCGATTTTAGTATGGGCGGTGATGTTGCATGAAGTGGGATTAAGTATCAATTTAAGTGGTTTGCATCGTCATTCTGCTTATATTCTTTCGAATACAGATCTACCCGGTTTTAATCAAGAACAACAACAATTATTAACTACATTAGTTCGCTATCATCGCAAAGCAATTAAGTTTGATGAGTTACCTAAATTTAATCTATATAAAAAGAAACAGTATTATCCATTAGTACAAATACTTAGGTTAGCAACACTACTTAATAATCAGCGTCAATCAACCACTAAACCGGTTTCTTTACGTTTAGTGACCGATGATAATCACTGGACACTCTATTTTCCTAAAAATTATCTTGCCGATAACACATTGATGGAATTGGATTTAGAAAAAGAACAGGAGCATTGGCAGACCGTTCCAGGCTGGAAACTGGATATAAAAGAGGAATCTGCTTAACAATATGATATTATACAGAAAAAGACGCGGTATAATGCGTCTTTTGTTGCATTTATCATACAACAACTATCACATAACAACGTAAGGTTTGATTTGTGACGATAATATGAAAATACCCAATGTAATATTTTCAAGATCGCTATTTTTTTATATGGAGAAGACCGATAATCATCCTAAAATGGAATAATGAATACTAATGGTTATCTCCCTCGTAAGAATTAAAAAGGAATAACATGTCTCAATCAGCTATCAATAATGATACTGCGGCTGCCATCAATCCATATTCACAAAAAGTGGCACACCTGCGTCAACAAATTCTGAACATCTTTCTTGAAGATGACCGTTTTGTTGAAACAGTGTTAGGTGAAGCAAGTGAAAGTGATAGGCTGAGCCACCATGAACTTCATGAAAAAATCACCACTGTTAGAGAATTACTACAAGATCTACACGCGGCAGATATTGCAGATATTCTTGAAGCCCTTCCCTATGATGAACGTTTAGCCCTATGGCATTTGGTTGATAATAATGAGCGTGGTGCGGTTTTAGTCGAAGCCTCTGTCGCCGTTTGGGACAGCCTAATTAAAGATATGACGGATCGTGAATTATTACGCTCAGTCGCTTCTTTGCATGTGGATGAACAGGCCTATATTGCGGAGCATTTACCCCGTGATACCATGCGTCGTCTTTTGACCTATTTAGAACCAAGTCTGCGTAATAGGATCAGAGAAGTCCTGCAATATCCGAAGGATAGTGTTGGACAGATGATGGATTTTGAGTTTGTCACCGTGCGTGGCAACGTAACATTAAAAACGGTTCAACGTTATTTACGCCAACGTGGCTCTATTCCTGAAGCCACGGATAAAATTTTCGTTATTGATAATGCCAATCATCTGTTAGGTGAATTACCCTTAACCACAGTATTAACCCAGTCGCCGGATAAACGGGTCTCTGATGTCATGAAAACCGATACTGTCAGCTTTATGCCCGAAGAGAAAGGCGAAGATGCAGCGGGTGCGTTCGAACGTTATGACTTAATTTCGGCTGCAGTTGTTGATAGTAATGGGCTGTTAATGGGACGTTTAACCGTTGAAGATATCGTCGATAATATGCATGAAGAGAGCGATACCAACATTCGTCGTATGGGGGGGTTAAGCCCAGAAGAGGATGTATTCGCCCCTGTCGGGCAAGCGGTTAAAACACGTTGGACATGGCTTGCTATCAACTTATGTACTGCTTTTGTCGCTTCTCGTGTTATCGGTGTGTTTGAGCATACCATTTCCCAATTAGTCGCCTTAGCAACTTTAATGCCCATTGTTGCAGGTATTGGGGGAAATACCGGTAACCAAACCATTACTATGATTGTGCGTGCATTAGCACTACATCAAATTCAGACTGGTAGTTTCTCGTTCTTAATTTTAAGAGAGTTAGGTGTTGCCCTTATCAACGGTATTGTTTGGGGGGGAATAATGGGAGTTGTAACTTACTTCCTTTATGGTGATGTTGCGATGGGCGCCGTAATGACAATGGCCATGGTACTCAACCTATTAATGGCTGCCTTGATGGGAGTATTAATACCGATGACCATGATAAAACTGGGTAAAGATCCGGCTATTGGCTCAAGTGTGATGATCACCGCGATCACCGATACTGGTGGCTTCTTTATTTTCTTAGGCCTAGCCACTATTTTCTTAGTTTAATAAAACAGATAAAAACGCCACTGTAGAGTACATCACAGTGGCGTTTTTGTTTTTATAGATTTTTTAGGTTGTTGTTGAAAGAAAGTAATAGACCAGTAGTAATGCGACAACAAGCGATACCATAAACGTTCTTCTTACCGCAACACTGACTGATAAATTATCTTGTTGCAGACTCCCATACAGCGTTTTTTTTAGTAGCAGACTACTAGCTAAAGCGACAACAAACACAGATGCAAATAGCACAATCGCGGCTAACAACACCGCACTTATCGAAATTGAATTCATCACTCCCCCTGCTATATCCACCGACATCTGATGTAATTATAACCAGATAATGACGCTTTGAGATGATTTTTGCTGTTTTTCCCTATTTATCATTTAACTATTTAAAATCTATATTTTAAATAAAAATGCGTAACCACGCTTACAATAACCATATTTATTGACATTTAATATCAATAATTTTCAATTTTAAGAAATTTAAAACCAATAAACAACTAGATTCATTTTAGATTAATACCCTAAAAACAATACTAATAACAGGTTATATTGCTACAAAACATCAATATTTATTAAATAATAATCTAATTATTATTTAATTAACAAGAAATAATAAATTAAAATAACGCTAATTTTATTATTTAATTCAATTTAGAAAAATTGAAATGATATTCAATAAATAGTTTTTTTAACCATAACTAATAAATGAAAATAAAGGTAAGAACAAAACCTCTAATTTTATTAAAAAACTACACAAGAAAACAAAAACCGCCCTAAAAATCACAAAACAAACAAAACTTAGCATTAAAAACCACAGATGCTCACAATGACAACTTATCAAATTGTTTTATTTTATGCTCTTTACTTCATAAAGAGCTTCCTGATATAACTATTTACATCATTACAATATTATTCTTTCTTGTATAAAAGACGATAAATAACTTTTTAACGTTATTTATTGCCACCTTTGTGATCAACTTTTTTAAGAATTTTATTGATGGTTTGGTTATTTACTCTTTTTTATCACGATGATTAATATAGGTTGTTATTATGACATCACAATCACACTCCACTCAGCCGTTGAGTCAACCTACGGCAAGACCTTTAAACCGCAACGACTATAAAACGTTGGGTTTATCCTCACTAGGAGGAACATTGGAGTTCTATGATTTCGTGATCTTCGTGTTCTTTACGAAAACATTGAGCCATTTATTCTTTCCTGGTGATAACGCTTTTATCGCTCAGATGCAGACATTAGGTATTTTTGCTGCCGGTTATCTTGCTCGTCCTTTAGGTGGCATCATTATGGCTCACTATGGCGATATTATCGGCCGTAAACGTATGTTTACCTTAAGTATCTTTTTAATGGCTGTACCTACTTTGGTGATTGGCTTATTACCTACCTATGCCAGCATCGGTGTGGCTGCACCGTTATTACTGTTATTGATGCGTATTATGCAAGGAGCGGCTATCGGTGGTGAAATGCCCGGGGCTTGGGTATTTATTGCCGAACACACACCGAAACAGCGTTATGGCTTAGGGGTGGGTACCTTAACATCCGGTATTACTGGTGGCATCTTATTAGGCTCTATCGTCGCTATTATTGTACAACGCAGCTATAGCGCTCAAGAAGTGAATGATTTTGCATGGCGAATTCCCTTTATTTTAGGTGGTATATTTGGCTTGATCTCGGTTTATTTACGTCGTTTTTTACAAGAAACACCTATCTTTAAAGAGATGGCGGCTAAAAAAGCCTTAGCACAAGAAATGCCTGTGGTTTCGGTTATCAAAAACCATAAACAAGCCTGCTTAATTACTGCAGCATTAACATGGTCTTTATCTACAGCTATTGTTGTTACTATTTTGATGACACCCAGTGTCATTGTTGAAGGGATCTACAAAATAGACAGAACAACATCGTTAGAAGCTAACTGTGTTGCCACCTTAACGCTGACCTTAGGATGTATCTTCTGGGGCTGGTTGGGGGATAAATTAGGAACCCGTGCATCCATGACCTTATCATGGGGTGGATTAATTGTTACCGCATTCCATTTTTATGGAAGCTTAGATGCCAATATGTCTGGTATCCAATTAGCATTTAACTATGGTTTGATGGGCTTTTTTGTCGGTGCAATTTCCACAACGCCAATTGTGAGTACTAGAGCATTTCCTCCTTCAATTCGTTTTTCTGGCCTCTCTTTTGCTTATAATATGGCCTATGCCGTATTTGGTGGCTTAACGCCAATGTTAACGGGCGCTTGGTTGGAAAAAACGGCAATGGCAGGAGCTTATTATGTTGCAGCTGTTTCTGCATTAGCCATTGTTATCGCATTCTTACCTTTAGCTTATAAAGGCTGGATCGCGGTAAACACCAGCTCACGGGAAAAAGAGATAGCATTGCAAGTTGATAAAGTCGCTAGTTAATCGTTGCTAGCAAGAAATATTTTACTCTCCTTAGAATTTATTATTCACAACAACACCACTCTAATAGGTGGTGTTGTTGCATCAATATAATTAATCTAATCACTGTAGTTTATCTGAATTTAATCTTGTTATATATCAATCAATTGATAAGATTGTAAAAAAGAAAATTTTCCGCAAAATTGGCCCTATCAAGACATTACAGGACTTGAGATCATTACTGAAACATTACATTTTAAGATCAACGATAATGAGTAGATTTTTATTAATTTGAAATATGTTTTCCAAAAAGTTTAGCTTGATGAATAATTTCTTGCATTTGTTCACTCATGCGTCCATATTTTTTAAGCGCATCAATAACATTAATATCTTGTTCATCCTCAAAAAAATACATACTCGTTAAAAATGATACTTTTGTTGTTGAGCTTAAACTATCCAATAAAATTAAGATCTCATCTAATCCATCCACTAATCGATTACCATCAAATTGAAAAATAGGTAATCGATATTCTCCTCCCACTTTAACCGCTAATAGTTTATTAGCCTTTAACCGATTATTAATCGTTTGACGTTTTACTCCCAAAATAGCTGCAGCTTGGCTAGCTCTACATGTGCCTCCAAGCTCTTTTAGCCGTTCAGAAAACTTAATAGCGCCTTCGTTTAAACGGGCTATTTTACGTTGTTCTCTTGGTGAAATTGCAGACGAACGTATCAGTTGAGTTTCAAAAATTAACTGAGCCAATTCGTTATCACTCATTTTTAAAGCACTTGCTAAACTTTTCTTCTCTGCTAATTCATTAACCAATTCTTTTGTAAGAACAGTCATTCTTTCTAGAACAGCCACTCTCTCTACCGATAATTGTTGTGATGTTCGTTTTTGTATTACGCTGTTCATACCCACCTCTCTTTTACACTTTATTCATTATATAATGAGTAAAGTGTATAAAACAAGTATAAATAAAAAACAACATTATCAAGTACTATAGATATTTTTTGTTAAAATTAACTTTATTTTTAAATAGATATAAAAAAGGATGCCCTAGAGCATCCTTTTATTGTCTGACAATAAATTTCACATATTACTGTGTCATTTTACTCAGCATAGGGGCAGTAAATAGCATTAACAGTGCAATAACACCTGTTACGATACCTATTTGTAAAAATACACTGCTATAAATTTCTAATGAAGCGTGTGCATTTTGTACGTCTTCAGGAACGGCCATTAAGCTTGCCACTTTACCAGCAATAATTGCAGCTGCCGCAGATGTTAAGAACCATGCGCCCATAATAAAGCCCATTAAACGCTGTGGCACTAGTTGGGCCACCATCGCAAGACCTAATCCTGAGATCATCAGCTCACCAATACTTTGAAAGCCATAACTGGCAACAAGCCACCATGATGAAACGATACCAGCTTCATTTGCCATACTCGCCCCCAATGGTAATACTAAGAATGCAGTTGCACTCAAAAACATTCCCACTGTGAATTTATAAGGCATGGGTAATTTATCACCCATAAAGTTATATATAGCAGCCAATAATGGACTAGCTAGCATGATCCAAAATGGGTTAAGTGATTGAAATTGCTCTGGCTCAACACTAAAGCCTAAAATAGCGTGTTCAACATTATGGATTGCAAAAAAGTTTAATGATGTTGGCATTTGATCATAAAGAACAAAAAATACCACGGCTTCCACCATCAGTAAGAAAGCGACGATCATTTTACGCCGTGCAACCCCTTTCATCATAAAAGTTTCACGGGCAAAAATCAGGATAATACCTAATGAAATAATCGCTAAAGACCATGTTGCCACTTCATTATTATGTAATAACCACGTTGATACTGCCGTTAAAGCAACAATCCCCACCAGCGTTAATAACAGTTTCAGGTAGTTTAGTGGCTCAAAGTCAGGCCTAGAGCCTTTATCTTTGATCCAACCGCGACATAGCATAAAGTTTGCCAGTGTGATCAACATCCCCACCACACTTAATGCGAAAGCGACATCCCAACCATAATTCGCCGCTAACCATGGTGTCGCTAACATGGATAAAAATGATCCCACATTAATCGACATATAGTACATGGTAAATGCACCATCTAATTGTGGATCATCTTTCTCATAACAGGTGGCTAATAAAGAGGAAGGGTTGGCTTTAAATAAACCATTACCCACCGCAATAGTGGCTAAACCCCAGTAAATCATATCTTTATCATGATCGGAGAAAGCAACCATGGCATAACCAATTGCCAGCACAATAGCCCCTAGGACAATAACCCTTTTTGTCCCGAGAATTTTATCGCCAAGCCAGCCACCAATTGCCACAAAGCCATAAACTAATGCGGTAAATGCGGCAAAAACAGTGATAGCTTCCGCCTCACTCATACCCAGCATTTTAACCAGATAAACGGCCATGATCCCTTGTAAGCCGTAATATCCAAAACGTTCCCATAATTCGATTGAGAAGATGAGATAAAATGCACGAGGCTGTTTAAACGCATTCAGACTCGGTTTCTGTTCATCTTCAGGTGTGTTTGCAGTTGACACTAAAAACCTCTAGTTATTCTATTATGCCCTTATTTTTGGGCTGCTTTTACCAAAAACATTGTGATTCAAGACAGAGTTAAAGCGCGGTGTTATTCATACTGAATTGTTATTCTTAACAAAGAGTTCAATACAGAGAAAAACAAGGTTGGCATTCTATCACCGGAAAGAATAATTATCTAAGAATTATAACTAACTATTGCGTTTTATCATAGTTGACGCCATTTGTACAAAATAGTTATGCGTTCAAAAAATCAACAAACAAAATAACTCACTGATTATTAATCATTTATTTTATGCTGGTTTATTCATCATCACTATTTGACATCCTCCACGCCCCAAAGGACGTGGATCCCTACTGCGTTCAGACTGATGTCTGAATCACCTCGGCGGGTTCCTGCTT
>NZ_CAWPCB010000041.1:0-74886 GCF_963886535.1 Proteus sp. G2675
GGACGGTGTAAATGCTGACGAGCTAAAAGACGGCGTACAGACACAAGTGACTGTACCGGGAGGTAGTGCGGCAGGTGACACACTGACACTCACTATTACTAAACCAGATGGATCAACCGATACTGTTGAACACACACTGACTGCAGATGAAGTGACGGCAGGTAAAGCCGATGTGACTATCCCCGCAGATAAAGTGACAGCAGACGGTAATTATTCTGTTACCGCAGAAATTACTGATCCGGCAGGTAATACTAGTGGTCAGGGTAAACCTACGGACTTTATGGTTGATACGCAAATCCCAGGCGATACTGACGGTGATGGTACGGTGGATACCACACCGGTAGTGACCATTCCAGAAGCTACGGACGGGGTAAATGCTGACGAGCTAAAAGATGGCGTACAGACCGAAGTGACTGTACCGGGAGGTAGTGCGGCAGGTGACACACTGACGCTCACTATTACTAAACCAGACGGCTCAACCGACACCGTTGAACACACACTGACTGCAGATGAAGTGACGGCAGGTAAAGCCGATGTGACTATCCCTGCAGATAAAGCAACTCCGGATGGTAATTATTCTGTTAAAGCAGAAATTACAGATCCCGCAGGTAACACGAGTGGTGAAGGTAAAGCAACGGACTTCACTGTAGATACCGTTGCCCCATCTACCCCTGTATTAAATGCTGAGGATAATGGCTCTGTTTCTGTTGAACTGCCAGGGGATGCCAACAAAGGCGATACGGTAGAAATTACCTTTGAAGATGAAAAAGGGGATAAACAGACTGTAACAATGGAGAAAGGGGATAATGGTTGGACATCTAGTGATCCTAATTTGATCCCAGACAGTCAGGGCAATAACACCGCTATTCCATCTGATAATGTAAAAGATAACAGTGAAGTAACCGCAATAGCTAAAGATCCAAGCGGTAATGAAAGTGCTCCAGCAACAGCAACGTCCAAAACAGATGTGTTACCGACAGTGAGTATTAGTGTTGATACAACATCAGTAAATGACAATGGAGATAAGATTAGTGCTGATGCTTCTGTTTCGGGTGAAATAACAGAAGTTCCTGCAACAATAGAGGACAAGGATGATACTACCGGATTAGTATATACCGTTGCTCTAGATTATGTTGCAGCACAGGATGTGACCGTAACCATAACCTTAACAAATGATGCTGGTCATGCAAGTGCGCCGGATTATTCAACGCTTGCAGGCTCTCAGCATGATGGGAAAATCGCCCTACATGGGGACACAGGTAAAGTAACCTATGATGGAGCTTCAACAGTAACGGTTGTTATTCCTGCTGGATCTAAGAGTGTTTCATTTATAGTTGATCCAACAATGGAAGCTAACCAAAATGCATTTAATGCTGAAGGTATGGAGAAAGTTGTTGCAACCATTACTGGAACATCTAATAACGCTACCGCTGTAACTGATACAGTAAATAATGCAGGTGCTTCTGCTACAGGGGTTATTTATGATGGCAACCCTATTTCATTACGTAATCTGGACGGCGATTTTACACTGAAGTATTCATTATCCTCATCAGTGGCTGAAAATGGGGACTTTGGATATACCATCGGAGTTGATAGCGGTAAAAAGGATCCTAAGCTAACGACAGATTACAATGATACGATTTATGTTGGTTATTATCAGGATGGTAGCGAAACTTCATCATACAGCAATCTTGCTAACTCGCAGGATAATGGGCCTGATGGTACAAAAACAGATGGTAATCAAAGTATTACAACTGTTGATTTAGGTGCTGGTGATGACCTGATGGTGATCCGCGGTAATATGTTAACCAATACACGAGTCTATGCTGGTGAAGGTAATGATACCTTTACTATGGACGGCATGAATACAGCGTTACGTTCTATGTATGCTGGTAGTTATCTCTTTATGGAATCTGGTAATGATACCGTTACGATTAAACGTACAGGGGTAACCAATGCTGGTCAAATCTATCTTGGCTCAGGTAGTGATACCTTTACTCAAGGTGATGCCAATGATCAAAATAATACCGAATTGTCCGGTTTATTAGATCTGGGTAGTGGTACTCAAGATAAGTCAAATATGCCAAATGAGTATCTTTCTGTTTATCAGGATGGCAGTAATTTAAGTTTAGGTAATGACAATAACATTGATGCGGTCACAGATGTTAATACTGTCACTATTTATGGTTCTGTCTCCGGTGAAATTTTAGGTGGATATGGTAGTGATAATATCACTATCACTAAAAATCTGACTGGTAATGTTTCTGTTGGTGATAATACAGACACTCTAACTGCTGGGTGGATTTATGGTGGTGCCACTGTTTCTATGGGGGATGGCAATGATACGGTTACTGTCACTGAAGGTGCGTATAACACAACTATTTCACTAGGGGCAGGAGATGATGTGTTTGATGCTACAGCTGGTGTTATGGGGGATTCTGTTAGCGCGACATTAGTGAATGGTGAAGATGGCAATGACACCATAAAATTAGGCACAATTGGTAAAAATCTGACAGTTGATGCGGGTGCTGGCGATGATACTGTGATTTTGACAAAAGATTATGATCCTTCACCTATAGGTAATCAGGGATATATTAATGGGGGAGAGGGAACTGATACTTTAGTCTTATCAGGTACGATTACGGTAAATATGGCCACTAAGACTGATGAAGGTATTGCTAATTTCGAAAAAGTCGATATGACGGTTAACAGTGAGTTGAAAGTGGACAATAGCTCTCAGACTATTAAGTTAACCGCATCTGATGTGTTGGGAATGAATGCAAATTCAACGATTTATATTTCCGGTGATGCTAATGATAAGGTGGATTTAGGTGCCGATGGTGCTGGAGGTTTAGGTACATTTACAGCTACTGCCACTACAACAAAAGCAACCGCATTAGATGGTACTGAGCATACTTACACTCTTTATAGCAGTGCAAGTGGTGCTAATGTCTATATTGATAATAATATTATCGATAATGGAGGTGTTATTTAATTATCTGTTGTAATTAAATCTAAGGCTGCTCTTTCGGGCAGCCTTATTATCTAATCATAAAACTTTTATATTTAGATTATATTTTCTTATTAGAGGTAATATCTGTGTTTTCTATAAATAAACTCAAAATAATAACGTTTGTTATTTTAGGAGGTGTATTATTTAATTCACATGCAAACTCTTTAAAGTATATATTAAATAATTCATTAAATAATGCGCCTGAGTTATTAGAAGCTAAAGCTGATATAGATATAGCCGTTGCAAAAGTTAATCAGACTAGAGCTCAACATTTTCCCGTAATAAGCGTAACTGGAAATAAATTATTAGGACAATATCATAGAGATAAAAGCGACTATGACAATAATAGTTTTATTCCAGGATTACGAGGTGAATTAAATATCTATTCTTTCGGTGGAATAGAAAATGATGTTGAACGTAATGAAAAAGAACAACTCTATTATCAATTTAAATATAGCGAAACGAAAGAAAATGTCGCTTACACCATATCAGATCTCTATTTAAAAGCATTGTTAGCTAAAGAATCTATTGCGGTAAAGAAAAAAAGTTTAGATAGACATAATAAGATTATATCTGAATTAAATGTGATAGCCCGTAATGATGAAGGGCGTGTTTCTGAATATGTTCAGGCAGAAGCAAGAAAAATATTAGTAGAACAAGATATTAACTATTATGAAAAAGAATTAATGACAACGTTAAGTACGTTATCAAAATATACGGGTTTCCCCGTTGGTGAAAGCGATCTTGTCAATCCTTTTGATGGAATGACGGTCAGTGATATGTATAGCGAATTCACTGCGGAAAATAATAATCAAAATCCAGCTTATCTCGTGAGTCAGGCTGATATCGATGCTAAAAAAATGGGCGTTAAAGTAGAAAATAAAAAACAATTACCAAGAATTAATTTAACTGGAAATATAACTAAAGATGATCGTCAGATAGGCATTGATGTGACATGGGACATTATTAATTTTTCATCATTATATTCTATTGATGAAAAAGTAAGTCAATTAAACGCGGCACAACAGAGAATGGAGAGAGTGATTAGAGATATTGAAGAAGCAAGACGTTTATCAGTAATTAATATCCAAAAAAGTACTCAAAAATTGAAGATATTAGATGCACAAATTTTATCATCGACAAAAGTAGTCGATTTTTATCAATTGCAATTTAATGTTGCACGCCGTTCTTTGTTAGATGTTTTGAATGCAGAAAAAGAGTTATCTGATGTTGAATTATCTTATGCCACGACATTGAGTGATCTTAGGTACGGGATGCTTGATTATTTGTATGCACAAGGAAAACTTTCGCACTGGGCACTTAATTCACACACTCACTAATAAATTAAGGTAAATATTGTAGTTATGAAATTGATCATAGAAGGTCTTTCTCTTACAACCCAGTTATTAGGCACACATTTATCTGTGGCTACACTGACTGCACATACAATCCGTACTACAAAGATGGGAATTGATTTTTCATCACTGGTTGAATATCTGAAAAGTGAAGGATTTGAAAATACATTATCACAACGATTATTAGATGATATTCCCTCTCTAGCTATGCCAGTATTATTATTATTAAAAAATGAAGAGAGTGCTGTTTTAACCGAAGTTTCATTTGATGAAACTGGACAACGTAAATATAAAATTCAGCAAGTAGATGGTTTATCTATATGGTTAACACAATCTGAATTAAGTGAAAAATATTTAGGTTATTGCTGGTTCATTAAGCCACGTATTACAGAAGATGTTCGTTCAGAATTGCCTGAATATACGATGCCTAAAGCATGGTTTTTTAAAGTTATATGGCGCTTTAAAAAGTATTACTATCAAATCATTCTTGCTACTTTTGTTATTAATTTTTTGGCACTTGTTAGTTCATTATATGTCATGAATGTTTATGACAGAGTAATACCTAATAAGTCATATCAAACACTCTGGGTTTTAAGTATCGGGGTAATTATTGCAATATTATTTGAATTTACAGCTAAAATGCTCCGAGGCCGGTTAACTGATATTGCTGGTAAGAAAGCTGATTTAATTATCAGTTCTGCTTTATTTAGAAAGGTCACAAATCTTAAGTTACAGGAAAAACCTATATCATCTGGCTCCTATGTTAATAATTTACGAGATTTTGAATCTGTCCGTGATTTTATGACGAGCGCGAGTTTATTAACATTAGTTGATATGCCTTTTTTAATTTTATTTGTATCTGTAATTGCGCTTGTTGGAGGCTATTTAGCTTTTGTGCCACTTACTATAATTCCATTGGTTATTATTGTCGGACTTTTAGCTCAGATCCCTTTATCCAAATATATTAATGAATCGATGAAGGAATCATCTCAAAGGCAAGGATTAGCTGTAGAAGCGATTGAAGGCATAGAAACATTAAAAACGAATAATGCCATGAATTGGGCGCAAAAGCGTTGGGATTATTACACAGCAAAAACAGCATCTTCATCAATGAAAGTTAAAAACATCAGTAATTTTGTTATTTATTTTGCAGTAATGATGCAACAGTTAAATACGATATTTTTAGTTATTATTGGTACTTATTTGATTCATAGCGATGATCCTGCAAGTAAAATTACAATGGGGGCGTTAATCGCAACGGTTATTTTATCTGGTAGAGCGTTATCACCATTAGGACAGATTGCGGGTTTAGCTGTGCGCTTTCAACAGGCTTGGGTCGCATTAAAAGGTGTTAATGGCATTGTTGAGCGACCATCAGAACGTGAACCAGCTAGGAAATATATTACGTTAAAACAAATAAATGGAAATATAAAATTCCAAAATGTTTCATTTGCTTATAACCAAGATAGTAGCAGTGTAGTGAAAAATTTATCATTTGAAATAAAGTCAGGTGAAAAAGTTGGAATACTTGGGCGTATTGGCAGTGGTAAATCAACGACTTTAAAATTAGCAGCTGGATTATATCCTGCAGAGCAAGGGAGTATCACACTAGATGATGTCGATATTCGCCAAATAGATCCTCATTATTTGCGTAATCAGGTTTTGTTATTAGAACAAGAGCCAAGGTTATTTTTAGGTAGTTTAAGAGAAAATCTTGATTTAGACCGTATGGATGGCTTCTCTAGTGATCAAGATTTGATTGTGGCACTGAAGCGGTTTGGTTTGGATAAAGTTATTAAAAAGCATCCTAGGGGATTAGATATGTCCTTGGGAGAAAATGGGTTAGGTCTTTCTGGTGGACAAAAACAAATTGTTGCTTTGGCTAGAATGACGTTGAGAAATCCCAAAATTGTTTTACTTGATGAACCAACAACGGGGCTTGATCAATATTCAGAAATTCAGGCATTAAATGCCATTTCAGCATGGTGTCGCTCAAAGACATTATTGGTTGTTACTCATCGACCTCAGGTACTGAGTATTGTCAATCGAATAATTGTTGTTGATAACGGCAAAGTTGTGATGGATGGTCCCAGAGATGCGGTTTTACAGCAGTTAGCTAAAAATGAAACAGAAAAACAAATAACTGCTCACTCAAAAAACCAAAATAGATAAGTAAGATTGGGAATGTGAAATGAATGAACTAAATAAAAAACACCTGATGCCTTCAAGTCATACTAAAGAGGTTCTTTCTAATAAGGACTTAGCACTTCTAAATGACTTGCATGCAGCACTTCAGAATGAAAAACATCATAAAAGTTTTATGATGATCACAATATTGCTGATCTTTATGGTTATTTTCGTTATTTGGGCATGGAATAGTAATCTTGAAGAGGTAACTCGTGGTCAAGGCAGTATTATTCCTAGCAGTCGCGAGCAGATAATCCAAACATTGGATGCTGGCATATTAAAAAGTATGCAAGTTAAAGAAGGGGATATAGTTGAAAAAGGTCAAGTATTATTAACGCTAGATGATACTCGAACATCGGCTATCTTAAGAGAAAGTGAAGCAAAAGTTGCTAATCTAGAAGCAATACGAGCACGACTTAAAGCGGAGGCTTATTCTACTGAGCTTAGCTTTCCAGAAGGTTTATCAACAGAATTAGTAACTCGTGAAACAACAGTATACAAGATACGTAAAGACGCATTGAAATCAGGAATAGACAATTTACAACAAAGTAAAGCATTGTTAGACCGAGAAATTTCTATCACTAAGCCAATAGTTGCACAAGGTGCAATGTCTGCTGTGGAATTATTAAGAATGGAGAGGCAATCAGCCGATATTCAATTACAAATAGATGAAAAGAAAAATAAATATTTAACTGAAGCTGGGGCTGAATTAGTTAAAACAGAAGCGGAATTAGCTCAAGCAAGGGAAAATATGGCTGGGCGAGCTGATCCTGTTGAACGTGCTTTAATACGTGCACCATTAAGAGGTATTGTGAAAAATATCCGTATTAATACAGTTGGTGGAGTAATTTCAGCAGGGCAGGATATAATGGAAATTGTTCCTTTAGAAGATCAGTTATTAGTTGAAGCTTATATTAGTCCTCGAGATGTGGCCTATGTACGTGCAGGTATGCCTGCATTAGTAAAATTGACTGCTTATGATTATGCGATTTATGGTGGGTTAGAAGGCGTCGTGACTTTGGTAAGCCCAGATACATTGCATGATCAAAAAAGACCTAGTGATTTAAAACTTAATCAAGATGAAGCTTTTTATCGCGTATTGGTCACAACTCAAAGTAGTCATCTTACGGATAAAAATGGAAAAGAGCTTCCTGTTATTCCGGGTATGATCGCCAGTGTTGATATTAAAACAGGTGAGAAAACGGTTTTCCAATATTTGATCAAACCTATAACAAGAATGAAGCAGGCATTACAAGAGCGGTAATAATTTTGAGGTCATAACTATCATAGAAGCAGTTATGACCTGTTATCAAGCTATTACCTATATACTATTTATTAAATAAGAAGATTTTTACATGGATGTTTAAAGTTGAGTTTTAGTATATATTTTCTCTCACGAAACAGTTTTTAATTCAATATATTATTTAGATGATGATATATTTATCATTTGAATATATTAATCTAATTTTCTGTTATAAATAATAGTTAACTATTAGTTAATTATAAACTCAGTATATTAAGTATAGAGATATTAAATTATTCTATTTTTAGTAATTTCTAGTTCATGTTGAGGAATACCAAACACCTGCGCCATAAAAATAGAGATAAATATATCTAGTGGCTGATTAGAGCGGGTTAGTTTTGCTTGCATTATTGCTCCTTGCCAACCCATCCAGAAAAAAATAGCCATTTGTCTACAATCAATATTTTCAGCTATAAACTTATATTTTTGTGCTTCTAGAAGATAATTTTCTACCTTTTTCTGCCATCCAGAAATCACATTATTCAGTATTTTATAATAGCTAATGGGTAAATTAACAATATCTTGTATGAGATTACTTACTAAGCATCCTCGTTGCCAATGATACTTTTCCATTTCTGATTTTATCATGTGACAAAATGCTAATAGTCTTTTGGGGAAAGGTAATGCAGTATAAGACAAATAGTTATCTAGTTGCTTAGAAATAAAGTTGTCATAATGTTGGATGACGACTAAACCAAATTTTTCTTTACTACCAAAGTAATAATAAAATGATCCTTTCGGGATACCAACTTTTTCTAATATCTTACAAATGTCTGAACTGATATAGCCTTTTTCAGCAAACATTTCTATACCACTTTGAATAACTATATTTTTTACATCTGTATTAGGACTATGATTTTTGGGGGGACGTCCTCGTTTCGGTTTGGTGATTTCTGATATCATCATTTTGCTATCTCCACGACAGGGGAGCATACAGGTAGCTTATTAAGTACCTGTCAATGCTGATTATTTTGTTGTGAGAAAAGTCCCTCCCGCTGAAATTTTATGCGGGAGGAATATAACGAATAGCGTGTGTTATTTTGTCATTAGGTCTTGGTTTTGTTTCATTTCAAATCGTGGGGAGACAAAACCATATAGTGTCCATCCCAAGAATGTGGCTAATGCCCCCCACATTACGGCGTCTTCACCAGATGAATACAGAGCATAGAAACTATAAATGGCCCCAATGAATGCGATGATATTACTGGTTCTCGCTTTATGAGGTTCCACTTTGGCGACTTTTTGTAAAATAATCATTGCCGCCATAGAAAGGATGTAAGGAATAATATTAGTCACAACTGCTAGATTGACGAGTACATTAAACTGTTTATTTAATGATGGGCTGATGGTCATCAGTGACAGTGCAGATTGAATAACAACAATAACTAACATTCCTTTTACTGGGGCGTCAGCTTTGCTAACTGCAGAAAATATTTTTGGAAAATAACCAGAATCCGATGACGCCTTAAATACTTGTGCGATGGTGAACTGCCAGCCAAGTAAAGATCCACAACAAGACATAATCATTAGCGCCATAATGATTTTCCCAACACCTGGGGTAAACATTTGGGAGAAGGCTAAGCCAAATGGCGCGGTAGAGTTTGCCAGATCCATATTTGGCACAATACCTGCGATAACATTTGTTGATACGATATAAATAACGGCTGCACCTAATGTGCCACCTAATACAGCAATAGGAACATTCTTTTCAGGATTTTCAACTGCTTCACTATTGGCACAAGCTGATTCCATACCTAAAAATGCCCATAAGGTCATGGCAATAGAAGAGCCTACGGCTTCAAAGAATGGAAAATTATGTGGATTCCAAGAGTTAATGTATTGTTCAGGATTGAACCACCACCAGCCAATAATTGAAATACCCACAACAGGGATGATCACCCCCCAGACAGTGATGCTGCTTATTTGTCCGGTGATCCGCGCACCACCAAAATTTGCTATTGTGCAGATCCACAATACAACAATCGTTGCAATACAAATACCTAACGGAGTCATTGTCGCATCCATCAGTTCGGCACCATAACCCACAGCAGAAATTGCGATAGCGACATTGGCAATTAACAGGGAAATACCATAGGTATAATTGGCCATAAAATTCCCCGATTTGCCAAAGGCATACTCGGCATACCCTCCCATTCCTCCGCTACGACGGCTAAACATACCGCATTTAGCAAATGCATAGGCCAGAGCCATAGAGCCGACTGCAGTGACAATCCAAGATAAAATAGAAATGGTTCCTACTTCGGCTAGTTTGGTCGGTAGCATAATAATACCGGAACCCATCATATTCACCGCAGTTAATATAGTGAGTTGCAATACACTCATTTTATTTTTTGAAGTACTCATCGTTTTACTCTCCGGCTGACGGAGCATGCTTATTCACACTCCGTCACGCATAAATTAATTAACTCAGTGCTTAATTACATAGCCATATGCCCGCAGACGACCGTCCTCATCATTGCGGATATATACACCTTGTAATTCCGGTGAGAATCCCGGGAATAGATTAATTCCTTCTTCTAGCGCTAGAAAATATTGCTGTACAGAGCCACCCCAAATTTCCCCTGGCACTACACACAGTACTCCTGGTGGATAAGGTAGAGCACCTTCGGCGGCGATACGGCCTTCAATTTTTTCCACGGCAACTAACTCCACCTCGCCACGCACAAAAGCGATATTGGCTTCTTGAGGTAACATACTGACTTGTGGGAAATGTGATTTACGGAACATCTCTTTTTGCAGTTGTTTTACATTAAATTTCACATACATATCATGCATTTCTTGGCACAATTGACGGATGGTGTATCCTTGATAACGTGTTTGGTTGGCATGATATACTGATGGAAGTACCTCTTTCAGTGGGGCATCTTGTTCCAGTAATTGTTCAAAGCGAGCAATTTGTGCGACCAGATGCTGCATTTTCGCCATGCTTTCTGCAGGCGTTAGCAGGAATAATATGGAGTTAAGATCGCATTTTTCAGGAATAATGTTATTTTCACGTAGATAGTTCGCCAAAATGGTGGCAGGAACACCAAATGATTCATATTTTCCTGTTTTGGCATTAATACCTGGGGTGGTTAGTAGTAATTTACATGGATCAACAAAGTATTGATTTTCTTCATATCCCTCAAATGAGTGCCAGCGCTCTCCCGGAACAAAATTAAAGAATCGGAGATCATTGGCAATTTCATCAGTATCAAAATCTTCCCATGCACGGCCATCGATAGTTTCTGGAATAAACGGGCGAATATGTTTACAGGATTTCAGGAGTAATTTACGGGTTTCAATCCCTGTTTTTACGCAATTCATCCATAAACGTTTACCTGACTCACCTTCATGCATTTTTGCATTCACATCCAAAGCTGCAAATAATGGGTAGAATGGACTAGTTGAGGCATGCATCATAAAGGCGTTATTGAGACGTTTATGATTTACATAGCGTTTTTGACCTTTAATATGGCGATCTTTTTTGTGGATCTGTGAGGTTTGAGAGAATCCCGCTTGTTGTTTATGTACAGATTGTGTGACTAAGATCCCCGGATCGTTTTCATTCAGTTCAAGTAGAAGTGGAGAACAATCTTTCATCATTGGGATAAACTGTTCATAGCCCACCCACGCGGAGTCAAATAAAATGTAGTCACATAAATGTCCGATTTTATCGACTACCTGACGTGCGTTATATATTGTTCCGTCATAGGTACCTAATTGGATAACGGCTAGGCGGAAAGGGCGCTTTTCATTTGCGCGTGTAGGGGCGACTTCTTTGATGAGTTCACGAAGATATTTTTCTTCAAAACAGTGAGCATCAATGCCACCGATAAACCCAAATGGGTTACGTGCAGCTTCAAGATAAACAGGCGTTGCTCCTGCTTGAATTAATGCTCCGTGATGGTTTGATTTATGATTATTACGATCAAATAATACTAGGTCATCTGGTGCCAATAAGGCATTAAGAACGACTTTATTGGAGGAAGATGTACCATTAAGAACGAAATAAGTTTTATCGGCATTAAAGACTTTTGCTGCATGTTGTTGTGCGGCACATGGGGCACCTTCGTGGATCAGCAGATCACCCATAGAAACATCGGCATTACATAAATCAGAGCGGAATAAGTTTTCACCAAAATACTCGACAAATTGGTTACCTAGAGGGTGACGGCGGAAAAATTCACCTCCTTGATGCCCAGGACAATCAAAAGCTGAATTTCCTTGTTCAACGTATTTTTTTAAGCTGCCGAAAAAAGGAGGTAATAGACTCTCTTCATATTTTAACGCTGCAGTTTCTAGTTGTTTATTATATAACTCACTATTTTTTTTATTTAAATCAATTACACCAGTTAATCGATTAATAATATTAGCAGGGATAACTTCATCTTTATTAATAATGGCAAAAATAGGCTGTTCAAAGCTATTTTGTTCAATTAAATTAAGCTTTCCATTCTGAATGTCATTAAGTGAAATAACAATCACGGCAACATCAGAAAAATCAGTATGTAGAATATCGACACATTCACGGTGGGTTGAAATATAGTCAGACATATCGTAGCTGACCGCTATTTTATAACTTTTCATTTTTAATACCTTTTTTTGGTAAAAAATTCCCGCTGAAATATTAAGTAAAAATATTTCAGTTTTTTTATTTTTATAAATGCGAGTTTTTTCCCTCGATAGAGTGTCGAGTTATAAAAATCACGTTTATATTTATGTCATCACGTATAAAAATAATGTATAGAATGATGGTTTTTATAATTTTAGTAATATGTTTTTAGCAAAATTACCAATAATAAGAACTAATTAACTGCACATTACTATGCATAAAAACCAGGAATATGAATGATCAATAAGAATTCATTATAGTCACATAAAATGTGATTTATAATGGTAAAGAGGTTGACTATCCATACGCTGGTAATATGCAAACCACGTGATGGATGCCAATAGAGAGATTATCTTTGAGCGTTGAAAAGATTAAAATCAAAACATGAACGATGTGAAAACATCATTATATGTGTAATACGTCTTATATGTGGCCAAAATCGATTATTATTTTCCATTTTCGCATCCGTTAATTATTAAGACCTATATAACAACTATAAATTAATATAATTAAACACCCGAATTATACTGTGATATAGATCAAAATATATCATTTTAAGAATAGTTTTGCCTTTAATTAATATGTTGCTTGTTAATTATTTGTTGTTTTGTTTTTAATAAGAGAACTTATAATTAATATAGTCGCTAAGTCTATATTATAAATAGCAATATAATAAATATAAAATATTTTCATTATGAATGTATAGGGTTGGTTGTTTGTATAAATATAATAAATGTTTTTTATTTTGCTTATAAAACTAGTGATAATTGGTGGTCTGATAGCGTTCTTGCTAATCAGTGAATTTAAAAAATTATATGTCACAGTTAAATACATCATCAACACCATTGCCTGCATCACTAAAAAAGCGTGGCTTTTTTACCATATTATTGTGGGATATACCTTGGCAGATTATTGGTTTCACTTTTGTTTAGTTTGGTATTGGAATATATCGGTATTTTCTTCTTTTGGGAGAAAGAGGGAGCGCAACATAGTTACCAAATTATGCTGATTGAACGAACTTATTTTGCTGAGAGTTTTACACAAAGTATATTTGTATTCTCACCAGTGATAACAACAATTTATTGGATCACTGATTTTTCACAAGGGATACAGGATAATTTGCTGAAGATGCCATTATTCGCTATAAAAACGGGTAATGGTGTTACTGATGGGATTAATGTAGGAGCAATAAAAGCGTTCCAAATAGGAGAACAATATTTACTGGCAACATTCTTTGTTTTACAAATAGTGATAATGCGAGTCACTATTCTCGTGCTATCAATTCCATTATTTATCTTAGTGATAATAGTCGCCGTTGTTGATGGTTTGGTCAGACGTGATTTACGTCGATATGGTGCAGCTTATGAATCTAGTTTTGTTTATCATCATGCTAAGCGAATAATCAAGCCCGCAATTTATATCCTCTGTGTATTGTATTTATCATTGCCATTTGCAGTTTATCCGAATTTCTTGTTGTTGCCTTCTATCTTTTTGATAGGGATAGCTATTTCTGTGACAATAGGGTGTTTTAAAAAGTATTTGTAGGGATTATTCCTTTTTATTAATTAAGATTAAGATTAAGATTAAGATTAAGATTAAGATGCGATGGAGTTGCTGATGCCTGAGTTAACAATACGAGAGTGTGGTGAGGAGGCAATTAGATTAACTAATGAGTTATTTCAACAGTCTGAGCAATCTTTTATGGCATATTTATTAAATGAATCAGACTTAGCATGGTGTATTGCAAGTACTAGAAATTTTCCGCCAGAGAGGCAACTTCCTTGGGATCACGCAGGACAAACATTTCAAAATGATAATGGATTTAGCTTTTGTTTTAAGTTTTTAGATATGCAAAATAGGCCTGCTGGAGCCTGCATTTGTGAATATTGCTCTGATAATGTATTGAATATTGAAATGATTCAGAACTTTCAAATTAAACCATCTATTCTTGATGGAAATACGCTTAAGTTTATGCTTTATACCATAGTGTTTTTTCTGTTACTGACACAAGGGACGGGTGTACGGCTCATGTTTCCTATAAATGAAAGTGTTGCAACATACTATGTTGAAAAACATGGTTTTCAGGATTTAACTGGTGATGGTTCAAAAGAAATACTTTACCGCTCAGCAGAAGATTTATTAAATTGGTTTGAGCAAAATAACCGCTCAGTTGATAGTGAGTGATTTATGAGCGATACTATAATGCAATCAACATGGCAAACTAAGGAGTTGGGTATGGTAACCAGAAAAGGAAAATCTGTTACGCCTGAGTCTTCGTTTTTCCAAACGCCACACATTATTCAGACTAGAGAAGATGGAAGTACTGTTAGTACTGTTTGTAGTCGTAGTGGAAAAGAAGTGACCTTTGTTACTCCAAAAGGAAAAAGGATCAGAGCATCACAGAATGAAGTTTTTAATGCTTTATTGAAATCTATAAAATCAGTAAATCATTCATAAAATAAATAGTTATTGGATACAGAAAAAGAGAGTTTAGACTCTCTTTTTGCATATCTATGGTGTAGCTAGTGGTTTTAATTACAAAATTAATTTCTGATTACTCAAGCTCTTGATATTTTCTTACGGCAACAATGTGTGTTGAAGGATTAGCGACTGCCTAATTGATCTGCTTTAATCAAACAAGACACTTTAATAATGGAATATAATTTAACTATTGAAGTGTTGAATGAAAAAACGAACAAACCGAGTTTATACTCTTGAGTTTAAGCAAGAAGCGGTCGCATTAGTCTCAAAACAAGGTTATAGCGTCCCAAAAGCGGCAGCTTCTTTAGGGATCACCGATAAATTACTTTATAACTGGAAAGCAAAATTCGACGCTGAGCAATCCGGTAGTAGCTTGAATTCCGATGAGAGAGCTGAACTATTAAGGTTTCGAAAAGAAAATAAAGAACTTAGGATGGAGAAAGAAATCCTAAAAAAAGCAGCGCCCTCCAGCTAAAGGAAACCAAGTAACGTTTAAAACGATTAAGCAATTATCTTCTCAGTTTCCCGTGCAGAAGCTCTGTAAGTTAATGAAAATAAGTCGTTCTGCCTACTACGCTTGGCTTAAACGCCCAGCAAAATTGATCACCGCAGAACCAAAGCTATCTTTGAACAGAGTCGAAATAGCTTAGGTTACATAACGTGACATAAACGGTTATGCAAAGAGGGCTTTAGCGTGAGTGCTTATGGCGTTCAAAAGCTAATGGCTCAGCTTGGCCTAGTCGTCACTCAGCGTGTTGCTTACAAAGTCACCACAAAACGCAAACACAGTGATGCGGTAGTCGATAATTTGTTAAATCAAAATGTTAATCCTCACGCACCTAACGAAGTGCGGGCGGGTGATGTGACCTATTTAAAAACAGGGGAGGGCTGGGTGTATTTAGTCATCGTGATGGACTTATACTCACGCCGTATTGCGGGTTGACACATCGATAAACGAATGACGGCAGATTTAGTTGTGCAGAACAATTAGGGCATGCCAGTATTACATCGACATTAGAATACATTGATGAAAGTGTTGATAACTTGCGAGATATACTTGAAGCGGAATTGATCTGATAAGAATAACAGGAGGAGTATCTAGATTTGACAGTGATAGTGATTAGGAAAGAAAGTAAAAGTGACAAATAAAAAAAAACAGCCTTGGTATGAGCAAGACTGTTTAGTTTAAGAGTTTCAACATAAAGTGACTGTGCCAAATTATATTATTTTTCAACTCTTGTTTGCCCTCTCAGTGATTTAACTCACTGACGAACAAAAGAAATATGGTGCCCGGACTCGGAATCGAACCAAGGACACGGGGATTTTCAATCCCCTAGTTAAAAAGCTTGATGTAATTCACTAATGTAATTATTTTTTTTGACTTCTCACCCAGAGTATGCTGAGTGAGAAAATGACCAGAATTGTTCCAATTATATCAACAAAAGGCGGAGCCGGAAAGTCAACCAAAGCCAGCAATATTGCGGGTTTTTGTGCTGATGCAGGGTTAAAAACCCTGTTGATCGACGGCGATCATTCCCAGCCGACAGCCAGCAGTCTGTTTAAACTTGAATATGAAGCACCAAACGGCTTGTTTGAGTTGTTAATGCAACTGACCGATCTTTCCCGGCCGGATACCATCATATCACGCTCCGTTATCCCTAATCTGGATATCATCATTTCTAACGATCCGCATGATCGTCTCCCTGCGGCTATATTGCATGCACCTGACGGCAGAATGCGTCTGCGTAATATTCTGCAACATCCGTTATTCGCTTCTTACGATGTTATTATCATTGATTCAAAAGGCGCGGCTTCGGTGATGCTGGAAACCATTTTGTTAGCTGCCACCGATTATGCTGTCGGGATAATCAAACCTATTTTGCCGGATACGCGTGAATTTTTACGGGGAACACTGGGATTAATCGGCGGGCTGGTGCCGCTGACGGCTTACGGAATTCCCCTGCCGGCAATACGTATTCTTGCTAATTGTGTTGAAGATACGGTGTTAGATCGTGCAACACTGACTGAATTAACTCAGATTATTGACCAAAAAGCGTACCCCTTTGCGGAGTCGATTTCTCTTTCGTTACTGAAAACCGCTGTTCCCAAACTGGAAATATTTAAAAATGGTCATGCACAGGGACAACCGGTGCATCGTCTGGAATACCGGACTCAGCGTAAAACACCGGCAGCCGCAGTCATTATGCATCATCTTGTTTCAGAGCTGTTTCCGGAATGGAAAACCCGTTTTGATGATGTGCTGAAACGGGAGGTGCGTCCATGAATATCAAGGTATTCTCCTGTTTTTTCCCGTTCAGTCTAACCGTGGACTGGCAGCAGATACTGCCAGCCCGATCAGAATTAATGTATTTCCCGGAAAGGATCGTCAAGAGAGTCCGGGCGTTTTTCGACTCTGCGCAAAAAGTCTTTTGCCCCTCTACGAGCTTTGAATGTGCCCCACTCTTCAGTCAGCGCCAGATGTATCTGTTCTGTTGTCATGCCTGCCACCTGAGCTGCCGGCAGGTTATCGCGAAGAATAAGATAGCTGTGAATAGCATTCAGGGGAGTGATATCGGGATTCAGCATTTTCCAGCCATACATTTCAGCCAGCCAGTCACCCAGCCATTGCAGGCGGAACAGACTCTGGCGGGAATTGCTTTCTTCAGTCATTTTCATGGTCATACTCCGGAAGGTTTTGACATACAAGTCAAAACGGGCTTCGCCCGTATCGGTGTTGTTGTCAAAAATGCCAATGTAATCAATGTCGGACGGCAGTTGATAGTTTGTATTCATAAATGTTCCTTTAGGTGTGTTATGGATAAAAATAGGCTGCCTGTACGTTCAGACCGGGGTCGCCAAACTTACCGGTCCGAAAATAGTCGGGCAGTCACAGGGAGCTTATCTCTGACGACTGTTCGTCCGACACCAACAATTCATATTCCAAAAAAAATAATTTATTTACACGGTGGGAACAGGGCATTTCGGATTAACGGAGGGCTTTTCAATGCATAAAAAGTCTTCTTCTGCTGTATTACCTGAAACTCTGTACTCACCGGAGGCGGAGCAGAGCGTGCTGGGCGGGCTGATGCTGGATAATGACCGCTGGGATGAAGTGGCGCCGTTATTACAGGCGGAGGATTTTTGTTCCAGAGCGCATCAGGAAATCTGGAAGAAAATGGCCGCCCTGTGTCAGATAAACAGCCCGATAGATTTAATCACCCTCAGTGATGTACTGGAAAAAGACGGCGTGCTTGAGCGGGTGGGGGGCTTTGCTTATCTGGCGGAATTATCCAAAAACACCCCCAGTGCGGCCAATATTGTCCGCTATGCGGAGATTGTCGTGGATCGCAGCCGTGCCCGTGGTCTGATGATGCTCGGGAATCTGCTGGCCACCCAGAGTGTGGCGGCTCAGGCAAATATACCGGCGTTATGTGAGCAGGCTGAACAGCGGCTGTTTCAGCTGTCAGAAAAAGGGCTGCCCGCTTATTCCCCGTCGTTGCTCGATATTTTAAATAATGTTGTTCAGCATCTGGAGGAGGCATTAAGTGCAAAAGGGATAACCGGTACGCCAACGGGGTTCAGTGAGCTGGATGAAAAAACCTGTGGTTTGCAGGCAGGCGATTTGGTGTTACTGGGCGCACGGCCGTCGATGGGGAAAACGGCACTGGCGCTGACCGTTGCACAGAATGCCCTGCGTCTGGCAGAAAAACCGGTCTTTTTTTTCAGTCTGGAAATGCCGGCGGAACAAATCATGCAGCGCTTACTCAGTGATTTGGGCAATGTCTCACTGACGGCTATCCGCAGTGCGTCTCTGGAAGAAAATGACTGGGAGTGTCTTGGTGGTGCCATGTCACAGATTGCCGAATGGGGGGAGCGTCTGGTGATTGATGATACCAGTAATATGACACCTTCCCTGTTACGTGCCCGGGCACGGCGTTACCGCCGTAAAGTGGGTACGCCGGGACTGATTATTGTGGATTACCTTCAACTGATGCGCAGTCCTGAACAGGAAAACCGGACGCAGGAAATCAGTGAAATTTCCCGTAGTCTGAAAGCACTGGCGAAAGAACTCGGGTGTCCGGTGGTGGCCCTTTCCCAGCTAAACCGGCAACTGGAGCAACGTGCAGATAAGCGCCCGACAAACGGGGATTTACGGGATTCCGGCTCGCTGGAACAGGATGCGGATTTGATTTTATTTTTGTACCGCGATGAGGTGTATCACGAACACTCACCGGACAAAGGTGTGGCAGAAATTATCATCGGTAAGCAACGACAGGGACCGCTGGGGACGGTGAAAGTGCAGTTTAACGGGATGTATACCCAGTTCAGTGATTTTCCTCAGGGATATTATTTTTAAGGGAGAGGCGAAGAATGAAAACAGATTTACAGCATAAACTCGGTCAGGCGCTTCTCAGAGGAAATCCTGTCAGTTCCCCGTTATCCGATAATGCCCACGTCAATCCGGTGTCTGAAATGCCGATGATATTAACACTTGAGCAACTTCAGCCAAATCCGGATAACCCACGTCAGGGCAGAAACCCGCGTTATGAGGAAATCAAGAGTTCCATTCGGGCACGCGGACTGGACAGTGTCCCTAAAGTCACCAAAGCACCGGGGAGTGAGTTTTATATCTTCAGTGACGGCGGAAATACGCGCTATCAGATCCTCTCTGAGTTGTGGCAGGAGACACAGGATGAGCGTTTCTTCCGCCTTCATGTGTTATTTAAACCCTGGCCGGGGCGTTTGCAGTGTTTGATTGGCCATCTGGCGGAGAATGAAGTCAGAGGGGAGTTAACGTTTCTGGAAAAAGCACAAGGGATTTGTGTGGCGCGTTCTCTGTATGAGGAAACGCTGGGGAAAAAATTATCACTCCGGGCATTCGCTCAGCGCATGACGGCGGACGGATTACCTGTCAGCATTTCACACATCAGTAAGATGGAAGATACTGTTTCTGTTTTATTACCTTATATGCCCCGTTTACTGGAAAACGGGCTGGGAAGACCCCAAATTGAGCAATTATTGTCCGTGCGTTCGACATTAAAACGGGTAGCGGATTCGTTTCTTTTTCAGTATGACGGGCCGGATCCAGCCTGTGATTTTCTGGGATGTTTTGAAAGGACATGCACAGAAATAGATAACCATGATGTTTTTGATTATGACGTGTTTCTGGATGAACTGATTGGCCGGCTACTGAGGGAGTGTTCTGTTGCCGGTGTGGATTATGAACGTTGGGTATTTGAATTGAAGGTCAATAAAGGCAGACGCAGCACAAAGCCGGAATTGACTGCGCCGGTGGAGAGTGAGGGTGATACAACAACCGCGCATTCAGAAACCGTACCTACCGGTATGACCTCCGGTTTTTCGGCAGAGGATTTGTTAACGGAGCCCCTATCTTCTGGTTCAGGTCAGGAGGCTTCAGTATCTCCTGTCGTTGAAAAGAAAAAATCCCGTCCGGTTGTGGAGATCCAGACGGATTTATACGGCGGGGCACCTGTGCTGAGCGGGGATACCGACGAGGCGGATATTGAGCCTGTCGATGGCGGAAGTCTGTTTGTCACGAATAACCCGGAGCATGTCACACCGGTGGAGGCGCCCGTCTCCGGTCATGCGGTGACGGCACTGACGTGTCAGGATCTCTGGCCGGTGGCATCACATCTGGATGATATTGAACATCTTCAGACGCAAATTTACCGTACTTTGTTTGAATTAGGGAATGAGCTGGATTTATCTTCCGCCTTTATGGCGGCTTCCGGGGTGCATTCTCCGGGATTTATTACGTTGTCAGCACATTCGGTGCTGGGGCGTGTGATGACGGTTTTCTCAGAACCTGATGAGTCCCATGATGATATTCCGGATGCCCTCAGAGCCCTGCTGACGGGGGGATATCAGCCCGGTATGTCGCCGGTATTGAATGATACCCAGTTTATGACATGGATGAAACTGATGTACTTGTTGCGTTGTTTGTATGCCAAACAAAGAGATGTTGATCTGGATGTGAATGATGAAGAGGAATGGGAATAAAAGCACCGCCTTATCGCCGGAGGCGCTGGCGTGTTATCTGCCCCTGAACCGGGGGCGGGCAAAGACCGGTTATGAGCAGGAAGTGATACAGCGCCTGATGGATATCTGCCGGTTATTCCGGGCCGGGAGCCGGAAATATGAGCATGATAAGGTTTTCCGGTTTTCTGTCCGTCCACCGGAAAATCAGGATGCGGACTGGTGGCGGTTGGTGTTGTTCAGTGCGGAAATTTGCCGTTGCCGTTATGCACTGCGGAAAACCGGGACCGCCGGAGAACCTTATATTGAGGTGTGTTTTACCGGTAAAGGCCGGCAGGCTGAATTGTCTGCGGAATTACTGGGTTTTATATGGTCCCGGTATTATCAGAGCCGGCGCCGGGCGTGGCGAAAATATATGCGCACCATGAGACAAAAAGCAGGGGCAGAAGTATTGCTTTCAAATAAAGCCCGTGAGTTATGGCACCGGAATTACGTGTTACAGTGGATACTTACACTCTGGCAGGCTTTCAATAATACAGGAGGCTGTAATGGCGACTCAATTAGCACAGGCAGGGAATCATCTGCTGACAGAACTGGTGATGGAAATAAAAAGCGGAAATCTGCGGCGTTGTGAGGCGCTGGGACTGACGGACAATGAGATCCGGTTACTGAACAGTTTAACCATTGAAGATCTGCATTATCTTTCTCAAAGTCCGGTCTCCATTATTACCTGCCAGATCCACCGGGAGAATTTACGGTTATTACTGACCCGGGCAAAAGAAGTTCACCGTCAAAATCAGATGATTGAACGCTGTCTGAGACTGGGGGCATCCATCGATTTGCTGAATCAGTATTTTGGCATGACGTCACTGGAGGTGTCAGCCCGTCGGCGTTTGTCCGGGATCCGGGGAAATGCTGGCCGTTCACAGCGGCTGTCAGATGTGCAGCAAACGGAATTATGGTATCGCTGGAAAGAGGAGGGCATGCCGGAGCCGGATGATCCGGATTGTCTTCAGATCATGGTGTCCTGTGCCGAAAAAATGAATGTCTCTCTGACCACGGTATGGAATTCGGTTCAGGAATGGCACCGGGACGGCATACTGAATTCAGCTGACAGGGGGAAATATCATGCCGGATAACAGGAATATCAGTCATCATCAATCCGCCCGGATATTTCCGGAATGTGTCACGCCTGTTCCGGAGCATATTCAGCGGAAGGCAAACGGGTTATTGCTACGTTATTTTTCGGGAGAACGACTTTGTAAAAAAGTGAAATGCGGTGGAAAAAAGGGCGGTGTTTACCCGGTATTGAAAATTGATATTGGTGCATTCTGGCGTCTGCTCAGTATGGACCAGGGGCAAAGCTGGAAGCTGATGAGCCATGAACGTTATAACAAGATGATTAGCCGGTAAGGGCAGAATATTCAACATCATGATCCTCAGTATATTGAGACTGCCTCTTTACGGTGCGGTATTTTCACCGGAGGAGGCAGCTATAAGTGTATTCAGGCATGAAATTATTTTTGTGTGGGGCATAAGATGCAATTTCCTCCGGACAGTATTATTCAGTTTTCATTAGAAAAAATGCGGCAGCAACTGCATCACCGGCAACACAGCCAGCCCGGCACGGCACTGCGCAGTGGATTGATTTACGCCGGCAATGTTCATGATGCAATCCCCCGGCAATTATTGCTGGAATCCCGACTTTCCCCGGTTGATAAACTGACCTGGATGATGATCCGCCTTCATGCTCAGCAAAATGAGGGGGCCGTATTTCCGACCTATGATGACTTACAACTCCAGTTAGCCACACCCCACAGCGATAAAGCCTCGCGGGAAACGGTCAGCAGGGCACTGTTAATGCTGAGGCTGACGGGCTGGCTCAGTTTATGCCATCGGGTCAGGGATAAACGGGGGCGTATCAGAGGAAATATCTATATGTTACATGATGAGCCGGTGAATGCATTTGATGCAGAGACATTAGATCCACGCTGGATGGATGTACTGGAAAAAAGTTGTTATCACAAAAATAAGAGTGTGCGGTGCGTGGCCCGCGCTGCGCTGACTGCCCTGAAAACCGAGCCGTCAATGCGACATCAGCATACCAGAATGCAACTCATTGAGCAGCGGCTTGAAAGTCTTCAGACACCGGAAGCGCTGGCAGACAGGCAACGCCGGATACTCAATGGGCAGACGGCACAACTTCATCCGGGTAAACATAAAAAAAATCGAGCCCAGTGTAAAACACCGGATTCGAAAATCGAACTCAGGGAAAAAAATGATGAAAAAAAACCGGGTACGAAAATCGAACTGAGTACACAAACCCAGTCTGATTCAGGGGTACGAAAATCGAACTGTTACGTACGTAATACTTTTACACAGAGTGTAAAAAATACGTACGTAGATCAGGGAGAGCAATATTTATCGGGTACTCAGGTGCAGGGGCTGCATCAGTGGATTGATGAGAATGATCGGCAGATGCTGGAAAAACAGTTACAGGCGTTGCCGGAAGAAGCCGCAATATCGATTGTGCAGCAACTGACACAGGGGGTGAGGACAGGAAGTGTACGTAATCCGGTGGGGTATGCCTTGCAGCTATTAAAGGCAGCCCGTGAAGGGCGATATCACTCCGTTTCCCCAGCAGAAACGGGGATGAAAAGTGCGTCTTTACAGAAAATGTCAGGTACTCCGGATGTATCACAGCACACGCAAACCAAACCGGAGAGAACGGAGAGAAGTAAGGCGTCTCAGGGGGGGATGGGTGCCCCTGATATTGCACGTCAGTACCTTCAGCGTTTTCGCCGTACGCTCATAGGGATATCCAATGAGCAATGAAGGCGTATTCAATAAATCACCCGTGTTTCCACTGGAAACAGTGCTCAAAACTTAACCGGTGTTTCCACTGGAAACAGTGTTTAAAAATTGGGTTTTTCTTATCCGGGTAGGAAGGTCCGGAACGCGATATTTCGCTTTCCGTAACGAAATCTGCATCATCGAGAGTAAAGAATTTAACAAGCTATGGAGCAGTCTGGTTAACGATATGGGCATAGAGATATTTTCGTACATATAATTTCACTCTGATATTTACTTTAAACTGATCTTATTGTTTTTTGCCCACTTTCTTAATCTTCCATTAGCGTTGGCGTAAGGCGAAGATGTGTTAAATGAGATCATTCTCCCCATCGTCCATTTTGTGTACCATAGTCTTCCATACAAAATATCATCGGTACGCTCATCAATAAGTTTCACAACTTCATTTTTTACAGCCTGAAGTTCAGCTACTAACAATTCATAACTTAACTCACTGTAATCTGAGTAAAATTTTTGAGCAAGAAGACTAAGTTGATTCCATTTATAGCCAGTTTCCGGAAAATCGACAGGCAGACCTTTAGCATCAAAAGTGATCCACTTTACAACAAGAGCATTCCATCCAAGCAGATATGAAACAAGGTCATGAACACTTATCTTCGTTCCTTTGGCGTGTCCATCCATTGAGTTATCTGAAGTCATTTCTGGCGGGATTGCGTTGAGGTAACTAATTAATTTACTAAAACTTTTATCAATAGCTAAAAGCAGCTCAGCTTTTGTTTGTGGCACACTCATGAAGAATTTCCTCTTATTTAAAATAAGACACCATAAATGCATTGTATGGTGTTTATAAATCAATTAGGTACTGTACTACTCCCCTTACAACAGAGGAAGACCCTTAACTATTTACTGATGTTTCCGGTGGAAACAATGCTCAAAGGTTAACCTGCATTTCAGTAGGATGACGAGTAACGCTACGTTTTTATAATAAATTATTTTTTTTCAATTTGAATTTATCGTTGGCATAGGGGGTTGACATTTGTACGGTATGTCAATTTCTCAAAGCAAGGGTATTGTTATGGAACAAAATAAACATTCTCAACAGTTACTTCAGGCTGGCCCTTTAAAGTCAACATTAACACTGAAACTCCATACCAGTTATGCAATCCGGCTATGGGAAGGGCGGGTTGTACCCAACTCTCAGAATGACGGTGACGAAAAAAAGCGTAAATGGATGATCCCCAGTCTTCCGATGTTTATTTCCCGGGCGGGTCATATTACTGATGATGCAAAGAAGGGATACTTATATGCAGAAATGTGGCTGTATCAGCTTGAGCAGGCACTGGAGCAAGGGACTCGGACTATTCAGAAATTACTTTCAGAGGTTGAACAACAATTAGTTCAGTTACCTGCGGTTGCGGTTATTTCGGATATCTCATCAACATCTCCTGTTGACCTGGCGATATTCAGTAAATCTCCTGTTGGTTATAAATGTGTCTGGTTACTCGTCGGGGTTGATCAACTTGCTTTGCGTGTATTGCAGGGAGAGCATTATGGTTTTATTTCCCGTCAGCAACGTGACAAGGTCCTTAAATTAGCGGGCTATCAGGTTCGTCATGTGACAGGGATGGCCGTAAACTACCGGAAATATGAGCTCACCCGTCATAACCTTGATTTAAACAGTGAAACTTATCAACAGGCTTCCCGTTATTTAGGTGAAATTGATCCGGATATCATTTCAGGAAGAAAACGTGCGTCATTTTTACCGTCTTTAAAAAAATAACGAATGTTATTTATATTGGGTTAATTATTTAATAATAAGGAGCTGCAATGAAAAAAAGCGGATTGCTTACCTTATGCTTTTCTTTATGGCTTTTGACCGGATGCTCTGCACAGGAAATCGCAGAATGGAATCAGAAAATCAGTGAACTGGGGCATCAGGTCAGTCATACCATGAATGGTGGTATGCAGAAACGGGAACAACGGGAGTATGACGTGGTTATCCCTGTTGATATTGATACAGCCGCAGCCCGTCTGCGCCGTTATTATGGTTTTGAGGATGTGAATGCCAAAATCCGTGCTCTGCGTCAGTCAGGTAAAGAAAGTGATCAATGGGCCGCCACGGCTATTGCAGAAGAAAGCCGAGGCTGGGAATGGGAAGTGACGCCGGGAAGTTATTATAAAATGGGGGCGGATATGGGAAAACGTAACCCGCCGGCACATATCGTCATCGAACTGGAAAAAAATGGTTCGGGAACACACATGTATATCACTTACAGCGCTTCGTACAGTGATACCCTGACTCCGGAGTTTGTTCAGGAAATATTTAAAACCGCGAATGACGTTGCAGCCGGAAAAAGGAGGTAGAACAGGGTAATGAAATTATTTCTGTGCGAAAAGCCGTCTCAGGCCAAAGATATTGCCCGGGTGATCGGCGCTCATCAGCGGCGGGATAATTTTTTTCAGGGAAATGGCGTTCAGGTCGCCTGGGCAAGAGGTCATCTGCTGGAGCAGGCTGAACCGGAGGCTTATGGCGCACAGTTTGCGGCCCCCTGGCGGCAGAGTGCCTTACCCGTTATTCCTGAACAGTGGAAAATGGTGGTTAAAAAAGACGCGGTTTCGTTGTTTCGGACCATAAAACAGTTGCTCAGTCAGGCGGCGGAAGTGGTGATTGCCACGGATGCGGACAGGGAAGGGGAAGTGATTGCCCGTGAATTACTGGAGGCCTGTCATTACCGGAAAAAGGTACAACGTTTATGGTTGTCTGCACTGGATGAGGCGAGTATCAGGCAGGCATTAAATAACCTGTTACCCGGCGAGAAAACGGCCTCTTTATATTCAGCGGGATTAGGGCGGGCCAGAGCAGACTGGCTTATCGGTATGAACATGACGCGTCTGTTTACCCTCAAAGCCCGGGAACTGGGGTTTGGTGGGATATTGTCGGTCGGACGTGTCCAGACGCCGACACTGGCCCTGATTGTCCGGCGGGAAAGAGAAATTACGCACTTTGTTTCCAAACCCTTCTGGCGGGTGACCGCCTCGTTGCAGCATCAGGGGATCATTTTTCAGGCTCACTGGCGACCTGCCTCGCAGTATTGTGATGATGAACATCGTTGTATTCACGTTCAGGCCGCTCAGGCCGTAGAGCAACTGTGCCGGCAGGCAGGGAAAGCGACGGTGTGTACAGTGAATGAAACGAAAGGAAAAGCCTTGCCGCCGTTGCCGTTTGATCTCGGGACACTTCAGCAGGCGGCCTCAAGGCGTTGGGGGTATTCTGCGGATAAAGTGCTTGAAATCGCGCAAAGTCTGTATGAAAAACATAAGGCCACCACGTATCCCCGGACGGACTGCGGGTATCTGCCGGTGTCCATGCGTGCCGACATACCGGTTGTTTTAGATGCATTATCACAAAGCGATCCGGCCTTACAGAATGTGCTGGCACAATTGCAGCCGGCGCGAATTTCCCGGGTCTGGAATGATGCAAAAATTACGGCTCACCATGCGATTATACCGACCCGGCAGACACCTGATTTGAACGCCATGAATGAGGCTGAACTGAATGTCTATAAACTTATCCGTGCCCATTATCTGGCGCAGTTTTTGCCGGATCAGGAATGGGATGCAACAGAGGTGTTTTTAGATATAGGCGGACAACAATTTGTTGCCAAAGGGAAAGTCGAAAGGGTGAAGGGCTGGTCTGTATTATTTGTGAAACATGAAGACGATCCGTCAGTAAAAGAAGAGGCAGAAACCGGGCTGGAAGCCGGAACGGAAACATTGCCGTCCCTTCACGAAGGTGAATTCTGTGTGGTACAGGAGGCAAAGGTTGTACAACTGGCGACCTCACCACCGAAACCGTATACGGATGGTACATTGATTGCGGCCATGAAGAATGCGTCCTCCTTTATTACCGATCCGACATTAAAAAAAGTCCTGAAAGAGAATGCGGGGCTGGGGACAGAGGCAACCCGGGCAGGGATCATCACCACGCTGGAAAACAGGAAATTGATTGTCAGGCAGAAAAAAACACTCCGGGCGACAGACACCGGTTGTCAGCTGATTGATGCCCTGCCGGCAGCCTGTACAGATCCGGGAATGACGGCGTTATGGGAACAATCACTCGAGCAGGTTGCACAGGGAAATCTGTCTCTGGATGTGTTTATGCAAAAGCAAATCAGCTGGTTGGCACATCTCATTAAAAAAGGCGGGGAAATGCCGCTGGCGCTGGATCTGCCACCGATGCCATCCTGCCCGTCGTGTCATGGAAAGATGGTCTTACGGGAGAGCAGTAAAGGCCGTTTCTGGAGTTGTCAGCGTTATCCGGATTGTAAAGGGAGTGTACCATTACCGGAAAAAATGCAGGGGGTTACCCGGGGGATGAATAAAAGAAAGAAGGCCGTGAAGAAGAGCATAACAGGACTCTTTACCTGAGTGATAATTACCGTTAGCATAGCTGACGCTAGGGAAAAGCCCCCCGTCATTGCGGCAAAGCCGTAGCGGAACAACTGCGGTGGCGACAATGAGAAAGTCTGTCTGTCAGCAGGACAGACTTTAAGGCGCATCAACCTCATGAAAACCGCGCCGGAGCTGGTTGAACTCCTGAGGTTCTTTTTAACATCACAGAGTGGGCGGCACTGTCAGGCGTTATTAACCGTAACGCCTTTTTTATTTGACAAAAAAGTTATTCATCCATGTGACTGAGTACCTGAATCACCCAGTCCGGGCAGGGCCGGGCGCTGTTTTTTTCCGGTGGGCATAACCAGGATTTTACCGCCCTGACAGAACAGGGCCTGCCTGTTGTCTGCTGAATGAGTTGAGCCAGGTCTTTTTGTGTCAGATGATGTTGCTGTAACCAGACTTTCAGTTTGTTTCTGTTATCCATTTTATTCTTCTGTGTTTATCCTTTTCTGAACTGCTTTTTTACTTGACAAATAAAAAAAGCAGATTAATCCTTATTCTGCTTATACCGTTGCTTAATGCAACATTGCCAATGCTTCAGTTGTCTGAGAGAAGCGCCTACGGGTGACAACGATGCCAATGTTCCGGCAATCTGAGAGGAACGCCTACGGGTGATTGCCACTGCCAATCCTCGGGTCATCTGAGACGGGAGCCTACGGGCGATGACAGAACTCCGTTCGTCCTTGAAATTGACGGAGGGTGATAACAGAATAGCGTTATCATCAGGATCATCTTATACAACGCAAGTCGTCAGTTCGGGAGCGTTCCTGTTACTGACCCCGGTGGGAAACACGTTCCTGCCGAGACGATGTTTCTCATTTTTTTACCTTTTTTATCCGATGGAGAAACATCATGACCAGCAAAAATAATACAACATCTGAAAATAAATACTTTAATCTGCATGTGAACGGGATTGGGTATTTATCGAATATCCGTCAGGTTAACGGCCCTAAAGGGCAGTTTTTAACCGCAGTGATTAATGCACTCAGTGGACCGGCTGATAACCCTGTGTATGTTCGTTTTGATACGACCGTTGTCGGGGAGAATACGGTCTCACTGGTCAGACGGTGTATCAAAGCGGTGGATGAGGACAAAAAAGTCCTGACCGGGTTTACATTAAGTAACCTGGCTTCCGATATTTTCACCCTGACAAAAGGTGAGCATGCCGGAGAACAGCGGGTCAGCCTGAAAGCCAGGCTGCTGAATATTGACTGGATTAAAATCGGTAAAGAAGTGGTATATAAAGCCGAGAAACACCAGTCAACACCACCAGAGACTGAACAGCCGGTATCCAGAGAGTATGTGGCTGATTCTTTTTAGTCATTAATAAGGAGTTTGCTGTGACTAAAAATACACAACAACCGGTACATGATGCGTTATTCAAGCAGTTTTTAACGCATCCTGAGAATGCCCGGGATTTTTTCTCGGTGCATTTGCCGGCCAACATCCTGCCTTTGTGCGATTTAAGTACACTGCGCCTGGAGCCGGCCAGTTTTGTGGAGCGCCGTTTACGTCAGCTGCATTCGGATGTGCTGTATTCCGTGCAGATGACGGAAGGGGAAGGGTATATCTACTGCCTGATCGAGCACCAGTCAAAACCGGATCGGTTAATGGGTTTTCGTCTGATGCATTATGCGATGTCAGCGATAGCGCATCATCTGAAAAAATCGCCGGCGGATAAGACCCTGCCGTTGGTGGTGCCGTTTCTGTTTTATCAGGGCAGTGTTTGTCCTTATCCGTACAGCATGAACTGGCTGGACGGGTTCGCCGATCCGGCGCTGGCTCAGCAGCTGTATACCCGGTCGTTTCCGTTAGTGGATTTGAGTGTGCTCAGTGATGAGGAAATCCTGACACACAAGGGTATTGCCCTGCTGGAGCTGGTTCAGAAACATATTCGGACCCGCGACGGTTTAATGGCGGTATTGCCGATAATCGCGCAGATAATTAACTCGCAACACAATACGGTTGACCAGGTGAGGAGTGTGATAGAATATATTGCCTATCAGGGGTATATTCTGGATGAATCCCGCTTTTTCAGCCAATTGATTGCACTGTCACCGGAGTATAAAACGATGCTGACAACGATTGCAGAACAACTTGAGCAAAAAGGTATCGAAAAAGGTATCGAAAAAGGTATCGAAAAAGGTATCGAAAAAGGTATCGAAAAAGGTATCGAAAAAGGTATTGGCCTGGGTGTTGAAAAAGTCGCCCGCTCATTATTACAACAGGGGGTTGATCTGAACATTATTATGCAATGTACCGGACTGACCCGGGAAAAGATTGAGTCATTAAAACATTAATCTTTTCTGTTTTTACTCTCAAATGCCGGCATGACTGCCGGCATTTTTTATGCCCGCCGTTTTCTTTTTTTTTTTTTCGGAAAACTAATTTCTCATTGAGAGCACTTGCTTTTCTGCGCACAGTGTGCCTGTGACTTTATTTTATTAACACAGGACAGAAAATGCGTATGAAAATTCTCCCGATATGTCTTGCCCTGACCTCACTGCTGTTGGGGGGCTGTGCAGATAAACCCTCCCGGCCTGCCGAACCGGTGGCTGATAGATACCGCGATTCTGGTCAACACCGGTCATGCCCAGCCGGTACTTCCGGACCTTTATCCATCAGCTGGGGCTGGTACAGTTACTGCCGGTGGGCGGACGTTATCAGGGGCGTACGGTGACGTTGCGCCTACCATAAAAGAGATGCCGTGATGAAAAACATAAGATTTGTGGTTTTACTGAGCGGGTGTCTGATGACAGCGCCGCTGACAGCCGCACAGTCTGTTTCCGGGGGGCAGATTGGCAGATTGAGGCGAGGAAATCGGCTAAGAGTCAGACTCAGTCATTGCAGTATGAGGCGCAGGAATGGGGACTGAGTGCGGAGGAGTATGCCCGTTTTGAAGCGCTGATGAAAGGGTGGCGCGGTATTCAGTCTCTCGGCCTGGATCCTCTGACGACACTGGGCATTGAGGCCCGGTCAGATGAGGAGCGCTGTCGGCTGGCTGAAAAGTGGGTACAGCAGGAATTTGCCTGGGCAGAAAAAGAGCTGGCGTTTCAGCGGGAAGTGGATGCAGCCTAGAAACGGCTTTATGGTCAGATATTACCGGTCAGTCTGGGAACAGCCGGCTGAATCCGGTCTGTATTCTTTTTATTTAAATCAATTACACCTGTTAATCGATTAATAATATTAGTCGGAATAACTTCATCTTTATTAATAATAGCGAATACAGGCTGTCCAAAGCTATTTTGTTCAATAAAATCGAGCCTTCCATCTTGAATATTATCAAGTGAAATAATAATTGCGGCAATATAAGAGAAGTCAGTATGTAGAATATTAACATATTTACGATGAGTTGAAATAGAGTCAGACATATCATAGCTGACTGCGACTTTATAATTTTTCATTTTTAATTCCTTTTTGGTAAAAAATCTTGCTGAAATATTAAGTGAAAATATTTCATTTATTTATATTTATGTCATCACGGATATAAAATAATGTTATAGGTTGGTGGCTTTTATAATTTTAGTAATCTTTTTTTTAGCAAAATGACTAGGAATAAAAGCTGTTTAGCTGCACATTACTGTGCATAAAAACCAAGGATATGAATGTTCAATAAGAGCTCGTTATAACCACATTAAATGTGATATATAATGATAAAGAGATTGACTATCCATTTGATGAAAATATGCAAACCACGTGATAGAAGCCAATAGAGAGATTATCTTTGAGCGCTGAAAAGATTAAAACTAAAACATGAGAAATGTGAAAGCATCATTATATGTGTAATAAGTTTTATATGTGGTCAAAATCGGTTATTATTTTCTATTTTTGCATTCATTAATTGTTAAGGTATATATAACAACTATAAGTTATATGTAATTAAATATCCGAATTATACTGTGATGCAGATCAAGGTATATCATTTAAAGAATGATTTTTCTTTAATTCATATATTTATTTTTTGTTATTTGTTGTTTTCTTTTTAACAAAAGAATAGGTGATTAATATAGTCGCCAAGTCTATGTTATAAATATTAATACAATGTATTTATGGTGCCTTTCCTATAATTAAAGATTATAAATTATTATCATTAATGGTTGCATTAATATATATTTATTTTCTAAATAATTATTTTAAAGTTTTTTAAATTTGCTTATATAGTCATTAAGATTAATAAAATATACTTTGAAATATATTCTGCATTACCTATTCCCTTCTATATCAATATAAATGAGTTTTACAATCAGTATAAATTGTTAAAAATGATCGTTAAAAACGATTGTTATGTTTATATTGATGGTTTTAATCTATCAAAAAAATACATTATCGATCAATAATAACATATTAACATAATTTATTTTTAGAAAGAAAATTATATCCATTAATTATATTTTAATTACATGAGGTTACATTTTAATAAATAATAAGTTTGTAATTTCAAATAAAGCTTCCGTATTTTTTATGTTGGTGAATGTTAGTAATTTTTTATTAAATAATGGCGTTTATATTTAATAATTTTAATAGAGTAGCACCTGTTTTTTATAGTTTTAATATATAAATTAAGGATATAAATACCCTCAATGAAGTTTATAGATTGATTTTTATGTTAGTAACCAAATAATGAAATTTAAAAATAATATTGCTTTAAGTACGGTACTGTCTGTTGCTATTTTTAACTCAGCAATGGCATATGACGGTACAATTAGTCTTACTGGATGCACTATTGGACAAAATGGATCTAGTAATGTGAAAGCTTTTTTTGAACCCGGAGCTAATACTGACTTTAATACGAACAAACTAAAAAATGCAAGCTCTGACGGAGCACAAAATGTTCAAATTCAGTTATTAAATAACGATGGTACTACTGCTATTCAATTAGGGAAAGACTTTGTCGGACAGGATGTCCATTCAGAAGCTATTAATAGTGACGATGAAGCGACACTACGCTATATGGCCCAATATTATGCTACAGGAAAAGCAATTGTAGGGGATGTCATTTCTAGTGTTAATTACACTATTGCCTATGAGTAATAAATAATAATCGTGCGTTTTTATTATCATTATTTACAAGGCAGCTCATCTGCACTGCTTTGTTCGGAGTTTCCATGAAAAAACTTTTCTTTTTCATGATGGCCGGCTTATTTTCTGTGTCAAGTTATGCTAATGTTGGGTACCTGAGTTATTTATCCTGAAAACTAGGAAGGTATTAATATTAAAATTAATAATGATGAATCTACTCCATCTTTAATTCAGTCCTGGATTGATACTGGTGATGCCAGTGTTGCTCCAGACTCAGTCAATGTTCCCTTTATTATTACTCCGCTTATATTTCGTATAGAACCTCACACAGGGCAAACATTACGAATTATGTATACGGGTGAAGCACTGCCTAATGATCGTGAATCAATTTTTTGGCTAAATGTACTGGATATTTCAGCTAAACCTAAATTTGAAAATAAAAATAATTTAAATGTAAACTCAAATTATCTTCAACTCCCGATCCATAGTCGCATAAAGCTATTCTATCGTCCAGAAAAACTCACACGTTCTCTCAGTGAGGCCTATAATTCTGTTATATGGCATATTGAAAAACAAGGAGCAAAGGCCTTTCTTTGTGCAGATAATCAAAGTCCTTATTTTATTACTTATAATCATATTACTTTGATTCAGAGCAACTACTCACAATCAATTAATCCAGTAGATATGGTTGCTCCTTATTCTTCAATACGCCTTCCTATACATGGAAATATGTCGGGATATGGAAAAGTGAAGTGGACAGTTGTTAACGATTATGGTGGGCATGAATTAAGTGAGTCAGCTCTGAAATAAGGATAATATTTATGAAATATTGCACTTAAACTGAACATCATTCATTCCTGCCTGCCATATTTATTTCACTGGGAGTTTTTTCCATGGACACAGTGGCTATGGAATATGCTGAATTTGATCCCAGTTTTTTACAGCATACTCAAGGGAAGACGACGTTAGATATTCATCGTTTCAATCAAGGAAATCCAACTCCAGCAGGAAAGTACTATGCTGATGTTTATCTTAATAATAAATGGAAAGGGCACTGCCTTAGTGTTTCTTACGCCATTTGTCACATTAACATTTTTGGTGTTTACACCTGAAACCTGGGTACATGGAGCAGATGCTCATACTGAGTTTCCTTATCTTTCCGGTGCGGGAAGGTTAGTTCTGAAAGATACTATGATGATAGCAGCAGGATTTGTTGCAATGGTACATTCTGCAAGGTGTATCACTAAAAAGTAGTGAACACTATCATTTATCTGATTTTTATTTTCTAGTATTATATGAGGTTATCGCGTCGTGGAGGGGAACTTTCCCCCTCCACTCCCACGGAGCCGGACGTGGCAGTATCCCGTCATCTGGCTCTTGTAGTTGACTGGTAACATCGCGTACAAATAGTCCAGTGTGCAAACAAACTGAGTTTAACATTCCGGATCCTGTCTAATCATTCATACGCTTGAACCAGACTACCGTGTCCCCTCTTGTATTTACGGGTAACCCATTTAGCAAGGTACAGATCGATATGTCTGGCTATATAATCCATTACTGATTGACAAAAGCGTCCATAGTACAATACCCACGTAGCCTGAGATTGAGCCAACGTACCATTGTATCCAGTGATAACGGTGCTCTGTGGCTTCAATCCTAACCCCGCACTGTCTGACGGATTGCCTCGCAAAAATGGACAATGCCGCTGAGGAACTGGCGTATAGTAATAGAGTCGCTTTATTGTCGAGTTCGGTGACCGCGACCGCCAGGATGGTCACTTTTGAAAAAGGCGTTTACACAGCATGGTAAACGGACTCGAAATTCTCTTACATATACTGAAAATTAATTACAGTAACCTATTCGTTATAACCTGTTTAAACCCACTCCAATTCGTTATTTATCTCACGTCTGATCATGAATATATAAAAATCGCGTATGTACGGTATGTCCGGTTAAAGTATTCAATGAAAGTGTCCTGCGTCGGCTTACCTGGCTGGATAAAATCCCGTTTTACTGCATGTTTTTCTGCCCATTCAGCCAGTATCAGTGAGATAAATTCTGGACCATTATTCATGTGCAGCATGATCGGGTAGCCGCAGTTTGCCGCGATCCTGTCGAGTACACGGATCATTCGCAGATCTGGCAGATTCAGAATGATTTTAATCGACAATGTCTCACGGTTAAAGTCATCAACTTTAACAGTCCGCCCGGTTTCAACCGACTTAATTACGGCGATGATCTGATGCTCAGTAAAACAGGCTTTACGCATAGCGATCTCCTTCGTTGGCAAATTAATTATGCGGGATACTTACACCGTCAACCCCAGTATGCAGAGGATGAAGCATCAGATCGGAGCATTGTCTGATGGTGCCATACACCAGATTTAACAATAACCCGTTTAATACGCCAAGCTGCAAAGAAGCAATTAAGTATTCTAAAACAGATAGTTAAAACTTAAACCTTATCTAGGACAGCCCCAAATTTTTATTATTTTTTAAATAATCACTTGCTAATGATAATTATATATACATACAATGTGATATGTTATAACATAACAAAAAGTGGCGGATAGTATGAAAAAATCTATTTTTAATTATACAACATTTTTTATTTCAATGAGTTATTCCTTATTTGCAAATGCAAGCCCTGCAATAAAATCAACTGAAAATCGGAACAATGAGGTATTAGAGGTCTATTCAACACCTTTGCATACTCCGCAAGAGAAAATGGCGATCCCCGTTTCTGTTCTGACACAAGAAGATCTACGCGCTAATCGTAGTGCCTCGATTGCTGAAACCTTAACATCCTTACCAGGTTTTCATGCCAGCTTTTTTGGTGGAGGCTCAGTTCATCCAGTTATTCGAGGAATGTCAGGCAATCGAGTCAAGGTATTACACAGTGGTAGTGATCTTATGGACGTATCCTCTATTGGTGCAGATCATACAATCACCAGTGAACCCTTTTTAAGTCAACGCATTGAAGTATTAAAAGGCCCTTCAACATTACTTTATGGAGGAGGCACAATAGGCGGTGCAATTAATGTTATTGATAGCAAGATTCCTATGTCAGTGCCTGAAAAAGGCTATGAGGGTGAATTGCATTATCAATACGATTCTGTTTCTAAAGGAAATACAGGATCAGTAGGATTAACGTTAGGAGAAAATAATTTGGCGCTTCGCCTTGAGGGTACTAAACGTTATCAAAGTGATTACAAACAACCAGAACCTTTACATCAAGGAGAAACTAGCCGTTTAGCAGGATCTTATCAAGATAACCAATCGGCAAATATTGGTGTATCCTGGCTTTTTGATGACGGTTATATAGGGATTGGTTATGGTGAACAACATCGTCGATATGGGCTGCCTGGTCATACGCATTTTCATGATCATGAAGATGATCACCATCATCACGCCCCAATTCGCCCTCCTTTAATCGGCCATCATCATCATAATCACAATCATGAATACCCTGATGAACAACATCAACATGGTATTCCTTATATTGTTATGGATAGCAAACGATGGGATCTTCGTGGTGAAAAAAACAATCCATTTACTGGTATTGAATCAATACGTTTCAGTGCGGTCAGAACCGATTATCATCATGATGAAAAAGAAGGAAATGAAGTCAGTACCTCATTTAAAAACAAAGGCGATGAATTAAGACTGACATTTACACATCAACCTATTTGGGGTTGGCATGGTGTTATTGGCGGGCAATTTAACCAGCGTGATTTTAGTGCTCAAGGAGAAGAAGCTTATGTACCGTCAACAAAAACAAAAAATCACTCACTCTTTTTATTAGAAGAATACCAATTAGGTGATTTTCGCTATGAATTAGGATTTCGCCAAGAGTGGCAATCACTGTTAAATAGAGAAACTCAAAAAAATAATAAGCAGAGTGCATCTTCTATTTCTGCTGGATTAGCATGGAATTTTACACAAGACTATTTTTTAAATTTATCACTTTCACACACGAAAAGATTACCTGTTGCAGAAGAGCTTTACGCGAATGGTGTTCATGCTGCAAGTCGAACTATTGAAAAAGGCGATCCTAATTTAACCGCAGAGGCTGCAAATAATATTGATATTGGAATAACTAAAGTAACAGGTGATATTCAATTCAATATGAGTGCCTATTATAACCGTATTAATAATTATATTTACGGTCAATTTACGGGGACTGAATTAAATAATGGCTATCGTTCATTACAATATGTTCAAAATGATGCACAGTTTAAAGGTATAGAAGGAAATATTGATTATTACTATAACCAAGATAGCTTAATTGGTATTTCTGGTGATTATGTTAGAGCAAATTTACTACACAATAAGGGAAATATACCAAGAATACCGGCTTATCGTTTAAGTACTTATATTAAACATAGTTTTACAGAAAACGTAATTGGACAAATTCGCATTGATCATTTTGGAAAACAGAATAAAACAGCAGACTATGAAACATCCACAGAGGCTTATAACACAGTTAGTTTAGGTAGTGAATATATTGGTTATTTAGATAACACAGATTATACCTTATACGCCAAGATTAATAATATCTTTGATGTAAAAGGGAAAGACAGCACCTCTTATATTAAAGATGAAATGTATTTACCTGGTCGTAATATTATCTTAGGCGCTACTCTTACATTCTAATATGAATATCATGAAAAAAAGTAAACTCTCTATTATTTTACTTATACTTTTGTCGTCTCCTTTATATGGAAAAGAGAATAATCAAGATAAAAGCCAAGAAAAAGAAACATCAAACGATGTTATTACTGTTAAAGCAACATCAATAAAAAACAAAGAGACATTCTCCTCTTTATTACTCAATAATCGAGAAGAGATAAAAGGAAAACAACTTGAACAAATAAAAACAAATACGATTGGTAATACCGTTTCAAAAGTTGCTGGTGTACAAGCGGAAGGTTTTGGCCCAAATGCGGCAAGGCCTGTTATTCGAAGTCTCTCTGGCAATAGAGTCGGGATTTTAGTTAATAATCTTCCGATTAATGATGTTTCATTTATTAGTGGGAATATGCCTATTCCTGTTGATATGAATAGAATTAACGAAATATCAATTAGTAAAAGCTCCGAAGCACTACTTTATGGTGGTAGCAGCAGTGGTGGTGCAATTCATTTGTGGGATGATCGAATAATGACACAGTTTCCTGAAAAAGCAATTTCAGGTGCCGTGACATTTAATGGTAGCTCTAATAATGGTAACGGTGGATCAGTAAATATTAAATTCAGTAATAAAGAAAACTGGATTTTTAATCTTTCCGGTGCTACTAAACGAGTCTCAAAATATAAAATTCCAACACGCTCTAAAGTTGGTGCTTGCTATAGCTATCAACAGCTAAAAGACCACTTTGCATTACGTGATCAATGCCAAGTGGATATGAAAGTGTTTACTAGCCGTAACCCTGAAGCGTATCCTTACATTAGTGAGTTTTGGAAAAAATATCAGGTTGAATATGAGTTAAGCGAGGATGATAAATATACCTTTAAAGATAAGGACTATTTTTCAGGTATTGGTTATGTAGATAATGAACCTAACTTACGATATAAACCTGGTAGCCCCACATCTATTGAACATGTCACACCTCCAAAGCATTATGTTGAAAATAATAATAACGAAATTCCCAATAGCTTTTTAAAAAGCCAAAGTGGTAACGCATCACTCTCTTATATCGGAGATGACGGTTACTTAGGTTTTTCTGTCACTGATTTTCAAACATCGTATGGAGTGCCAGGCTATGCTTATCTCACAACTAAAACAACTCGAGAAAGGTATAAACCTGTTTCGGTTTCAAATAGTAATCGAAGAATAGATATACAAGGAAAACATGATCATTTAGCACCATTTTTAAGAGACAGTGCTTTTTATTACTCTTATTCTGAATCTAAAGATGAAGAGTTAGTCGGCCAAATTGCTTCATCGGTATTTAATACAAAAAGCCATCAGTTAGCTTTAGAAACTGCACATACTCCGCTATTTAATCGACTTAATGGTGCGTTTGGGATCAACGGTAATTATCGTGATCTGAAAACGTCTGGTTATGATGCTTATTTACCCAGTGTATTAACCAAAGAGTACGGAATATATTGGGTTGAATCGCTAAATTTATCTCCTTTTGAGCTCACTGCTGGATATCGTAAAGGTTACACTCAACATAATCTCAATATTCCAGCGAATTATAATCGTGGTAGAGGGCAAGGTTCTAATTTACAAAACCGTCATTTTGATACAAGTGCAAATACACTCGCTCTATCTTTTACACCAATTGATGAATGGACATTAAAACTACAACAAAATATTTCTTATCGAGCACCAGAAATTAATGAACTTTATACACATGGCCCTCATTATGCTTATTTAATTGAAGAACAAGGAAACAGTGAATTTAATACCGAAAAAAGCAAAAGTATTGAATTATCATCTGTTATTGAGATTGGCAATTTCTCTAATAAACTTAATTTGTATAAAACAGACTACAGTGGTTTTAAATTTAGACGATTAACGGGTATCAGTCGTGGTGCTGGTCCTGTTATGGAATGGGATGACACCGATCTTGAAACAAAAGGATTAGAATATGAATTTAAATATTTATATGAAATGCCTCATGATCACAATCTAACATTTACACTATTTGGTGATTTTGTCGAAAATAAAAGCAAAAGAAAACTGTTTATTGCAGGTCACTATTTGCCAAATTTACCTAATGAAAAGCATGGTATCAGTATTTATTACCAACATGATGAATTAACTGCATTTAGTAGTGCAACTTACTATAAAAAACAAAAAGAAAGCGGTGGGTTAATGTATGGTGGAGATATGGCCTTTCCTTCCTATACGTTAGTTGATGCGGGGATTGGCAAAAAATACCACCTTGATAAGGTAGATGTTTCGGTTGATTTTATTATTAATAATCTCACCGATACTGAAGCAAGACCTGCATCTTCTCAATTGAAATACTTAGTCCCATTACCGGGTCGAAATTATGGGATAAATGTCAAAATTGATTTTTAATATATTCTGATTTAATAAGATATAAAGTAAGTGAGGTACTCTATGGGTGCCTCTTTTTTTTATAATCATGCACAATTAACTTGAAGATGCATGTTTTAGGGCTCTATCACATTAAGGTAAGCACACCTGTTTTAATTCTAGACATTTTTTGAGATCTCGGTGCCAACAAGATGTTTCTATCAGTACCAATCCCCAATTCATTACCACAAATCTACTTTTCACCAATACGGAGTAAAGGGCGCTAAGTTCGGCTATGCAGGGACCGATTTTTCCTCCTGTGTGCTTTTTGTTCCCGTATCAGCTTCCGGTTAATCATTTCACGGCACAACCGGTCCCGTAAGGGTGAAGTGCACGCATGCTGCACCCTTGTGGGCCAGAACGATGCCGAGAAAGCGAACTGTCAGGCGATACGAAGATGAAAATCACATTACTGATGGAGAAAAAACTATGATCACTTCCTTGCATACTCAGACAAGTGCCTCTAACACCGCAACGGCGACCAGCGTATCCCCGCTGGACCCGTCAGGCTCCTCAAAAACGAAATTTTCCAAAACCAGAACCGATATTTATCAGATCGTTACCGACCTCATCATTACCACACTGGAAGTAGGCGTTAAACCCTGAGTGTGTCCGTGGCAGCGCGTACCGGGTATGTCCGGCATGCCTTCCAACTACGCTACTGGCACAGCCTACAGCGGGTGCAGTGAATCAGAATGGGGATTCAGTGATTCCTGCTGGATGACATACAAACAGGCTAGGGCAGAAGGTGCGCAAGTTCGTAAGGACTAGCACGGCATAACCGCCATTTTTTATACCATCCTGGAGAAGGAAAACGACACCGGAGAAATTGACCATATCCCGATGCTGAAAACCTTTGTCGTGTTTAATGTCGAACAAATTGATGGCCTCTCACTGACGGCAGATACCGTTGCCCCACAAGCGACGTTTGACGCGTTGCCACAGGCTGAAAATCTGTTCTGTAACAGCGGTGCTAACATCATTGAGAAAGGACAAAACGCCTTTTTCATGCCATCAACAGATGAGGTTTTGTTACCTGAACGTCGTTTTTTTTCCGATGCCGCTAGCTTTTATGCCACGGATCTGCATGAGATTGTTCACTGGAGCGATGGCAAAAGTCGCCTGAACCGCGAAATGAAAGGAAGATTTAGCAGTGAAAATTATGCATTTGAAGAGTTGATCGCCGAGCTGGGAAGCGTGTTCCTGATGGCGGATCTGGGGATTGTCGGATAGGTTCAGCACGAAAGTTATATTGCTTCTTGGCTGAAAGCACTGAAAAACGATAAGCGCTATATTTTTAAAGCCGCCAGGCAGCATCGAAAGCGCATCGTTATATGATGGATAAGGTCTGAACAGAGGAATAAGACGCCGCAAAGGAATGCGGCCTTAACCTTATTTTTGGATCTGGCAGAGTGACATAGATTTTAATTTCCCTGCGAATGCGGACGGTAAAGAGCCCGCTCATCCTGCAAACTACATTTTTATACTGTTGATAATAGGGTATTCCTTAGTCATGGTAATAAGGCTCAGAAAGCCATATTTAGCTTTCCATAATGGAATATTATCGCCACCTTGAAGAATTCTTTGTTCCGGTTACAGAATCTGCATTTTTATTGAGAGCAAGGGATTTAACCTGCCACGGCGTGGTCAGATTAAGGATGTGGGCATAGAGCGATTTTTCGGCCATTAATTTGACGCTGATGCTTACTTTAAATTGTTATTATTTTTTGCCCACTTTTTTAATCTTCCATTCGCGTTGGTATAAGGCGAAGATGTATTAAATGAGATCATTCGGCCCATCGTCCATTTTTTGTATCATGGTTCACCATACAAAACATCATCAGTTCGTTCATCAATAAGCTTTTGTAGTGGTCAACTAAAACTGGCCACGGTTTTAGAGTTTTTTCGGTATCGGTTTTCCGATTCATTTGGTGGTAATCCACCGTTATATTCGTGCGGCCTGAGTTCGCTGTAATACCCGACGATATAACCCGTTATCGCTTGAGCAGCTTCACTGAAGCTGGTGTAGCCTGTCACCGGCATCCACTCGTTTTTCAGACTCCTGAAAAAGCGCTCCATCGGACTGTTGACGCTCCTATGTCAAGAGCGGCGATTGGCATATGCGAGGTCCGATAAAATCAATGGATAGAGCTCACGGACGATGTAGCGTTTTAGGCATCTCAGGATCTCTTTAGTCGATAGCCCTTCACCAGTTCGTCTGTCGACATAGATTCTCGTGCGCGGATCGCTACGCATACGTACAAGGGCTATTGTCCACAGGGCATTGTTTGCTTCACGTGAGCCACCACGGTTTAATCTGTGCCTTACTGTTTTCCCTGATGATGCTGGCAGTGGATTTACGCCACAGAGCGATGCCAGGGCCGCTTCATTTTTTAAACGTTCGGGGTTATCACCCGCAACTGCCAGCAGTGTTGCAGCCGTCTGTGGCCCAACGCCAAACTGGCTACGAAGGTTACTGGCATACTTGCGGGTCAGTTTATCTAGTGATTCGTCTAGTTCATTCAACTCTTCAGTCAGGGCCATCCATCGTTTCGCAAGGCTTCGAAGCGTACTGCACAAGGCTATACGTAACGGTGAGTGCTCTGACACTTCGCTGTTAATGCAGGCGGTTACGCATTCGTGTGGTTTCGATTTCCAGAGTTTGTCGCGAACATCTTGCGGGGCACTAACCAGCAGTGCACGAAGCTGATTAATCGCCTGCGTACAGGCTTTTACTGCACTACGTCGGGCAACACTAATAATCCGGAGAGCCTCACATGCACCTGACTGCATTTTTGGTATGGCCTTGCTGCTCCCTGAAAGCACTGTCCGGGCTGCATTTTCTGCATCTAGTGGATCTGACTTCCCTTCAAGGCGGCGTTTTGAGCGATCTGGCCGGTTAACTTCAACAACATAAATGCTATTCTTGATGAGATAGCGTGTTAATGCGGCACCATATGTTCCTGTTCCTTCGATGCCTGCTCGTTCGAGGCTACCGAAAGAACGTGCCCAATCAAGTAGTTCCAGATAGCCCGCTTGATTTGTTTGAATAATGTGAGTTCCAAGCAGTTTACCTGCCTGACTGATAACAGCGCCGACATGAATATCAAGATGGGTATCGACACCCAGAATCACGGTTTCAGAAGATTGGCGGTCGTTTTGCATGGTTTGCCTCCAGATATTGGTAGCACAATCATCCCCATCGCAGGACAGGACACTCGGGATGCAGCACAAAGCTCCTATCAGGTCACAAACTCTGGGCCCGGTTATGCCCGGGAAATACCAGAATCGGACGACAGGTCAACACAAAGGCATTTGAGCCAATCCCAGCACGGGTCAGTCCGATCCGGTATTTGAAAGTATATTAGAATGAGTATCCCAGCAGTTTCCGCGCCTGCTCATACTTTGCCTGATCCGGTATCGCCACAGTAACTGCCTGGACTACCTGCTTGTATAGTGACTACCCTAATCACTGTGGAACATAACCCCGGATGGCTTACCGCGTCTTTCCCATGCCATTTTCAGTGCTTTGGTGGTCAGCCTGCTGTCCGGAGAGAACGACATTGCCCACCCCACGGGTTTCCGCGCAAATAGATCGAGTACCACAGCAAGGTAAGTCCGGCGTTTACCTGTCCAGATATACGTCACATCGCCGCACCATACCTGGTCAGGCACTGTCACTGCAAACTGACGTCCGAGGTGATTCGGGATAGCAATATGTTCGTGTCCCCCACGTCTATATCGGTGAACAGGCTGCTGACAACTCACCAGCCCCAGCTTCCTCATAAGATGGCCGGCAAGCCATCGTTCCATCCGGAAGCCCCTGTGTGTGGCCATTGTGGCGATACTTCTTGCATCCTCGGAGCCATGACTGAGGCCGTGTAGTTCCTGAACCTGACTGCGTAATACAGCTAGCCTGCTATCCGGCTTGTCAGGACGGTTTTTCCGGTATTTATAGCTGCTGCGGTGAACCCCAAACACGTGGCAAAGCGTGGCCACAGGATAATGCGCTCTGAGTTTCCCGATTATCGAGAGTTGTTCAGGGAATCTGACATCAAGAGCGCAGTAGCCTTTTTTAATATTTCATTTTCCATTTCAATACGTTGAAGTTTTTTCTTCAGCTCACGTATCTCAATTTGCTCCGGCGTGATAGGGGAGGCTTTAGGTGTTTTGCCGGCACGTTCATTTACCCACCGGGTCATAGTGGAAAGTCCGACATCCATGGCATTTGCGGCATCTGCAACCGTATAGTGTTGATCCACCACTAACTGAGCGGATTCACGTCTGAATTCTGCACTGAAATTTCGTTTTTTCATTAAAGCACCAGTGTTGTCCTGAGGGTATTCATTTCGTCGAAGGTGAGTCCCAGAGATTCACGATGGTGAATATTGTCTTCTTTCAGCGCACGCAGGGCATCTGTTAATACGGCGTAATTCAGAGACGGAATCATGATTTCGGACCTTCCTTAAACACTTCAGCGGTTGGCTAATTTGAGGTTGATCCATTCATCAATTTCAGATTCGAGCCAGGCTACGCTGGCAGGGCCAACCTTTATTATTGAACGAGGAAAAGAGCCCCCTTTCATATACAGATAGATTTGCGAGCGTTTCAGACCGGTTTTTTCTTCGACCTGTTTCAGGCGTAATAACTGATGTGATGTCATGATTTTCTCCAGTGTAGAGTGGGGTTGGAGAAGATAAAAAAGCATAAGCGAAGGTGAAGAAGAAAGCACGTAAGCCCGTATTAAGAGTTTTTGAGTTCTTAATACGTATTTCAGTATAATGGTGAGTTAAATCAATAAGGCACTGAAGTGGGAGAACCGCGTTCAAGTGCTGTTTTCAGTGTATCGCCGCTGAATTTGTCAGTAATACCTTCGGTAGATGCCCATTGTTCGAAAATGGATAAAAGCTTGTAAGGTTTTCCTAGTAATGGACTGATGACTTCATTATGTTTACATGAAAGCCAGAAAAGACGAGATAAAGGGCTGGATATGCGTGTCGATGTTGGAGTGTGTTTAATATTTACATAGGCATTCATCAGCTTTTGTAGTTCAGTCAGGCGAATTACAAAACAGGAATCTTGTGGTAATTTATAAATAGGGAAATATTCTTTGTCACTGGATTTATGAGTTTCATTCGATTAATGTTGTTATAAATCTCAGATTTTAGTTCTTCAGGTAATTACATTAGTTGTTGGCTAATTCGTTCTTTTCATGTTATTTTCTCAAACGCTTGAAATAGAGTTCTTGATAATAAAACTGAAATGCCATAATTAATACATTGATTGCCTGTGATTGGTGGTGATATATTGATTGAGTGCGCCAGTAAGTGTTGAATTGTTACGAATTCATACCCGATCAGAGTGGTATCAATGACCCATTTTTTAGAATGAATATATTTATCTTGAGTGAGTGTGGTATAATTTATATGTTTAATGAAACAATGTGTATCAAGATAGCATAAACGATCTGTGAGAGAGTTTCCTATTTTTTTCAATTTAATTTTATTCTTAATTTTTGTGACTTTCCTTAATATAATTGTAGATTGAAAGTATATAGATAAATAAATGTTTCAAGATAGCGCATGGCGATAAACGTCGCTGTCGGTTAATTGTTTCTCTGTTTTTTTCTGGTTGGCTAGGTATACAGCTTCAGGTATGGTTAACCAATCGGATTTATTTTTAATAATAGTATTTTTTGTTTTATTGTTAAACATAATTTTTCCTTATTTATATGAGTGCTAATATATTGATGGTTTTTTATAATTTATTCGTGTTTTGGTGTGAATATATGAATTGAATTGTCATATCTTTTATATGACCTATAGTCAGTCAAATAATACTTAAAACTAACTGTTAATATATAATTTCATTGTGGTCGTATAACTATAATAAATGATGTGGCAGGTTGCTTTTTATATCACCCCATGTTAAGAATTTATAGTTAAATGGATGGTGATATGTGATTATGGATATTTTATAGCTATCTAATATTGATTTGGTAATATATGAAAGATGAGCAGAGTAATGCTGTTCTATAAAATATAATTTATCAAATTGATCTCTCTTTATATAAAAATCTAAATTCTTAATGATTTCTTCTGATAATCCAATGCCTCTTGATTTAATATAGGCTTCTTTTAATGTCCACATCTTATAGAAATTATGTTTTTTTTGAGTCTCGTCAAAATAAGATAGGTATTTTTTTTCTTTTTTTGAGAAATAATAATCTATAATGCTATTTATTTCTATATCACGGTTGAAATATTCAATATCAATACCAACGGATGATGTATTTGAAATAGCGAGAGCAACACAATTATTTGAATGTGATAAATTGAAGTAAATGCTTTCCTTTGATTCGTTTAAAATAAATGGTTTCCCGTACTCATTTTTTGAAAATCTTACATCTTCTGGTGAAATTTTTAAATAAAATGATAAAATATCGCGTAACATGACTCTTGATAGCAAAAAAATATTTCGTTGTTTTATAAAAGGGTAGTCGAATAACGATGAAATTTCATCGTTATTTAAGATGTGCATTCTGGATTTAGCTTTACTTAAACATGGTATCGTTTGTAGATTACCAATCCAGATATGCACCTCATTATCTATAAACAAGTTGCTATTACTCATTGCATTTGGCTATTAGCATAACGCTTTCTGTTGTAACCATAAATGTGCATATAAGCCATTTTTTGCAAGTAACTCAGCATGTTTTCCTTGTTCTGCTATTTTTCCATTTTCCATTACGATAATGTTATCGGCATTTTTAATGCTATTTAATCGATGAGCAATCATAATGATTGTCTTATCTTTTGATAACAATGATAAAGCTTGTTGAATTAATACTTCTGATGAACAATCGATACTCGATGTTGCTTCGTCGATCAGTAAAATTGGTGCATTTTTTAATAAAGTTCTAGCAAGAGAAAGACGTTGACGTTCTCCACCTGAGAGTAACATACCACCGTAACCAATAGGAGTATCATAATTTTGTGGTTTTTGTATAATAAACTCATGTGCATTAGCTAATTTAGCTGCAGTTATTATTTCATCATCGTGAGCATCTGTTTTTCCCATTAAAATATTATCTTTAATTGTTCCTGAAAATAAAACGACATCTTGATAAACAGAAGATACATATGAACAGAGTTTATCGGAATTTATTTGGTTAATATTAATATCATCTAGCAATATTTCACCTTGGTTAACATCCCATAGACGAGAAATAAGCTGTAGTAAAGTGCTTTTCCCTGAGCCACTAGGGCCAACAATAGCAGTAAAGCTTTTTTCAGGAAAACAGCAAGATATATTATCTAATGTTAATTGACTATTATAAGGATAAATAAAGCTTACATTGTTAAAATAGATATCTGTTCTTATTGGTAATTGAGTATATTTAGGCTCAGAAAGTGGAACCACTTTCATTACTTCTTCTATGCGTTGTAATGATTTTTGTGCATAATTTAACAACATACTGGATAATCCTAAATCAAAGAATTGTCGATAAATGGGGAGTGCTAATACAAGGAAAAAAACGAATTGAGAAGGAGAAAGTGAGCCACTAATTAAACGGCTTGTTCCTATTATCATTAATAAAATAAAACCTGATTCAAGAATAAAACCATAAAGTGCAATCCAAGGGGCAGGCTTGGAATCTAGAACTATTTGGGTTTTATTTTGTGTTTCTAAGGCTGCTTTTAGTTTTTTCCATGCAGGACCAAGTCGCCCAAAACTACGAATAACCATAATTCCTTGGATATAATCGAGTAATTCGGATTGTACATTGGCATTAGCATCAGCTGCCTGTTGTGCAGCTTTTAACATTATTTTATGGCTTATGGATAATGCGAACAGAGCGATTGGAATAGAAAATAATATAATTAAAGTGAGTTGCCAATCTACCCATACTAAGAATAGTGAGAGAAAAACAGGCATCGCTAAAGTACTGATAAACATTCCTAAGAAATGTGACCAGATATTTTCAATGATCTCTAAATCAGCAGTAAGCCGTGATGCAAGATCACCACTGCGTTGAGAAGAAAACCAGCCAATCGGGATTTTTCGTAAATGATCGGCTATTCTTAGACGGGCTTGTCCCATCATTTTATAAGCACCAATAAAAATCATTGGCATACTATAAGTACCAATGACAATACGCAGAACAATAGATAAGAGTATTGATAAAAAGTAATAAAATAACTGAGCTAGTGTGATTTTATTGGCAAAAAGATCAATTAATAAAAAATAGAGTAGAATATACGGAATAGTAGCAAAAAGACCTTCAACTACGGCAAGGCATAGACCCACCATTAAATCTTTATCTTTTTTATTAGAAAGCAAATAACCTGATTTAATTAATTCTTTAATCATTATTATTCTCCTGGATTAATTGCCAATGAATAGTGTGACTATAATCATTCCATAATTTTTGATAGGTTGGGCATTGGTTTAATAAATGGGTGTGTGTACCTGTATCAATAATCTTTCCATTATCAAGCACAATAATTTTATCTGCGTTAATAATAGTATGTAGGTTATGAGTGATCATAATAACAGTCCGATTCTGGCATAGACTCTTTAATGCGCGATAGATCAAAATTTCATTTTCAGCATCAACATTGGCAGTAATTTCATCGAGAAGTAGGATTGGAGAGTTTTTTAATAGTGCTCTTGCAATTGATAATCGCTGTTTCTCTCCACCTGAAAGTTTATTTCCTTGTTCACCAATTAATGTATTATACCCTGCTGGGAGTTTTTCAATAACATGATGAATATTGGCTGCTTTAGTTGCTTTGATAATATCCTCAAATAAGGCATTAGGATTTGCTATGAGTAAATTTTCTAAAATAGTTCCATGAAATAGATATACATCTTGAAAAACAACACTTATTTGAGAAAGTAAATCAATTTCTGGCCAGTAGTTGATATCATATTGACCTATTTTTATTTGGCCAGAAGTACAATCATAAAAACGGGGAATTAGTTTTAATAATGAGGATTTTCCTGCACCACTGTGGCCTACAATTGCAGTTGTTGTACCCGCTTGGGCATTAAAACTAATTTTCTCTAATATCGGTTTATCACCATGATCCAAACAGACATCTTTAAAAGTAATATCGCTATTTTTAGGGAGAGTAAAATGTTTATCATGTTGTTTATGCTCTGAAAGTTCAAGGATCATACTGATATGTTTTAAGGTTTGTTTTCGTTGAGCTTGTTCTCCTAGCACAAATGTTAGTCGTAATAACGGCGCAAGTACGAGGGGGGATGTCATTAAAAATAAAATATAAGTAGATAAATCAATATTTTGATTTAAATACATCCACCCACCTACTGGTGCTATAATAACGAGATTCGCTGTTAATATCCCACTAAATACCATCCAAGAGCCTGTACTAGCTTTGACATTATTTTTTATCCATTTAACAGAGGAATTGATAGATTGAGATAATTTACCAAAAGTATGGGAGGTTAAGTTAAACGCTTTTATTTCTCGTATTCCTTTAATATATTCTCCTATTTCATTAGCAATTTTTTTCTGAATATTCATCCACTCATTGGTTTGTTTATTGGCTCGACGCAACATGAGAAGTTGAGCCATAAAAGCAATGGGTAATGGGGTTAGAGATAATAAGGCAAGAGGCCAATTTACATAAAAAAGTAATATAATAGCGATAAAGGGAGTCACTATGGCTGAGACGAGATCAGGTAGCATATGTGCGAAAAAACCTTCTAAGCTTTTTATATCATCATTGATAATACGTCGCAGATTTCCACTGCCATATTGAGCAAAAAATGATAATGGTACTTTACTGATTTTTTTAGCTATTGCGAGTTGTAATTGATGCTGAATATAAAAAGCACCCCGATGTGCGGCAATATGACTTATTGCCATTAATCCCCAACGTAAAATTAAAATAATCACAGTGATATAAACTAGATTATTTATTTGTTGAATATTAGGTGATGTTGAAAAACAAATCTGGCTGATTTTATAGATGATCCATAATGGTGCTAAACTTAGCATTGTTGAGATTATTGCCATAATAATGCCACTAATCAGAGGGAGTGGGGCTAATTTTATTAAAATACGAAAGTTAAGTGGCAAAGTATCTATTGTTTTATTCATATATATTACCTAATCAATTTAATCATTGATAAATTGGTGATAAAAATCAATAATAAAACGACAAAAAGTATTTGGGCGTGTAATTGGATAAAAGTGATCTCCAGCGATGCAATTAATAGTGCAATGCTTATCTATCCAATCTTGCCATGCTTCAACTTCGTTTTTATCAGCTTCACTATCATGACTACCATACATTAATAAAACAGGGGTATGAAAAAGCCGTTTAGTGCTTTTTTGAAAAAAATAACGCTCGGTAGCAAGGAAATCAGCACGTAATAATGGCATAAACTGTTTTAACAACTGTGGCTGCTTGATTAATTCAGCATCACATCCACCAATGGCAATTAATTGTTGAATAAAGTCATCATCATTTAAATCACTCAGTAATCTCCTTGCTTGAATATGAGGAGCTTGGCAGCCTGATAATATTAGTCCAGATAATTCCCAGCCATTTTTTTCTAATTGAATAGCAGTTTCAAAGGCAACTTGGGCCCCCATACTGTGACCGCAAAGTAATAATGAATTATGCCGTGGTGGATAAAATTTCTTTATTATTGTTATTAATTCATTGGCTAATAACCCAATATCATTAAAGGCTGGTTCTTTAAATCTGCAACCATGGCCAGAGTAATTAACTAATTGACAATTTAACCCTGAAATATCGGTAGATCTCCACGAGTTAAATGCACTATTACTGGCACCAGCAAATGGGCAAACCAATAGGTTAGCATTGTATTTATTTACATTTTGCTCATTTAAAGGAGTAATATATTCGGGAGATTGTTTTATCATTATTTTCTCCGTCCACTACTTTTGGTGAAGTTCATTCGCTTAAATGGCGCAATTGTGCCATCAATGGCTTTACCTGCTGTTTGCAATGTTTTTATCCATAATTGAGATAAAGCTAATTGGTAATGGGGTTGTAAAATCATTGGTTTTTTATCATTAGGTAATTGCCAGCATTTATCTATCTCTGCCAGTAAGTAATTAATAGCTTCTGGTGCTTCACATTCCATCACATCCTGCCAACTATTTGGTGGAGTATGAAATGAATGAAACAGTGGTTCATCAAGCTCCATCGTGGCAGGAGATTGATACATGGCTTTTTTACTATCTTGGTGATGATGAATATAAAGCGCATTATTCCATTCTACTGGCCCATAACTTCCAGCGAGAGTTAAATAACCAGCTGGCCAGCCTAATATCATATGATGCATCACGAGGCTATGCTGATCAGGATCGTTAGATGACAAATGTTTTTGTAGGCATAAAAGCAAATCACCAGTAGGGTTGGATAGTCGTAGAAATTGTAGCGGGGTATTATCTTTTTCTAATGTGACTGTAATATCATTAGGGTGTAATTTCATTGCTTGGCAATATATATCTAAGGCGGAATAAATTAATTGCCTGCTTGTGATAATTTGTCCCCACACTGGTCGTTGTTGTATTTGCTGATATATCTTCTGTGTGTTTTCTATCCATAAACGTCCTGCTTTATTATGTGGATAGAGGCTGTTAACGATATAGTGGCAATGCATTTTTTCTGCTAATGATTGTAGTCTGGTAATTTCATCAGGATGTACAGGATGTTCCTGTACAACCGAGATCCCCCGTTGTAAAAATGCTTGCGCAAGTTGGCTACCTTCGCCACCAACAATGGCTGATCGCACAACAATACAAGCTAGATCTATTTTTTCAGGTAGTTGATCAAATCGAGTAAAAAGTGGAATACCGAATGCTTTAGATAATTCTCGAGAACGAGTGCTACCTTTGGAAAAAAGGCCAATAAGATGCCATTTGTCTTGAGGTTGTATAAATGCATTGAGATAAACCTCTCCAAATTTACTGCCTACAATCACCACTTTTTTTGCCGGTTTCATTAATTACCTCCTTCGGATGGATATCCGTTATTAGAAAGTTTTTGTTGCACCCACTGATCAATGATTTCGGCCAGATGTGTGCTGGTAGCGCGATCTTGCAGTATTGACCAGTGCTCCCCTGAAAAATAGTGATGTTGGGTATGTGGCGGTAATCGTTGGTACCACTCTTTTTCAGGTGATGTCCATTCTGTTGGGTGGTTGGTGGCTTCTAGCCATAAACAGGCGATATCATCAGATAATGGTAGGTCACTTTCAGGTAGGAATGACATAAGTCTTTTAGTGCATGCAAGCTGCTTATTTTCATCTGATGAACTATCTGAGTCATCATGACAAAATTTAATAAAATCATGTCGATAGACGGGATCTATTAATACTAATAATACGGAATGATTTTGTTGCGAGAGTTGTTCTGCAAGGTAACTGGCAATAAAAGCACCATATGACCAACCAATAAGAATATAAGGGCCAGTCTGTTGTGCTGTTTTTATGCTAGATAAATGTAATGATAACAATGTATCCAAATCAGTTAGTTTTGAAGCATCTGTAACTGTTAATCCCCACACTGTATTATTTAACGACTCAGCAAGAGGTAGGTAAACACCGGGATCACCATCAGAAGCATGTACCATAAAGTAGTGGTAAGGTTTTGGAGCAGATACAGCGCTTAGAGGTATCAAAGAGGAGTACTCTCGTTGAGATTGCTTTTCCTGCTCTAAATGAGCACAAAAATCGGCTAAGCATGGATAGGTAAAAATCTGTTGTAATGTTGCTGGATATCCCCGTTGATGTAATTGGCTGATCATTTTGGTTGCAATCAAACTATCTCCTCCAGAACGGAAGAAATCATTTGTACTATTGACCTCACGACCTAATAACTCAGACCATAATGCAATGATTTCATTAATCATATTGGTTGGTACATCAGGTATTGCAACAGGTTGTATCTGTTCATTTAGCTCTTGAGCGGATGATGTTGCTATGCCATTAAGGGTTGCTTCAATATTTTCACATTGGAACAACTCAAAAGAGTCGATATTCTGATCAAGAGAATGAGATAAATAATCACGTAATTTACCTAAATAAGGTTTTCCTCCACGAGTGGGAGAGGCTAAAAAGAGTGTTTGTCGCAAAGATGAGGAATCTGTTTGGGGCCATTGACCAATAGTTTCAAAACCAGTATTGATTAAAATATCATGCCAACTTTCACTATCAAGCATCGCTTTATTCGTCAATATACGCTTATCTTGATATGCACTTAATCCCTCAATAAAGCCAACAGTCGCCATTTGCATAGCACTTTGACACTCGGTTGCTTCGATAAATAATAAATAGCCTTGAGGTTTTAACAGGCTTCTAATCCGTTTTAGTGCGTGGCCGATATGTGATGCATCATGTAATACATTAGATGCAATGATCAGATCATAGCCATTATCTGGATGATGAGAAAATTGTATTGGTGCATTAATATCAAAGAGTTGATAGCGCATTTCTCCTACAGCAGTGAATTTTTTTCGCGCTTTATCAAGGAAGTAATGTGATATATCAGTAAAGGTGTATGAGTAATGCGTATTCTTAAGTACTGCGACTATACCTTGAGTGGTAGCTCCTGTACCTGCCCCTATTTCTAAAATATTGAGTGAAGATGTTGCACCAACCATTGCACTAACAATATCTTTTGCACATTGATTTAAATAATTTAGTGCAGGGTGTTTGGCGTATAGTGCTGTGGTAATTTCATCTGAATTAAAAAGTAGTGAAAGAGGAGAAACCTTACCACTAAAGAGTAATTCATGTTGGGTTAGTGATTGTTCAAGGTAATCCCAAAGTACATATTCCCAATCATTAACAGGTTGTTGAAATACTGGGGCAGATAAACATAAGTTAATAAACTGTGTTGTGGCATAAAACTGATCACCCTCTTTGGTTAATAAGTGATGCAGGCATAATAAATCTAGCCACTGACTAAGTAGCCTCTCATACTGAGGCTTTGCTTTTAAACGAGCCACTATTTCAGCTAGGGTGATTGGTGTGTTTAGCTCGGTAAAAAGAGCATTTCGATACAGTGTGTGACATATGCCATACCGTGCTCGTTCCTCAAATCGTTGCCAACTCTTTTCAATAATGTCACTGAGTGAAGCTGATGGCGAAAGTAAATTAGGTAACCAATTGGGCTGTTTAATAACGGATAGTGGAATATCAGAAGAGGCTTCAAACAGTAATTGTAGAGGAGGCTCTACTTTCGTATCGTCTTTTACCATTACCATAGCATGAGCACGTTTGATTTGCGGATGATTTTCCAATGTTTGCTCGAGTTGTTGATAGCGTGATTGGAGGTGATTATCTATTGCTAAATGTTGATATGAAGGAAGTTGCGCAATAATCTTATCAACTGATTGATTATTATCTTCATCTTGGCATAATTGAGTGATCAAGCTTTGATAATCAGAGAACATCATTGTTAATAAACCGTCAGCAAAGATGTCATCCATGCAGAACCAATTTAATGTTAGCCCCTCTTTTCCTTCCATTACTTGGTGATCTAACCAAACTTGAGGTGTTTGCGCGAAGCTATATACGGGTTGGCCGAAAAGCTGATTTAATGCTTCATCAATATTGTCACCATCTAGTGTCATACCTAACATGCTAGTAAATACAATAGGTAACAGAGATTGGCTACTATCCCCTTTATAGCGTCCCCATTCACGTAAAATCTCTACACCATTTACTTGGGACTTACTTAAATGTTGCCAAAGTCTGCGCTGTATTTTTGCCATTGACTCATTTAATGTACAGTCGTTATCTAGATAAATATCTATAGGGAGTACAGAGGTAAAATCACCAATAAGTTGTGTAACATCTGGGTGCCATGGTTGACGATTAAAGAAAGTTAAGTTTAGTGTAAAGGCTGGGTATTTTGTCCAGCGACCTAAAACTAAAGCAAAAAGTGTTAAAAGCCCTGCTGATGGTGTAATACCATGCTTTTTCCACCTCTGTTTTAATTTGTCCCATTGCGCTATAGAAACATGATGTTGGAAAGTCGTAAAACGAGGTTGTTCAGTAATGGATGAATTCTTTATCGGTAAATATGGGGCAGAAGGTAAATCAGATAATAGATCCTGCCAGTAACACCATGCCATTTTCCACTCATCACTGTTACGATTTGTTTGATTTTTTAAGCAGTAGTCGCGGAAGGTAAATGTTTGTGGTATTAATTCTTGTCCTGAATAGGCGTTAAATAGATCATCAAACAGAATTTTAAAGCTCATGGTATCAAACTGCAGTAAATCTAGATTGATATGTAATCTGTAACAATCGTTATTTAGCCAAGAAATTTCAACTTCAAATAATGGCCATGACTCAGTCGGTAATACCCGATAAGAAAGGGCTTCCCTTATCTGTGTTAGGCTCTCTTGTTGCTCTTGTTGGGTTAAATTTGTTAGGTCATGTTGAATAAAATGAAAATAAGGAACTTCTTTTAAGATACGTTGTTGTCCATCATCATCTATGATCATTCTCAACATATCATGACGCTGAATAACTTTATTCCAAGCTTTTTCAAGTGAGGCCGGCTCCCATATATGGCGTTGACAATCCCATTCAAAAATTGCATGGCAAGCAACGCCTCCGTAGTTAAAGAGGTTTTTACGTCCGATCCAATAGGCGTGTTGAATTGGTGTTAATGGAAATGGGGCATATCGTTCTGACTCCATTGTGTGGGAAATGTTGTCTTGATTATGGAGTGCTTCTGTCACAGTAAATTTCTCAGGTGCTGCGGTTCGAATAACTGAGGCTAAACCAGCAATAGTCATATCATCATAAGATTGTTCAGCGTCAATATTGACCGCAAACTGTTTCTTAATTTCCGCACTGAGATCGAGGAAAGAGAGAGAATCTAGTCCTAATTGGAATAGTTCAATGTGAGTATCAATATGTTCATCACCAAGACGCAACAGTTGTTTGATACATGCTGTTAGCCACTGTTCTAAGTTATCACCAACGCGATAATCAACCCTGTTAGGGCTTACCGGCTCTGTTTGATCCGTTTGAGTTGGGGTTTCACAAAGCTGGCGAGTGTGATTAATTTCATGGTTATCATAATGATCATTATGATTAGTCTGATGAAATAAAGGCGTTTTTTGTGTCATTAAAGGTGGAGTCGCTAAGCGCATTGCAAGGCGACAAGAGGTATTATCTAGCAGACAAGCATCTAAATGTGCCAGTCCTTCCTCAGTAGTAAGCGTACTCATACCTTTGTGTTGTAATTTATCATGGAGTTGTTTTTCTGCCACAAAGCCAACACTTTGCCATGCCCCCCAAGCGATAGAAATGACGGTTAATCCCTTGATATTGCGACGTGCATATTCAGCTAATCCATCTAAATATCCACAAGCGAGGGAATGAGCTGCTTGTCCTTCAGAGCCTATAGTTGCAGCGGCAGAGGAGTATAAAATAAGGTAACTGGCATCTGTTTTTTCTAAAGCATCACAAAATTGCTTGGCAGATATCGCTTTAACAGAAAATACGTCAGACATACGCTTAGGGGTGAGTTGTGTCATAAGTGCATCATCCAAAATACCTGCACTGTGTATAAGCCCCTCAATGCCACCTTCATTTTCAAGCTGAGTGAGTGCTGCATGACATTGAGCGTTATCACGACAATCACATGTTAGCCATTTTATTTCTAGCTGGTTAGATTTCTGTAAGTTATTCATCCAATCTAATGCGCTGCTATCAGCTCGTGGTGCCAAAATAGCGATACGTTTAGCACCTTGCCTTACTAACCAACTTGCTGTAATTCGACCTAAGCCTCCAAAACCACCAGTAATAATATGCCAGCGCGGGGATACCATGATGTTCTGCGCTATGATCGTAGAAGATGAGGGCAGTGGGGTTAATTGTGGTAAGTAGCAGCAATGGTTACGAACAATAATTTCATTATTACCTTGTTCTATTTGTATAAAAGCAGGAACTAATTCAGACCATGAGGCATTTATACCTAAATCAACAATGGCAATTAACCTTGAGCTATATTCTTTTTGAATAGTTTTTAATAAACTTCGAATACTACGTTGTGCTGGATTAACCGTTTCTATGGCAGTTAATGCCCAGGCTTGTTGCGTGATAACAACAAACCCATCAGACGATGACAGTAATATTTGGCGGATCTGCTCGGCGATAATTAAAGGATCTGCAAGGTTGGCAACGATTAATTGATTTTCGCCCTGTTCAGAAAGACATCCAATAGCGGATAAAATAGCTGTGATTTCAGAAGGCAATGTTTGTTGATGGTTAAATATTAATGTTGGCTTGATAAGATCTTGTTCCACACAAGGTGTTAATTGCCATTGGTAGTGTGAACTTTGTTGTATCTTGGTGTCACTAGGTAACTCTTGATCAAAGTGATCGTTTTCTGTCGAAACACTGGCGAGAATAATATGTTCACACATATCTTTGGTTTCTGGTAATGCATCAGGTAACCAGCGAATATGTTGAAATCCTGCTAAGCGACACTGTTGATGCCATAATTCTGGTGATAAAAATAGTTTTCCTTTACGGATCTTTTCATCATGGAGGGGTAACACCAGTGGGCCAAAAACAAAATCAAATAAGCGAGCTTGTTTGGTTATTTCGCGCATAAGCAAATGACCATTGGAACGCAGTAAAGTACGAAGAGCAGTTAATGTATCTCCAATATGTTGAGTGGCATGAATAACATTAGCAGCAATAATAATGTCATAATAATCAGATTGAAAACCTTGTATTTCAGGGGATTGTTGTAAATTGAACTCTCGATAGTTAACAAATGAATATTGACTAAATTTTTGTGCGGCACGTCGGGTGAAGATAGGTGAAATATCGGTAAATTCGTATTCAACATGTTGTATGGTTGATAAAATAGGTAGCAGCCAAGAGGTGGTTCCTCCCGTGCCACCACCGACTTCAATAATTCGCAAAGGCTTAGCCACAGTGGGCTGGTAGTGAGAAAGTAATCCTTTAAGTACCGCGGCAGCAATTTGGTTAAAATAACGACCAAAACTAAAATCTTGATAGAGAACTTCAACACCTTGAGATGCACCTTCAGGAAAGATCACTGAAACAGGTTCAATCACGCCTGTCATCATATCGTAGAGTTGCTCTCCTGCTCGCTTGACGGTGTCAGGAATAGATTGAAGACCTTCGCTATCTAATTGTAATTGATGGAATAATAATGGCAATTTATCACTAGAAATAGATTTTATTTTTTTATAGTAGTTGTGCTGATTTATCTGTTGGTAAATATAATATCCATCCTCAACACAGGCCTCTAATAAACGTACTAATAATTGATAATAGCGGGGTAAAATGCGTCCTGCTCGCATAATATCGATTACAGACATGGGGGTATTCAACTCATGGCCTAAACACGAGCATATCATTTTATCGACGTAATAATTATGTAAAGTGGTAAGTGTTGAATTAAATGAGTTTAAACGAGGAAGATCGAGTGTTGTAAGCGCTTTTAATGCCGTTTCACGACCTTGGCTAATAGGTAAATCAAATGCGCTTTTTTGTGGTTGATATTTTTCACTATCCTTTTTTTCATACCAATAATATTGTTTTTCAAAGGGATAGAGAGGTAATGGTATATAACTTCCTTGAGTTTTAAACAGTGACTGCCATGGTAAATCATAGCCTGCAATAAATAGGGTTGTTGCAGCCTGTTGTTTCATCTGAATTTCATCAACTCCCATTCTGGCAGTTGGTATCCAACTAATCTCAGTAATGCCTTCACGTTCACCAAGATCACTTAATACAGAAGTTGGTCCTAATTCCATAGCATGGGTGACACCATGATTGACTAACGTTTGTATTGCATCTTGATACATAACTGTATTGCGTAGTTGCTGAGCCCAATATGATGGATGTTGAAGTTCTTTTTGAGAAATTAATTGCCCTGTATAGCCTGAGACTAAGGCTATTTTTCCTTGTGAGGCTGATAATGACTCAGTAAATTCCATCAATTGATCAAGAATATTATCAATATAAGAGGTATGAGCAGCACACACGTTATTCATTTCTCTAAATCGAATATTCTTTGCTTTCAATATTTGAGTAAACTTTTGCATATCATCGGGTTGCCCCGCGAATGATAAGTTGTTATGGCCATTAATTGCAGCTAATTCAACATGACATTGTTTAGCAATGATTTGAATATCTTGATATTTTGCAAATACAGCAATCATTTCACCATTAACATGACTTTCCATTAATTGTCCACTATATACAGCAAGTGGCATCATTTGTTCGATTGTATAGAAACCAGCGATAACGGCTGCGGCATATTCTCCGCAAGAATGACCTACAATTATTTCAGGTAAAATACCGATTGCTCGCCAATGTGCTGCCATTGCGATTTCATAGGCGACAATAGCCGCTTGAATATAACTGGCATTAACAAGTTTATCGCTATGTAGGCCAAACATGACTTCTTTTAACGGAAATGTTAAGTGTTGCAGGCATGCTTGCTCACAACGATCGATTGTTTCGGCAAATGTTGTTGAATGTTGGTACATCACTTTACCCATAGCAGGATATTGTGATCCCATACCAGAAAATAGCCACGCTATTTTCTTATTTGTTGATGTATGACCATATTGTATTAAAGAATCAGCACTTCCTTGAGAGAAAGCTAACAGTGAAATATCACTCTCACTTGTTAAGGGGATAGATAAGCGCCATGGTAAGTTGAGTTGTCTTTGCTGTAATGCATTATGAGCCAGAATGTTTGCTGGGGTAATTTTTATTAATGGTGCATAATCACCAGCAAGTTTTTTTAGACTCTCTTTTGTGGCGGCACTAAGCAATAATGAGTATTCAAAATTATTGTCTACCTCTTGTTCAGGTTTGATTGATACTAATGAGTCAGGCAATGATTGCACAATGATATGACAGTTTGTTCCACCAATACCAAATGAAGAAACACCAGCAGTTCGTATTCTGCTAGACCAAGCTTTAGGGTTTTTAGGAATGTAGAACGGGCTTTTTTCTATTTGTAATTGAGGATTTGGGTGATTAAAATGCATAGATGGAGGAATAAGTGCTTTATTTACCGCTAATATCGTTTTAATTAGGCCAGTGATACCTGCTGCTGTATCCAGATGTCCGATATTGCCTTTAACTGAGCCAATAGCGCATTTAGAAGCAGTAAGAGAGCGATCAGCGAAAACCTGACATAATGCACTAAACTCAATTGGATCACCTAATGGTGTAGCTGTTGCGTGTGCTTCAATAAGTTCAATATCTTCATTTTTAATATCGGCCAGTTGTATTGCTTCTCTAATAACTGAAACTTGGCCTGCTACGGAGGGAGCTGTGAATCCCGCTTTTTGATGACCATCATTATTAATGGCACTACCACGTAATACAGCAATAATTGTGTTTCCATCCACTAAGGCATCTTCAAGACGACGTAACACTACAATACCAAATCCATTACCAGCAAAAGTACCGTTTGCCTCTGCATCAAAAGGACGACAAATACCATCTGGTGAGAAGATCATGCCTTTCTGATATAGATAACCACCGGTTTGTGGAAATGTGATACCAATTCCACCAGCAATAGCCATACTGCATTCACCAGAGCGTAAACTTTCACAAGCCATATGTACGGCAACTAAGGAGCTAGAACAAGCGGTTTGTATAGTTAATGCTGGACCAGTTAAATTTAATTTATATGCAATACGTGTTGCGAGATAGTCTTTATCATTCCCTAATAATTTTTGCATGCCACGGACATGGCCAATATTGTGCAATGCTAAATCTTGCTGGGCAGGATAGCTGCTCATTCTTGCTGAAGCAAAAACGCCTGTTTTGATGGTTATATTGCAAGGGGCATATCCAGCATGCTCTAAAGCATGCCAAGCACCTTGTAAAAAAATTCTTTGCTGGGGATCGATAAGTTCAGCTTCTGAGCGTGAATAATTAAATAGAGTAGCGTCAAAATATTCCGCTTCATCTAACGGCGCGCCACGATTAACAAAATCAGGTGAACGATAAGTTTGTTCAGCGACACCTGCGGCTTTTAGTTCTTCTTCAGAAAAAAGACGAGAGCTATCGTGTTTATTAATTATGTTATGCCAAAATTGATCAATATTTTGTGCATCAGGGAAGCGACCAGAAAGACCAATAACAGCTATAGGTTCACTATTACCATAGAAAGTTTCAAAATTCAGCATGATTAATATCCTTTATCTACTATGAGTTCGTAGTTGTAACCGTTTCTTTCTCTTGTTTTTGTGTTTGTCTCGGTCGGAATATTGCTCACATGTTGGTGAAGTGTTTTGCCAAAGCAATTGCGCTAATGTACTTAGATTTGGACTAGCGAACAGATCAGTAATTGTAATATGGCTATAGCCATTTTTTTGTAGTGCTGCATGAAGTTGAACCAATTGTAAAGAGCTGGCACCTGCTTCGAAAAAATTTGTTTCAGGTGCTAACGTTATTCCAATAACTTGCTTAACAAGTTGTTGTAGTTTTTGTATTGTCTGACCTGTTTTTTGTGTATCAGTAGATTGTTTATAATGTGTGTTTTGATTATTTTTGGCATTGAAAACTGGGGTGATGACGAGATTATTGCATCTTGGTATAAGTTTATTTAGTGGCAATTGCCAAGATTGTGGTTCAGTAGCCAGTTTAGTGAGTATATGTTCATATTGCTGGAACATGGAAAAAATGGTTGTGTAGTCAAATAATTGTTCGACAAAATCCCAGTTTAAATATAATTCACCGTCTGACTCATATACTTGATGATCTAGCCATGTTTGTGGTGTTTGTGATATTCCCCAAACAGGTTTTAGCCATGAATGATGAGAAAGAAAACCTTCATCATGTTTATAGCCCAATGCACAGGTAAAAACGACAGGTATCTCTATATGAGACATCTGTCGTTGAATTGCCATTTCACGCATTACTTTAATGGCTGAAACACTACGATGTTGCATATCTTTATGTAAACGTTTTTGCATCATTGAGATACTGTTTGACCAAAGATCACAGGTATACCAATCGAGTAATTGTAATGAGGTAAAATCACCAAGTACTTCATTTATTTGAGGATGTACAGGATGCCGATTAAATAATGTCAAATTAATTGTTAACTCAGGGCTTTTACTCCATGCGGATAATGTGGCGCAATAAGCAGCAATCAAAAGTGCTGCTGGCGTAACATTATTTTGCTGAGCAACTTGTTGTAGTGCTTGCCAAACAGAAGTAGATAATGATGTTTGTAAACGCGAGAAGCGAGGTTGCACAATCTGTGCTGGATCTTTTATTAGTGGCAATTGTGGGGCTGGTGGTAATTGTGGTAAACGCGTTAACCAATATTCCCAATCATTTTGTGTGTTAATCGGATAGGCATCACAATCAATATAATCTCGAAAAGTAATATCTAGAGGGATAAATTGGTGATTTGGCTCCATATACAGTGTTTTTAGCTCACTGAAAAATATCTGCATACTCATTCCATCAAGGAATAAGTTATCAAGGCTAATAAAAATATGATCTGGTTGTTCTTTGGTCTTGATAACTTGAATAGTAAATAAAGGCCAAATTTCTGGATCATAAACAATGTTAGCAAGTTGAGCTCGTAATACTAGAAAAGCGTCACTTTTTTCTGTAGGGATATAATGCGTTTTAACGGAATAATAAGGAACTTTTTTAAGTACTTGTTGTTGTCCATTAATAATGACACCACGTAACATATCATGACGAGAAATCAACTGATTAATTGTACGTTCTAATTTAGGTACATCTAAATTTTCCGCTATAAAATGGACAAAAAAATGTGTACCAACACCCCCAAGTGTAAAATTATTTTGCCGTCCAACTAAGTAAGCTTGCTGAATATCAGTGAGTGGAAATGGATTGTATCTATACGCCTCGTTATGTGAAATTGCTGGCTGTTTTTCGAAAACTTCGCTCTGCTTTATATTTTGTGCAAAATCAGAAAGGATCGGATAAGCAAAGATATGCTCCAGTTCAACTTGGTAGCCAATATGGTTTAAATCAGAGATCAATCGAATAGCAACTAGGCTATCTCCCCCTTCACGAAAGAAATGACTGTGACGGTGTATCTTGTTGGTGCCAAGGAGCTTTTGCCATATTGTTATGATGATCTGTTCTTTACCATTGATAGGTTGTTGATTTAGGTATTCTTCTTGGTATTCCTGACAATACAATTTTAATGATTGGTTATCTATTTTGCCATTTGCGGTTAAGGGGAACTCAGTTAGAAAATAAATATGTTTTGGGATCATATAGTCTGGTAAAAATTGGCGCAAATCATGCTCTAGCTTATTTTTATCTGGTAAATAAATTTTTTCTGGTGCTTGGTATAACTGTGTCAATATTTCGCCGTTAACTCCTTCACTTTTATAAGTCGCAGTAGAAGCGCTAAAGATATCTTTGCATTTTTTTGCTGTTAATAATTCATCAGCAGGATCACTACCATTTTGTTGTAATAAAGAGATGCTTATCAGTGATTGTGCAGGGGCATGTAACACTTCTTGTATAAAAATCATTCCACTCGGAGCACAGAGTGAAACGAATTTTTGTATCTCTTTTTGTGGGCTGTCTAATCGATGAAGATAATTGTTCATCCAAATGATATCTGCACTATATCGATTTTTATGAAGAAATACTTCTGTAAGAGGCTCAGCATAACTATTTTGATAATCTGATAAATTTTGGTTAGCTTGCGTTACCATTGAAAGAGACTCATCAGTTAGCAGTAGGGTAACCATATTATTGGGTAATCGTTGCAGAATATAATTTGCTGAAATACCGCTTCTAGCACCTAATTGAATGATTTTTATTGGCCTTTTTAGTGAATGATGAAGTTCTCTTATTTGTTGTAGTAAATTTTCTAAGGAGTAGTGCATTCCATCAATACGCATAGTGACTTGTTCTGGTGACCAATAGGGATCATCAAATAGTGTTAGAGCTGATTTTTTACCTTTGAGTATGTCTGTTAAATTGTTTTTGTGGCGCTGCAAATTTTCTATTAGCGTTCGCTGGGTACTATTAGTTGGGGGGGAATTGAGTGTAGTTTGTGGATATTGTGCTATTAAATTTAGCCAATTAGCCATTAATGACTGATAGCTAGCGATAATGCTATGGTCATCTGCTGATTTTTTTTCTGACAAGAGGTTGTCGAAATCAATATTTTGTTCAGTAAGATAATCATATAAAAATCCAGCTATGATTGCCGTTTCTTGGGATTGTTGTTGTACATTTATTGGGGTTGAGCGCAGATAGTAGAGGGGAGAAAAGGTGCTATTTGAACTGATAATATCCTGGTAATTACCCGAATTTAGTATCACAAAAGAGTGTAATGCTTTTTCTTTATTACCATTACCAAGGCATAGTGTAATCGCATTTTGCACACCCTGAAGCTTATTGAATGCAGCATCAATTTCCCCTGGTTCTATACGGTATCCGCCAATCTTAACTTGGCGGTCACGTCTTCCTAAAAATTCAAGTATACCGCCAGGGAGATATCTTCCCATATCACCTGTTTTATACCAATTTTCACCATTTTGTTTTACAAACTGTTGTGCTGTTTTTTCGGGATCGTTTAGGTAGCCTAACGCAACGCCTGCACCACCAATCCAAAGTTCTCCTGATACCCAATCAGGGCAATCTTCTCCTCTAGCATTAACAATACGATAACGTTGGTTGGATAAAGGATATCCATAAGGTATCGAGCTCCAGGATGGGTCTAATGTTGTGACATTAAAATAGTTAGACCAAATAGCGGCTTCTGTGGCACCTCCCATGGCGACTATTTGTCCATCAGGGCAGAAATTATAGTAACGTGTCGGGAGATCAAGCCCAATCCAATCTCCAGAGAGATAGATTAATAGCAGCGATTGTGGAATGGATGACCCTATTCCTTCTGCATAGGTTAGTAACATATCAAACAGTGCAGGTACGCTGTTCCAAAGTGTTATTTTATGTTGGTTAATAAGTCGTAACCATGCATCAGGATTACGGCGCTCATCTTCTTTAACTAATACAAGAGTCCCTCCGGCATTTAAAACACCGAAAATATCATAAACAGACAGATCAAAATGTAGTGCTGATATGGCAAGTACCCGATCTTTGTCTGAAATGTTATATCGCCGATTGAGATCAAGGCAGGTATTCATTGCGCTGGCATGGGATACAACAACACCTTTAGGCTCTCCAGTAGAACCTGAAGTATAAATAACATAAGCTGCTTGATGAGGAGATATATCTATATTGTGTAGTGGTTTATTCTCGGAGGGTTGAACTTTTTGCCAAACAATCCTGTTACAAAATGTAGCATAGATTGAATAGGATGGATCGCTATCAGATACGATGAGTAATGAAAGCTGAGCATTTTTAGCAATGCGGTTTATACGTTCTTCTGGTTGTAGTACATCAATCGGAACATAAGTTCCCCCCATTAATAAAATAGCCAGAACGCTAATGATTTGCCCTACTCCTTTTGGCATACATACACCAATTCTGTCTTCTGGTTTATAACCTTGTTGTATTATTTGATCACTGAGTATTGTTGCTTTAGATAATAATTTTTTGTAGCTCCATTCCTGAGAGTCGATATCAATGACAGCAATTTTTGATGAATTTGAATAATTATGGAAAATAGACTTATGCAGTGTATGTGGTAATAGTGAATTATCTTTTTTGATAACTGATATTCTATTTTTTAATTGTTTTTTAGGAATTAAATCAGGTTGGGTTTCAATCCAGGCATTAGGATCGTTGGCAAGTTGGCGTATACGAGAAATATAAACATCAAATATTGTTGTTATAACATCATTCCGGAACAAGTCATTGTTATAATCCCACTGTAAAACAATATTTCCACTTTTGTTAATTGCCATGTGATCAAGCCAAACTTGTGGGGTTTGTGATATTCCCCATCCTATAGAACCTAATACAGATTCTATATTTTTATCAATAAGTGGTTGATTAATATGGCTAGTAAAGACAACAGGACACCCATAAGGATGGGTGCCATTTTTACGAAGGTCTCTAATGATATCAATACCAGAATAATCAGAATGTTGCCAAGCTTCAATAAATGTATTTTGATTGTCTTTAGATAATGAAATTAATGGTCGATTGTCTGTTTTCATTTCTAAAAGAATGACATTAGTAAAATCAGCTATAATATTATTAACTGCAGGGGCTAATGGCTTTCTATCAAATAATGTAAAGTTGAGTAATAAGCTATTTTGGCCAGTCCATCTTGCAAGTACAGATGAGAAACAGGTTGCTAATGCAATGGAAGGTGTAATATTATTTTCTTTAGCCAAATTACTAAAGTTTTTCCATTCTTTTGAGCTAAATGTCCAGCTAAGGCGTTTAATTTTTATTTTATTTATTTTTTCTGGATCCATATATAATGGCAGAAGAGGAGAGTCTGGTAGGTTTGGGATTTTATTTTTCCAATATTGATATGCTGATTCTTTGTTTTCATACTGTTTTTTATCTTGTAAATAATGGTAAAAGTCATAGTGCTCATCTAACTGAGGCAGTATTTCTCCGCTCAATAATAAACAAAGTTCAGTAAAGAGTAATGAATAACTTGTACCATCTGCAATCAACATATCAATATTAGTACATAAACGATATCTGTTGTTAGGTAGCGATATCATGTGAAAATCAATTAACTGACCGCTTTCAACATTTAGTACCTGATGGCTTAATTTTTCCCGTAATTGTAAAAGTTTTTTCTCATACTCATCTTTTGGTAATTTACTAAAATCATGATATGTAACATATTTTCTATTTGGGTTAGGAGACCAAAATTGTGTACCCTGTTGGTGAAATACTATATTCAACATGGGATGACGTTTTGATAATAATACTAATGCTTTCTCTAGACTTTCCGGAGTAAATTTAGGGGTGCCATCAAATTCTTGATAAATTTGGCAAGCAACACCACCAAGAGTTTGTTTATTCAAACGGCCGACAAAATAGGCATGTTGTATAGGTGTAAGTGAAAACTCACCAGCATTTTTTATTGTTTTATGTGTATATATATTATCTTTTCTTTCTTTTTTATTTATATCTGATTTTTTTAATATTTTATACCATCCTTTTATTGTTGGATTTAAATACAAATCTTTTAATGTTATAGCATAACCATTTTTTTGGAAAATATATAAACATTGCATAAATCCAATTGAATCAAGACCTAATTTTATCAGATTGTCCTTATCTGAGAATTTATTTTTGTCAATGTTTATTTGCTTGGAACATAATTCTTTTATGTTATTAATATCACTTAATATTTTCATTTCTATACCTTAATTATGAGTTATTTATGGCGGAGGATTGTCATTGGTACAGTACTTGAGCTAATGTTTTCATGGACCAATCCTTCTCTTGATGCCTCCTTAATTACTTGTTCAATTCCAAAAGTATACCAATCTCTTTCTATATTAAAATTTCGTATGACTTTATCGTCTTCTATGATTTTAAAATTCATATTCCAACGAATAGCCTCTTGATCTATAGGTTTGCCACTTAAATAAATTTCATAGATATGGTTCCCTATTTTTTTACTATTTAATAGTATCTTAGAAATGTTACAAGGCGTATTAAACGGCATTGTATCTACCAAAATAGCACCTTTTTTTTCTAGCCCATTTGCAAGCTTATTCCATAATATTTTTCTATCATTCTGATTAAAATATCCTATACAGCCACATATAATAGCGGCAGAAAATGATTTTGGTAGAATGGTATTTTGAAATGTATCAGCAATCACAGTTACTTGGTGTTGTATTTCAGGCAACATCATAATTCTTGTCATTAGGCCAATACGCATAGATGCAGACGGTTCAATTGCAAAAATATGTATGTCTGGAAACATTTGCGCAATTATACTTAATTCTTGGCCAGTGCCGGAACCTATATTTAACCAGTTGCCTGTTTTTACTCCCATAAACTTCAAGGATTTTATAAATGTATCTTTACGAGTTTCCCAATGAGGTTCGCTTAAAATATCATACATTTCAGCAGACTGAGTATAATAATCTTCATAGTTATCCATTCTGTAATTACCTTATTCAATTTCCTACTAATTATACATATTGCTCAAAATTGTTTGATGAAATATTTAGTTTAAGGCGTTTTTTATTAATTTAATGGAAATTAGTACTGCGATAAAAGTATAAATAGATGATATTGCAAAAACAAAATGATAAGACCAGTTCTCCGCTGTCCAAGTGCCTAATAGAGTAGCAATGATTGCTGTAAAAGCATTTGTACATTGGAAAATAGTGAAATCAATACCAGCTTGTTTCAATGAAGATAAGCTCATTAAACCAGTGTAAAAAGAAACTAGTCCTGCAGAAAAAAGAATATATTTGAACCCTATAAGTAAAAAAAGTATTTCATGTGGGATATATTTTATTCCTATAGCCATGGATATGAAAGTAAAAATTAAACCTTGTAAACCATAGGTAATGAAAATTGATTTCCATATGCCAAATACTTTTATTAATATACCACCTAAAAGTGTTCCAAATAGGCTTGCACAAAAATTGAAGCTTCCTATTAATAGTGCAATATTATTTAATGTAATATTTATATCTATTAATAGAGGTCCGGTAATCATATCTGTGATTCTGTTACCTCCTTCTAATAAAACTACTAATAAAATACCAATTCTTACCTCTTTTCGATTAAATGCATATGATAATTTTGGTATATGGTAAGTTTCAGATGTGGTTAGTCTATCTGATTCTTTAAAGTAGAGTGTTGGAATTGTAAGTAATATGATGGTTAGAGCTGATATAGCAAATGCAGTATTTAAGCTAAAATAACTGGAAATTAATAAAAAACCACTAGTGCCTAATAATGCTCCTATTTCTCCTCCGCCAACTTGGGCAATATTTCCCCACCCTCTATTACTTGCCTTAATCTGTTCTACCGCCATGCCATCACATGCAATGTCAATAGTCGATGTTAAGAATGCACATAGGATAAATATTCCAAAAATCCAAAGATTATTCAGTTTGCTTATATTATCGTTAGGGTTTATTAGAATAAGTAAAAAAACTAAAAGAGCAACCAATGATTGACCAATAAGAATCAAGTTACGTGAACGGCGAAATTTTTTTCCAAAAGGTAATCTCAGGCGTTCAATAAATGGAGACCATAAAAATTTAAGTGTCCAAGGAAGCATAAAAAGTGAAGTCAATCCAATTAAAGAGAGAGAAAATCCTTCACTTCTTAGTAAGGTTGGTACAGATTGCATGATAATCATTGATATAAGGGTTTGGGTGATATAAACCCCACCTATAGCCATAATGATCCTTCTGTTGGCTGATAACTCATAACAGATTGATTTATAGCAGCAATGATCCTTTTGTTTTTTGTCATTGGTTTGCACTCTATTAACCCACCTTAATATTCATGTTTTCTGTTACTCAGCACACTTTCATAAGTATATATAATTTTCATGCTCAAAATGTGATCAATCTCAAATAATAATAACAATGCAAATGATATTAATTCGCATTAACATTTCGGCGTAAAGTGCCATTGCACATTTTGGGGTTTATATGGAAAATAAAGGAACTTTATTTAAATCTATATCTTTTGTAGCGGCTACAATGGTAACAGTAAGCTCTGTAGCTGCCACAGAACAGCATGATAATACAATAACTGTTACTGCAACTAAGCGCATTCAAAGTAGTTTTGATGTAATTGGTAATGTGAATGTTCAAACTGATGAACAGTTAAAAAAATCTTTAGTTAATCAAACTGATGATTTGAGCGCAGTTTTTCCTGAGTTGTTATCTGCAAACCGAAGTTCGCGTATTTATAACAATATGACTCTTCGGGGCCAATCTTCGGCCGATTTCTTTTCTCCAAGTTTGGGACTGTTTGTTGATGGTGCTCCCCAGCTTTCTCAATCGTATGCTCAATCTCTTCAAGGGGTTGAGCAAGTTGAGCTACTTAAAGGCCCACAAGGAGTTATTTATGGGCGTGGCACATTGGGAGGGATTATCAGTGTTATTACCAAAAAACCCAGTAGTCACGCTGAAGCATGGTTAGGGGGGCAATATTTTGGTCAAGGGGAAAGAATCAATACAGGAGGAAGCACTGGCTACATGGAAAACGGCTGGGCTTTTCAGGGGAATGTTAGTCTCGATAGAAATAATGGTTCTTTGAACAATCCAGCATGGGATAAAAAAAATGTTGATAGCAGAGATATAAAAGCTGGATGGTTGTCTGCTAATTATATTTCCCCTGATACATTATTTGAGTCTAATTTAAAAGTAGGTGGAGAAAATTACCATTCTCATGAGGAATATTTTGTTCCTTTTTCACCTCTTTCACGTTCAAAAATTGATACTGAATGGTTATATGAAACACCTAATCTTAAACGTAAATTAAAAAATATTTCCTGGAATACAGGTTATGATTTTAATGATGAATGGAAGTTTAAAACGATACTTTCTTATCAAAATATGGATATAGATAGATTGTTTATGGACGGAACGTTACAAGATGATTCTCAGGATATTTTGTATTCAGAAGCAAGAGCTAATTATGAGGGGGGGGATCTAAGTGGAATTATAGGGGTATCATTTCAAAAGATGGGTTATAGACATGATAATTTATCTGTAGGGAAAGTCGGAATGGGAGGAAAAAAATCTGATAATGATATTTATAATTACTCTGGATATTTTGATGGTGCATACAGGATAAATGACAATTGGGAGTTAGGTGCAGGGGCTCGTTTTTCTCACGAAAAAGCAAAAACTCGAATGATTATTTTAGAAAAAGGAAAAGGTGAGTCTAATTATAATAATAATGCAGTTTTTAATGCCTTTATTCCACGAGCAAGTATCGCCTGGCTTCCAAATGAGCAGAATCGTATATGGTTTGGAGTTGGCCGCGGTTTTAAACCTGGTGGTTTTAACAAAGAAGGGGTTGATAAACTAGCTCTGACTTCTTATAAATCGGAAATTGCCACGGAAATGGAATTAGGTTGGAAATGGCACAGTGTTAATGATAACCATATGGCCGAAATTACTTTATATCAAATAGATAGTAAAGATGTTCAAGGATATGTAGGTGTTATTGGTTATCAGGCATTATCTAATATGGGAGATTCAAGAAGCCGAGGGATAGAATATCTTTGGAAATCAAAGCTTACCCCTAATCATAGTATTTCACTGGGTGGCATGTTCAATCAATCAGAGTTTACCAGTGGAGAACATAAAAATAAAAGACCTGCTTATACTCCTAGTTATAGTTCATTAATTTCATGGGAGGGCTTATATGGCAAGGAGCAAAAGTGGTCTTCTCGGATTGCAGTCAGATTTAATGGACCATTTTACTTTAATGAGCAAAATAATTTAGAACAAGGGCATTATACTGTTGTTGATGCATCAATATCATGGCACCCTACAAAGCAATATGAACTTAGTATCTATGCGAAAAATATTGGTGATGCTTTATATCGAACGTATGCATTTGGTAATAAAGCACAGCTAGGTAATCCGAGAGAGATCGGGGTTCAGGGAAGTATTAACTTTTAGGGTATAGTAAAATCCGCCTGTGCCAAAAAGCGGGTTTTTATTGTCAGCCTTAAACCACCACCTAAGCAGGTGATGATTGACCCTGTGAGGCTATAGCCTGAAGGAAACCCATGTTAAAAAACTACCTCTTACTCACCACAAGTAAAGAGGAAATAACATGGGTTTATACAGAAGTTCATCACATGTGTATTGACGTTGCAAATATCATCTAGTTTGGACTCCTAAATATCGTTATAATATATTGAAAGATAAAGTAGGAAAAGAGCTTTATAGAATAATTTATATTCTCTGCATTATGAAAGACTGTGAAGTATTGGTGCTAAATGTTCAGCCAGACCATGCTTATTTAGTTGTAATGATCCCACCTAAACTATCAATATCAACACTAATGGGAGTCCTGAAAGGACGTAGTACGATAAGGTTATATAATCGATTTCCACATATACGTAAGAAACTTTGGGGTAATCATTTTTGGGCTAGGGGATATTTTGCTGATACGGTGGGGGTTAATGAAGTCATCATTAGGCGTTATGTAAGGCATCAGGATAAAGTTGATCAAGAGCTCGACCAACAAATGGAATTGTTGGGGGATTAATAAAGAATATAGCCCCCTTATAGGGGGCCCAATTTAAAACCACCTCTTTTAGAGGCGGTATTTTACACCCGCCGTTTTCTTTTTTTTCGGAAAACTAATTTCCTATTGAGAGCGCTTGCTTTTCTGCGCACAGTGTGCCTGTGACTTTATTTTGTTAACTCAGGACAGAAAATGCGTATGAAAACTCTCCCGATATGTCTTGCCCTGACCTCACTGTTGTTGGGGGGCTGTGCAGACAAGCCAGCCCAGCCTACGGAAGCGGCGGCAGACATCGCGATTCCGCTCAACGTCGGTTATGCTCAGCCGCTGCTCCCAGATATTTATCCGTCAGCCCCAGAAGTGGTGCGTTATGACCGTTACCGACTGGTTGATATTTCGCCTTCACAGGCACAGCGTTACCCGCTGGAACAAATTGTTCATCTGCGTATTCCTGCTTCCGTCTCCCCGACAGTCGGGGATGCGCTACATTATGCCCTGCGTGATTCCGGATATCGTCTGTGCACGTCCGATGGACAGGCGAACCACCTTTATCGTCTGCCGTTACCCGCTGTTCATTATCAGATGGGATCGATCCGCCTGAATGTGGCGTTACAGATCCTTGTCGGTCCGGCCTGGCAGTTGTGGGTGGATGATGTGCAACGGGAAGTGTGTTACCGACTTCGTCCGGAATACACGCCATCTGCGCCGGATGCAGGAATGAGCGGCGCTTCATCCGTCTCTGTGGTCACCCCACTTTCTGCGGGCAGTACGCCATTACCGGTGCCACCGGTGCTTAACACTTCCACTGGTCATACCGATGTGAATAAGGTTCATCGCGGAGGGTGGCTGAAATGACTCATTCTGAAGAATTGTCCGTAACCCCATTACATAAAAAAATTTACCGGGGGGTGATTGTGACGGGCGTGGTCGCCTGTGCTCTGGTGGCCGGTATCCCGCTGTTTATCCACAGTAATGTTATCAGTTCACACTCAGAGGCTCTGTCACAACTCGGACAACGATTACAGGCGATTGAGATGAAGATGGCTGACTCTGTCACGGATGACCGGATGAATGCGCAACTGGACGTGCTCCGTCAGGGGCTGACGACGCTAAAACAGGATGTGGCATCACAGCGCGACACCCTCAGAACGGTGACAGCACAGCTGGCGGTGGCCGGCAAACCGGATGAACAGATCGCCGTACTGTCTGACGGGCTGGAAAAACGGCTGGCACAACTGGAAACCCGCCAGGCACAGTGGGCACTGGCGTTACATCAGTTGCAGGAACAGCGTCAGCCGGAACAAAAAACGGTCAATCCCCCGGTTGTCAGGGCAAAACCCGCCACGCCGGAAACTTCCCGTCTCGGGGCTTCTGTCCGTCCATCCCGGACCGTGCCGTTTCAGTTAACCGCGATTGAACAGCGGGGCGGTCGTCTTCTTGCCGCACTGGCTCCTGCGGATATTCGTCAGCTGGGGCAGGTACAGTTACTGCCGGTAGGCGGACGTTATCAGGGCTGGGAAATGACCGACATTCAGACTGATCGTGTGACATTACGTTATCAGGGGCGCACGGTGACGTTGCGCCTGCCATAAAAGGAATGCCGTGATGAAAAACATAAGATGCGTGGTTTTACTGGGTGGGTGTCTGATGTCCGCACCGCTGACAGCTGCACAGTCTGTTTCCGGGGCAACCCGACCGGTTCAGATTGAGGCGGGGAAATCGGCTGAGAGTCAGACACAGTCATTGCAGTATGAGGCGCAGGAATGGGGACTGAGTGCGGAGGAGTATGCCCGTTTTGAGGCGCTGATGAAAGGGCGGCGCGGTATTCAGTCTCCCGGACTGGATCCCCTGACGACATTGGGTATTGAGGCCCGGTCAGACGAAGAACGCCGCCGGCTGGCTGAAAAGTGGGTACAGCAGGAATTTGCCAGGGCAGAAAAAGAGCTGGCGTTTCAGCGGGAAGTAGATGCTGCCTGGAAGCGGCTCTATGGTCAGGTATTACCGGTCAGTCTGGGAACATTCGGCAGGATGGAACAGGGAACAGCGCAGCGCCGGCAGGCACTGTTTGTGCAGGCGGAAAATTGTAGCGCGTGTGATGCCCGTCTGGCTACTCTGCTGGCCGGCAAACAGCCGTTTGATATTTATGTGCTGGGGACAAAGGGGGATGATAACCGCCTGAGGGCTTGGGCCAGACAAAAAAATATCCCGGCAGAGCGCGTCAGAAAGCGGGAAATTACGTTAAATCATGATGGCGGTCTCTCGCTTCAGTACGGACTGACCACCACACCGGTGGTGATGCAACAGTTACCGGATGGGCGGTGGCGTCCGCTCACACCTTAATCCGGAGGCGTGATGCGTAAAAATTCCCTGCTCACTCTTGTCCTGCTGCTGTTTTCCGTGCCGTTACCGGCTCGGG